>JANXMQ010000147.1 GCA_025354565.1 Akkermansiaceae bacterium
GGGTCAGTAGTATCAGATCGAAACAAGGTGTTTTTTTGATTATTTTTTAAGGCTGGATTTGGGCGTGAAGGTACTTGCCAGATCGGGAGCTTCGATTTGGCCGGGCTGGTTCTGGACCTCTTGGAATGTTAGCCTTCGGGACGGAAGGTGGAGACGGAGGCGGGTGGTGGCAGCCACCGGGTGCAGATCGCACTATTCGGGTCAGTGAAAGCGCCGGGATAAACCGGCTTGAAATAGAGAATGAAAGAGTCTTACAAAGAAAACTTAGTCAGTAGCTTTGGCCACGAACCCTACGCTGGGAGCAGTAATGTTCCGGGTGTAGCATGGGGGAGTAGAGACGCGGGCCCCTGGAGCGCCATCACCCTGCTCCATCGTCAGCTAAATCAGCTTTTCACTTGTAAACATTTTCCAAACCAATTAAAGCATCCTTCACAAAAATCCGTTCCATGAAACCCAACTTCCGCCGCCCCACGCCCCAGCTCGCCACCGCCATGAAAAAGCGCCCTTTCACTATGAAATCCTCGCTCGCCCGCAAATCCGCCCTCATCCTTGCCGGCTCCGTCGCCGCGCTCCTCGCCGTGCCTTCCGCGCAAGCCGCCACAATATTTTGGGATGGCGGCACCATCAATATTGCAGGCAATGGCGACGGAGCCAGCGCTGGCGGTTCTGGCACTTGGAGCACGAGTATCAGCAACTGGGACGTAGGGAGTGGTTTGGCCGAGGCTGTTTGGACGAATGGGAGCAACGATGCCAACTTCGGGGGCACGGCGGGAACCGTGACGCTCGGCACCGGTGTAACCGTTGGCCAGCTTTCTGCCAACTCCGTCAGCGGCTACGTGTTTGCCGGCACGAACACCATCACCCTGAATAACGGCACAACCATTTTCAAAACAAACGGCACAACCTTTAATTCCACTGTTACGATTGCGACGAACGCCAAAATTCTTACTCTACTTAATACTACTAACACGACCGTCATCAGCGGTGTGATCAGTGGCACGGGTTCGGTCACCCTCGCCACTGGCTCCACCGGGACCGTGACCCTCTCCGGCGTGAATACCTACACTGGCGGGACGACCGTGAACGCCGGGATACTTCAAGCTGGCAAGGCTACCAACGCCTTCGGGAACAACCAAGGCGCGCTCACCGTGAATACTGGGGGGACCGTGGACTACAATGGAAAAGGCGAGCAAATCGGCTATCTGACTGGGACGGGCGGCACCGTGGTCAATAACATCAGCGGGATCGCCAGCACCCTGAACCTTTTCGGAAACACGGGCAGCGGCAACTATTTTGGCGTCATTGCCGATAACACCAGCGGGACCGGAACTATCCTGCTCAACAAGAGCGGCGCGGCGACTCAGACATTCTCGGGCCTGAACACCTATACTGGCAGCACGTCAGTCGCGGGCACCGCGCTAGTCACGGGAACGCTGGCGGCGGGGATCGCGCAGTCCGGCGCGAGCGGTGCCTTCGGCAACAACTCCGCTGTGACGATGGGCACCAACGGCATCTTGAACTTGGCGAACTTCAATGAGTCCATCGGTTCGCTGACTGGCTCAGCAACCACCGGCAGCGTGACCCTCGGCACGGCGACCTTGACCGTCGGCGGAAACAACACCAGCCCGGCGACTTACGCGGGCATCATTTCCGGCACCGGCGGCAGCTTGACTAAGGTCGGCGGCACCGGCACCCTGGACCTCTCCGGCGTGAACACCTACACGGGCAACACCACCGTGAGCGCTGGCACGCTGACGATCTCGGGCGCGGGATCCATTTACAGCACCATCGGCGCAGGCGCCGCCACGGTCACCGTTGCCACCGTGGCCCAGATTCTCCTCAGTGGCGCGGCTACGGACAACGCGCTCGGCTTTGGCACCAACGAAACTTGGGCGGTGAGCGGAACCATCAACAGCACCGGTGGTTCGGCGCAGACTCTCCCCAGCACCGTCACGCTGAATAACGGGACCCTGAGTGGTGTTATCTCGACCGGCGGCAACGCTCAATACGGCACTTACTTCGCCAATTTTCCCGTAGCCACTATCACGGCCAACGGGGCGAGCAACATCATCAATGCCGCCAATATCGGGTTGGGTTCCACCCTGACACTGGCTACTCCGTTGTCGTCTGATGCCTTGTCCGTTTCGTCAGCGATTGGCGTCGTCTCTGGCCAAGTCGCCGGCGGTGTGACCAAGACCGGCGCGGGAACTGTGACCCTCACCGGCACGAACGCCTACACCGGGAACACTACTCTGACTGCAGGCACTTTAAATCTTGGTGTCGCGGAAAGTGTCAACGTGTCCGGCCCACTCGGCAAGCAGCTCGCCAACGCCGCAGGCACCATCATTCTCAACGGCGGCACGCTGCAATACTCTGCGGCCAACAACAACGACTACTCGGGCCGCTTCAGCACCGCCGCCAGCCAAGCCTACAACGTGGATACGAACAGCCAGTCGGTCACATGGGCCACCGCCCTGTCCAGCAGCGGAGGCACGCTCAGTAAAAGCGGAGCAGGCACCCTGACCCTCACCGGCCCTAACACCTACTCCGGCTCGACCACGATCAGCGCGGGCACCTTGCAAATCGGCTCGGCGGGCACGCTGGGCGCCGGCGCCTATGCCGGGGCCATCGCCATTTCCCTCGGCGCAACTTTGCAAGACAGCAGCAGCGCCGGGCAGACGCTTTCGGGGGCCATCAGCGGCGGCGGGGCGATTCTTAAGGACACCAACACGTCTGACCTCAGCTTGACGAACACTGGCAACACTTACAGCGGCACCACCACCGTCAGTGCCGGACGCATTTTAGTCTCTGCGCCCACCAATCTGTCCAGCGGTGCCACCAGCCTCGTGCAATCGGGCATCGGCCAGTTCTTCATCATCAACAGTAACGCAACGTTCAGCAATAACTTCAACCTCAACGGCACCGGCTACGGCGAGGGCGACTCCCAGGGCAACTTCGACGGGGGCATCCGCGCCGACGGCACCAACACCTTGTCCGGCACCATCACGCTGTCCGGCAACGCCCGCATCGGGGCTTTTGGCGCTGCGGCCAACACCGTCAGCGGCAAGATCACGGGCAGCGCGGCCATTGAATTCTACGGGATGAACTCCGGCAACAACTCCGCTGAGGTGTTCACGATTTCCAACTCGGCGAACGACTACACCGGGGCTACCACGATCACCAACAGTAACTACGCCAGCGCTGTTCTCACCGGCGTCTCGACCACCTTGAAGCTCGGCGCCTCGAACGTGATTCCCGACGGGGCCAGCGCGGGCAACGTCGCGTTCTCCATCAACGGCACGAACCCCAACAACACGGTGACCCTCGACCTCAATGGTTTCAGCGACACCATCAACGGCACGACGGTCAACGCCGGTGCCAACGCCAAGATTACCAACAGCGCCACCGGCACCTCCGTCCTCACCATCGGCGCCAACAACATCATCAGCACATTCGGCGGGACCATCACGGACGCTGGAGTAGGCAAGACTCTGGCCATCACCAAGACCGGCACCGGCACCCTGACCCTCACCGGTGCGAACACCTACATTGGCAACACCACGGTCAGCGCGGGCACGCTGGCACTGGTCGGCGGTAGCCAGACCTCACTCATCACCGTGAACAACCTCGCCTCACTGGGATTCACCTTAGGCTCCGGGACCTCCTCCACCAGCACCGTGAACTTCAGCGCGGGCTCCACCGTAAAGATCACCGGCACACCCGCACCTGCAACCAGCTACACGCTCATGACTGCATCGTCCTTTGCGGGAATCACCCCGGTGCTGGCCACCGCGATCAATGGGTTTAAACTTCAAGTGGTTGGTGGTAACACCCTGCAACTGGTGCCAGCCGCCGGATACTCCACTTGGGCCGCCATCAACGCCCCCGGCAGCGCCCCTGGCCTAGACTACGATGGCGATGGCGTGACCAACGCAGTCGAATACATCCTCGGCGGTGACAAGGACACCAACGACCTGTCCAAGCTGCCGACCGTCGATGCCAGCGGGACCGACCTGGTCTTCACCTTCAAGCGCGCTCAAAGCTCCATCGACGGCACCACCACGGTGGCGATCCAAGTCGGCACCACCCTTGCCGCCTGGCCGGACAGCTACAACGTGCCTGAAACAGCTCAGGCGAACAATCCGGGCGTGACCGTTCAAAAGGATACCCCGGCCGTTGGTACGGACACCGTCACCCTCAGGGTCGTGAAAGCCCCGGACGCGACGAAGTTCGCCCGCCTCGTAGTCACGCCAGCCCCCTAATCGGCTGCCATGAGATCCGCGTCGCAGGGCGCGGATCACCGACCATTTTCCAGAGCAATGACTGCCTGAGGGATCTGCTTCGTCGAAGTCAACTTCCCACGCCAGCTCCGGCCCCGGCTCGTCATCGAATTCAGCGAAGGTCTCTCGCTCCTGCTAGAAGATCAAGCCACCGTCCCGCCAAGCCGAAGCTGGTAGGATGAATTTAGGACGCTTATCAACGAATGCAGGATACTGCTACATTTCCAGGAATATGCAGGCCCGCACGGAAGCAGTTCATGCCATCGAGATGCTCCACCGCAGCGCGATCTTGCTCTAAGGATTTCCCGCAATAGAAACAGTCTGAACCAAACGATTGGGTGAGTGCTACTACCGCGCGCGTGCTTTTTGCGCCGATTTTTCGCCTTTTTGCGGCTAAATCCCTTTCGATAGCTGAAATTTTAATGAGAAAACTCCCTAAAGGAAGGACCCTGATTCAGCTACCCGGATTTGCGGATTGCCAAAGCGGAGAAACCGCCGTAGCTTCTCCTCCCCGGCAGGAAATCCATGGTAGGATGCCTGCCGTGCGAACCGATTTTTAACCACCGTGGGATTTTTGGATGCCATCAAACGCTGGCGCTTGGCCCGATTGGGACTCTCGTCAGGAAAAAAACGCCGGGTTCACAGCCAAAACCCCGTGATCCAGGCGCTGGAGGAAAGTTTATGGGTGAAACTCGGCCTCTATGCGTTCTTCGCGGTCAGTAGCTCGGTCCTCGTGCTGAAGGCTTCCAGCGGAACCTCCTTCGCCGATGATCCGCTCAAAGGCGCGGTGTTCGGCCTCATCATCTCGGTCACCGCCATCGTGATGTTCCACGTCAGCCTCCAAAACTCCTGCCACCGCAACAGCCGGGTGGTCCTGGTGCTCGGCGGACTGCTCGGTCACTTGCTGCTGGTCCGCACGGTGATGAGCCTAGCGGAAAGCGGGACAATTCCCGAGGTATTCCGCTTTTTCGCCATCCCCTACGCCCTCGCGCCGATGCTGCACGGAGTGCTGTTAGGCCGTGCGGTTGCCTCATTCTCCGCAGTTTATGTCACTCTGATCGGTTGCCTGCTGGTCCCGCAGGAGGATGTCCCCGGCTACATGATCCTCAGTCTGGTGGGCGGAATGACCAGCGTGCTGCTCGCCTATCAGGTTCGCAAGCGCCTCCAACTCCTCCAGGCCGGCATCGCGGTCGGTGCGGTGACCTTGGTGCTCGGCATGGTGCTCGGTCACCTGAACATCGCCGCATGTTTCGGCCAAGACGCAGTGGATCACCTGCAGGTTCTCGGTTCTGGCAGCGCCGCCGCCTTCGGCACCGCAGTGATCACCGCGCTGCTGATCAGTGGCCTGCTACCCTTGTTTGAAGGAATGTTCCATCTCACCACCGACATCAGTTGGCTGGAACTCAGCGACCTCAACCACAAGCTGCTCCGGCAGATGCAGCTCGAAGCGCCCGGCACCTTTCACCACAGCTTGGTCGTCGCCTCGCTCGCCGAGGCCGCTGCCGAGAAAATTGGTGCCAACGCCCCAATGTGCCGCGTTTGCGCGTATTTCCACGATGTCGGAAAACTCAAAAAACCCGGCTATTTCATCGAAAACCAACACGACGGCCGCGAAAACCCCCACAATACGCTCACCCCCACGATGAGTTCGCTCATCATCATCGCCCACGTCAAGGACGGCGTAGATCTCGCGGTGAAGCACAAGCTCAACCCGCGCATCATCGACGTGATCCAGGAGCACCACGGCGACTCGCTGGTGATCTATTTCTACCGCCGCGCCCAGGAACAGAAGAAGTCGGAGATGGAGAAAGTGGACCGCCGCCAGGAAAATCCCGAGGATCTGCCGCAGGTCGATGAGAAAAATTTCCGCTACCCCGGCCCGCGTCCCAGCTCCCGCGAGAGCGGCATCATCGCCCTCGCCGACACCATCGAGAGCGCCTCCCGCTCACTCCAGAAACCCACTCCTGGCAAGATCCGCACGATGGTCGATGAACTCGTGCGCACGAAAATCAACGACGGCCAACTCGACGACTGCCCGCTCACCCTGCGCGAACTCGCCATCGTGAAAGATAGTTTTTCCAGCACGCTCCGCAGCATGCTGCACAGCCGGATCGACTACCCGAAAGACGAGACTCCCACCGCCACCAAGCGCGCGGCGAACGACGCTTCCCACGGCGGTCGCGTTATCCCCATGCCGAAGCGCGCGTGACTTCCCAGGAAACCCACCTCATGTCGCTCGAAGTCATCATCGGCAATCACCAGCAAGCCACAGAAATCCCGGAAAGCTGGCTCACTGCCTTGGAAAGCGTCGCGCATGAAGCGGCACATCTTGCTTTGGAACACGCCGCTGAGGACGATTCACCACTCGCCCTCCTCGCCACCCTTGAGGTCGCCCTCGTGGACGACGCCACCAGCGCCCAAGTCCACCGCGATTTCATGAACATCGAGGACGCCACCGATGTCATCACCTTCCACCACGGCGAGATTGTGATCTGCACCGAAGTCGCCGAGCGGCAGGCTGCCGAATATGGCGAACCACTGGGCCGTGAGCTTCTGCGCTACCTCGTCCACGGCCTGCTTCATCTGGCAGGCCACGAAGATGAGGAACCCGCCGACCGCGCCACCATGGAGGCCGCGCAGGAGGAAATCGTCACCCGCCTCTGGACCCCCGCCCTGTGCAATCGCCTCAGCCGGTGATTTTTTTGAAATGAGCCGCATCCATCACTCCGTCTGCCGTTGGTGTTATCAGGACATCCCGTTAGAAGAACTTTGTCTCGCGGTTGGAGAAATCGGGATTTCATCCGTCGAGCTGGTCATGCCGTCGGATTTGCCATTGCTGAAAAGCCACGGCCTCACCTGCGCGATGATCAGTTTTCCCGTCGGTGAAACGCCGGATGGAACCAAAGTCGGCTGCATTGAAAAAGCCTTCAACCGCCTTGAGCACCACGATACATTGGTGGCAATTTACGAACCCCATCTCAAGGCCGCCGCCGCTGCCGGGGCGAAAAATGTCATCGTTTTCTCCGGCAACCGCGAGAGCCTGTCTGACACCCAGGGCCTCGAAAACTGTGCCATTGGCCTGCGCCGCTTGTTGCCCCTCGCAAAAGAACTCGGCCTAACGCTCGTCATGGAACTGCTCAACAGCAAGGTCGATCACCCGGACTACCAATGCGACCGCAGTGCTTGGGGCATTGCGCTGTGTGAAATGTTAGACAGTGCCCACTTCGGCCTGCTCTTCGACATCTATCACATGCAAATCATGGAGGGCGACATTATCCGTAGCATCCATGAGAACCACCGCTTTTTCACCCACTACCACACCGGTGGCTGCCCTGGCCGGAATGAGATCGACGCCAGCCAAGAGCTTTACTATCCAGCCATCATGCGCGCCATCGCCGACACCGGCTACCAAGGATTTGTCGGCCAGGAATTCATCCCGAAAAGCGCGGACCCCATCGCCAGTCTCCGTGAGGCGGTGGAGATTTGCAGCGTTTGATCCTGTGCTGCTTGATACGAAAAATCCCTGATATATTATCTCGAAGATGTGCCGCCTGAAGCGATAGGAAATCCAATGAGCCATGTCATCATGCTGCCCGCAGGCAGCGTTTCCGTTAGCGAGCCCTCATGAAAGGTTATTGGCTCTAGTAATGCCATATCTTCCGTCCTGGAGGTTCGATAACGCTGCACCGGCAGCGAGGAAAGAGGGCCGGATAGCTCAATTCTGATAGGTATATTTGTATCCTGCACCGCAGCCGCGTGAATGACGAGTTGTTTGCCATCGGCCGAAATAAATGCCGAAGCTTTGAGGCCGGGCTTTGAAATGCCGGTTGCGGCGGGGCCGGTTAGATCGGTCTTCACAATCTTCATGCCGGGACGCAGCGGTAAGCACCATTGGCGGAAGCCATGATAGATTTTGGTGAGATGATAATCTTCGTTCCAGCCCTGATGGATCAGCGCTTCACCTCCCTGACGGGGCGGATAGACCCAGTCATAGGCCATCCAGACATTCGCGCCGCCATTGAATGCCTCGGTCATGGCCAACCAGTATTGAGAGGCGGAATGAATGAGGTCGGGAGAATTATCCGGTCCATTGACACACCATTCCGTGAGCCACAATGGCCGGGATCCCGCGATTTGTCGCAGTTTGCGCCAGCGATCCCCACGCCGATCATAGTCATGGGTGCCCACGACATCGACAAAATTACCGGCCTTTTCCAATAAGGGCTTCAACCATTTTTCGCCACAGGCCACGGCACTGCAATTGTTCGGCCCGACGAGCCTGGGCTTCGGAACCTCAGGATGCCGACGCGCCATCTCGGCGAAGTAGGCGGCCAGCTTGAGGAATAAATCAACGTGCTGCTCCGGAGTGAGGAAATAACCGGGCTGGGTATGCGGCCAGTCGGGTTCGTTGGCGATGCTGAGATATTTGATGTCCTGGCCGTGCCGGTGCATGTAATCGAGAAACGCCCAACAGAATTCCCCCACTTCGAGTTCCATGCCGGGAATGATGGTGCCCTTCGCCTGACCACCGGCGGAGACTTCGTGATTGGTCTTCATCCACGGCGGAGGCGTGTAGAGCGTGGCATAAAGCTGGATCTGCGGATTGCGTTTTTTTGCGGCTTCACAGATGGCTACGGTTTTTTTAGCGTAGGCAAACCACTCGTCTTTGAACTTCGCATCGTAAGGATCATCGTTATCGTTTTGCGGTTCGTGATCGTGTCGGATCATTAACTGAAGATAGTCCGTATGAACCTTGCTGAACATATCATCGTAGAGGTGCTCCTGCTCGGCGACTTTCCCGCGTTCTCCCAGCCGCGTGATGTGGCCTTCATAAAAGATGGCTCCACAGCCCATGCCATCCAGAGTCTGTTGTGTTTGTGCGGGGTCAACTTTTAATAAAGTCACCTCAGCGGCTTTTGCGAAATGCCCCCATAAACAGATAATTGGTAGAATGATTCTCATGGACATAGATGGAAAATTTTTACCGGACCTGGCAGACGATGACAAGGGCGGAATGAAGGTTATAGGCTTTCACATTTTGACCTTTTATGCAGAGTAGTTATACCAACGACCTTGAACCGAAATCATCTCCGCGCCTACTTGATGCCATGCGCTGCGGCGAAGGCGGCCTTGCCGTTCGGATCGCTTACCGGCCAGTTATCGTGAATGTTTTGGAACGTCTGATCTCGTTGCTGGCCAGGTGGCAGAGTCGCGGCCCATTGGCTGGCGGCTTCGGGTTCGTATCTCGCGAGGGTTTCGGCGTAGCTGCGGATGGCGGTGTTCTTGGTCGGGCCATCGGGAGCGGTGGCCAGCCATTTACCGGCGGCTTGGTAGTCATCGCGCGCCCAACTGCCGACCGCGTTTTTGATCCGATCGTCGTGCTTTTCAGGCGGCAGATTCTCGCCCATCCACTCGATCCACCGCCCGCCGTCGCTGCTTTTCCCTGAAGTGCTGATCCCGTTGGCGAAGGCGGCCAATTCGTCCGGGCTGAGATTCGCGGTGGCGAGCCATTTGCTGGCAGCCTCGAAGCCCTGACTCTCGACCCCGGTCGCCATCTTGCTGAGGGCGGATTGGGAGGCCTCCTTGCGCGCGGCGTCATCGGTCAGACTGGCGGCATATTCACGCAGGGCGGCGAGAGTGGCGGTGCTTTCCTCGGGCGTCTTGGCAGTAATCACGATTTTCTGGACCGCGTCGTTCACATCCTTCAAGCCCAGCTCGGAGATGAGCTTGAAGGCGAGCCTCGGGTCCTGAAGCGCGGCACCGGTGATCACGCCACGTTTCGCCTCATCGGTCACCAGATCGGAGTGGGTGTCAGCATTTTTGCGGATCCAATCGAGCGCGGCGGTGGGATCGTCCTTGGCCCAGCGGGTGAGGGCGGAGGGGATGACCTGCTTGCCCATCGGGTTATCCTTCAGCATGTCCCCGGACTCGGTGAAAAGTGCGAGCGCGGCCTGCGGGTGGTCGCTGGCGAGGGTCATGATGGAAAAGCCGATGATGCCTTGGCGAGTCTCGTCCTTGAGATCGGTGTTGGCGCGGACAGCGGCGATAAGGATTTTGACTTGGCTGGCATCGAGGTTGGCCAACTTGTCCATGAGCTCGAAGATGCGCTTCTGCATGGCTTCATCGTGCCGGTTTGTCCCGGATTTCTCCATGGCTTCCATTTCCCTGGCGAAGGCAATGAGCTCGGCGGCGACGGCTACGCCCACGGCGTCCTTCTTTTCCCGCTCGTGCTTGGTGATGCGGACGGGATCATTAGGGTGGGCCGGGTCCAGGGTGATGCCGAGGCTGGCGGCTTCCGCGACGAGCTGGGCGTGGCTCGCCCGCACGGCGTTAAGCCGCTGGTGATCCTGCCAACCGATGAGCGAACTGATGGCGAGGATGAGCAGGGCAAGCGGGATGGAGAATTTCATGAGACCTAGGGCGTGGGTTATTGGAGGGTTTTGAGGATTTCCTCGCGGCGCGTCACATCGGAAATGCTGGCGGCGAGTTTGATGGCCTCTCCCTTGTTCTGGCGGGCTTTCCAACCACTGAGGAAACTCACGAGGACATCGTCATTGCCGCTGGCTTGTTGGTATTGCAAGGCGAGCGTGGCGGCGTCGGTGAACGAGGTCTGGCCTTGGACGGCACTGGCGAGCGCATCGCCAGTCGCTTTGTCCACAATGCCGGGCGCTTGGGTGCCGACCCATCCGCGCATGGCATCCAAATCCTCGCGGCTGACGGGTTTCTGATACGTGAGCTGCTGGATTCTGGATTCCGCCGTGTCGGTGACGATCACGCTGCGCTCCTCAGGCGTGGGGGCGATGCGGTCGAGCACGGCGGTGGCGGCATCATATCCGCCCTGTGACACGGCGATGCGCGTCAGGTTGGAAAGCGTCTGACCGCGTTCATTTTCCGGCAGTTGCTCGCGGACGAGTTTGGCAAATGCTAACTGATCCTCCGCCTTGATCTGTGGGCCGTTTCGTAACGCGTCCGCCCGCTGGTCCACCGGCAGTGCGGCTAGGCGGCTGCCTGCGGCTGCGAGGTCGGTGGCCAGCAGAGCGCGCACCATCGCCCCCTCGAACTGGATGCGAGAGCCGCTCCTGCCATCCAGTGCCTTGGTTTCAAATTTCCCCGCCGCGATCTGCTGGTCAAACCACGCGGCGGCCTTCGCCTGATCCTTTTCCAGCCAAATTGAAAAAGCGTTGGAAAGCTGCCATCTCATGCTGCCCGCCGAGTCTTGGAGATGATCGGCGAATTTGGTCAGTGCCAGCTCCGGGTCTTTCATTGTGAGCTGGCCGAGCAACATGCCTTCAAGTTGCGCGCGCCCGCTATCAGAAATATCCATGGCCTCGACCTGATCCAAGGCGGCGATGATTTCCTCCTTGGTCATCGCTTGCACGCGCTGTTGGAGTTTCATCATGGCGCGCATGTCGCCAATGCCGCCGCTGCGCTGCATCTCGTCCATCTGGGCGGCGATTTTTTTCCAATCGAAGGCTTCCTTTTCCGACTTGCCCGGACTGGCGGCTTTCGCGGCGGCGGGATCATTCCCAGCCATCGCGGCACGGGCGGTTGCGATGTGCTTTTGCAAAACCGCGCTCGCGTCTTCCAAGGTCGTGATCGATTGCCGCTGCGTGGCGATCCATCCAAGCGAGATGAGCAGCGCGACACCGGGTGGGATGAATGATATTGCTTTCAACTGGGGAGGTTTTTCTTTGCCGTTAAAATGTTAGGATCTCACGGGGCTGGCTGCCGGATAGTTGATACGAGCGCACAATCACTCTTGCAAGCCCCGGCGCGGGGCAGGTCCGCGAGTTCCTTGTGTCCTGGCAAATACCTGCAGCGCCCATGGCTGTCAGACTAAGAATTTTCAACCGCAGATGGACAGGACGTAAGCTGATGAAAACCCGAGAATATTCCTCTTATCTGCGAAAATCCTGTTCATCTGCGGTTCAATTCTTCGGTAATCGCCGTTAAACTGATGGGTTGGTCCGATGTGCGAGCGCCGGAACCCCCACGCTTGCACCCGCCCGCCCGATCGCCCACCTTCCCGCCATGAGCGACGCCATGATCGAAACCACCGACCTCCACCGCAGCTACCGGATCGGGCGCAAATCCATCGAAGTCCTCCACGGCATCGACCTCCACATCCACCGTGGCGAGCGCGTCTTCCTTTGCGGCCCCAGCGGCGCGGGCAAAACCACCCTGCTCTACACCCTCGCCGGACTGGAACATCCAGAACAAGGCAGCGTGAAAATCGACGGCACCGACCTCTACGCCCTCGGTCGCCGCGAACAGGCCCGTTTCCGCAATCAGCGCATCGGCTACGTCTTCCAAAACTACCACCTCCTGCCCGAACTCACCGCCTTGGAAAACGTCGCCGTCCCCGGTGCCATCGCCGGTCACGACTCCACCGCCCTCGCCCGCATGGCCCTCGAACGCGTCGGCCTCGGCGACCGCACCGACCACCTGCCCGCCGAACTCTCCGGCGGCGAGCAGCAACGCGTCGCCATCGCCCGCGCCATCGTCAACCAACCCAAAGTCCTCTTCGCCGACGAACCGACCGGCAATCTCGACTCAACAAACAGCGCGGAAATCATGGCCATCCTGCTCGACCTCGCCACCGAGCACGGCGTCACCCTCGTCGTCGTCACCCACGATCAGAATCTCGCCAAAGTCGGCGACCGCACGCTTATTATCAAAGACGGCTCCATCCACTCGGCCTAGGGTTCATATTCTCAAAGGCTGGGCGGATTCAAACTGTTAGCGAATATCTAGCGGAGGATTCGTTCAGTCTGTTTAGTTAGGTGGTTTAGTTGGTCCTTGGCGGATTCACCAAAGGGGGCATTCGAGGCCTTTCTCGATGCTCTGCTTATCCGTGTCTTCGGTGCAATCCGTGGTTCCGATCTTCCCTCGTAGAATCAGCAACCGGCATGATTCATTCGCCTCCGCCGCGTGGAATCAAATTCCCCGCTCCGGTGTGATTCCGCAGGTCATCGCGGTGCGTCTGGCTCGCGCTGGGGCATCGTGTTCCAGCCGGTGTCTCATGGCTAAGCTTTGCCGGCGGAGGGCGTGGATGAAGAGGTTGGCATCCCGCCAAATCCAGCGGTAGAACTCGGCATCGGTCGCGCCCAGGGCCAGCAACGCGCCCCGGTGGTTCACCCACAGCACCGTTCCCGCCATGACGCCGCGCAGGCGGAAACGCAATGCCCAGAACCACCCATAGCGGCATCCGTTGCGGATGCCCTCTGCCGCCAGCCGCGAGCGATGAAACGCGATGTGGCCGGTCTCATCGCGGATGATCAAATCGCACATTCCCCGCAAGGCCGGATCCCCGCCATGCTTGCGCAGCATTTTGTAATACACATGGCTGACGATTTCCGTGCCGAGCAGGGCCGCCAATTCAAACTGAATTCCCAAATATTTCCGCATCCCGCAGAACAGCTCGAAACTCCAATGGCTTTTGATTTCCTCGCCGCCGAGACGTTTGAGCATGTCGCCGAGCAATCTCGAATGCTCGCGCTCCTCCTTGAACCAAAGATCGATCACCTGTTTTAGTGCCGGTTCTGATAGATATTCATCCCGATTCCAAGCGATCAGGCTGGCCGGTCCGCCACCATCGCCGAGCTGAAATTGTTGGATCGACTGTCTGAGTTTCTTGAGCGTCCGTCCGCTCAATGCCAGTGGTGCATTCCAGTCCGGTTCCGGGCGGTGGCTGCCGTTTTTTTCAAAGTGTTTGATCCAGCGATGTAGGTTCATGGTGTGCTTAGGTTGTGAGAGAAAACTGCGGCCCAACGTGACGAATCTGATGCGGTTTCGGTGAAAAATCGGTGAAAAATATCGGGCGCGGCAGATGCCAAACCGTGAGGCTGGACGCGGGCGTTCCGACTGCCTACACCTCGGGCATGACCGTTCGCACTCGTTTCGCCCCATCGCCCACTGGCTACCTGCACGTCGGCGGCGCGCGCACCGCTTTGTTCAACTGGCTGTTCGCCCGCAAGCATGGCGGGGATTTCGTGCTACGGGTGGAGGACACGGATGCGGCACGCAACACCGAGGAAGCGCGGCAGGCGATTTTCGATGGCTTGAATTGGCTGGGCCTGGACTGGAACGAAGGCCCGGAGCGGGGCGGAAATTTCGGTCCCTACTATCAGAGCGAGCGCCGGGAAATCTATGACGCGTGGTTCGCCAAACTGGTGGCGGCGGGGCGCGTTTACGAGGATGGCGGGGCGTGGCGTTTCCGCTTTGATAGAAAACCGGTGACGATGCACGATCTGGTCTGCGGCGAGGTGACTATCGATTACCGCGACGAGTCGAACACCCCTGACATGGTGGTTAAGCGCTCGGATGGGAGTTATGTTTTTCACTTCGTCAACGTGGTGGATGATCTGGAAATGGAAATCACCCACGTCATTCGCGGCGAGGATCATCTGATGAATACGCCCAAGCATTTGCAACTTATCGAAGCCTTCGGCGGCAAGGCTCCGCAATACGCGCACATCCCGCTTATACTCAATCCCGACGGCTCGAAAATGTCGAAACGAGACGCGGGCGCGGCGGTGGGCGACTATCCGCGGCAGGGTTTTCTATCAGCGGCGGTGGTGAATTTCCTCGCGCTGTTAGGATGGAACCCGAAGACAGAGCAGGAAATTTTTTCCCTAGCTGAACTGGCGGAATTGTTTACTTTGGAAAACGTCAACCGCGCTCCGGCACGCTTTGATCTGGAAAAATGCAAGTGGATGAACCAGCAGCATCTGCTAGGTATCAGCGTCGATGAGTTCGCGGCGGCGGCGAAGCCATTCGTGGCAGAGGCGGGACTGACTGTGCCGGACAACTACGCAGCGGTGATCGCGGCAGTGAAGGACAAGGTGCGCTTGTTCAGCGAGGTGCCAGCGGCGGTGGATTTTCTGCTGAAGGAGGATTTTGATGATGATCCCGAGGCGGTGGCCAAGGTGCGGGCAAGCGCGACGTCAGCAGGACTGTTAGGCGGACTGGCGCAGGCATTGGCCACGCTACCCGAATGGTCGGCGGATGCGGCGAAAGCCGCCCTAACCGATGTAGCGGTGGCAACGGGCGCGAAGCCGGGGCAACTGATGTTCCCACTGCGGGTCGCACTAACAGGCCGGGCGCACGGGCCAGATCTGGGTGATGTTTTGAACTTGCTCGGGAAAGACCGCTGCGTGAAACGCGTGCGGAATTTCGCCACGAAGTTATGTTAAAGTAACTGGAACGCGGAATTGATTCCGCCTGAAACCCTCTCGCGCGGAATGAATTCCGCGCTCCAATTGTCAAATGAAAGAAGTTTACACCATCAATGATTTAACCTCACGCGCTCTGCTAGACGCGGGAGCGGACAAGCCTGCGCGGCTGGCGGTGATCGGACATCCGGTGGCGCACTCCGCCTCACCAAAGTTGCACCAAGCGGCCTTAAACGCGGCGGGAATCAATGTGAGATATGTCCGCATCGACATCGAGGCGGGGCAGGTCGGCGAGTGCTTCAAGCGAATGCGGGCACTGGGTTTCATCGGTTGCAATGTGACGGTGCCGCACAAGCTGGAAGCGATGGAATTCTGTGAGGTGGACCCGGCAGCGGCGCGATTGGGCGCGGTGAATACCATCAGTTTTGGCGAAACTGCAACGCGTGGCTTCAACACCGACGGACCGGGATTCGAAAGCGCGATTCAAGACGATTTCAACCTGTTGCTCAACACGCGGAACGTCGCAATCCTCGGCGCGGGCGGCGGCGCGGGTAAGGCGATCACCACCCAATGTTGTCACGCAGGTGCTCGGAAATTGCTGTTAGTGAATCGCACACGGGAGAAACTCCAGCCGCTGATCGATCATTTAAAAAACTTAAAACCCGATATGGAAATCATCGGCATCACCTTCGATGATCCATCGCTGGCGGCGCATTGCTTGGGTTGTGACTTGATCGTGAACACCTCGTCAGTCGGCTTGAAACCAGGGGACCCATCGATTTTACCCAAGACCTGCTTGCGCAAGGAACACCTCGTTTACGACACGATCTATCAGCCGCCGGTGACTCCCCTGCTCGCTGCCGCCAACGCACTCGGCTGCCGCACCGCGAACGGCTTGTCGATGTTGATCCATCAGGGCGCATTGGCGTTTCAACGCTGGTATCCGGGCAGCGAGCCCCTGGCGGTGATGCGGGCGGCGATGGCTCATTTAATCGCGGGTTGAGCCGGGATTTCAACGCCGGGGACATCCGAGGCATACCAATGGCAGGCGATCACCTCCTCGAGTTCGAAGTGGCGTTCCGAGTCCTTGTCGGTGCGGCGGATCTTCGCGCGGATGCGGATGAAACCCTCGGGGTCGATGCTGGGAAGCTTGACGCCGAAGACCCGCGTACCGCTTTTTTCCAGCTTAAACGCGGCACCTAACAGTCGTCCATTTTTACTGTCGCGCTTGACGAGAAATTCCGGAGAAACATAACCGGGGTTCTTGGAATCGCCGAAGCGAGGCGCATAGAGCACGATGCTAATTGTTTCGGCGTTTTTCCGCTCGTCGGCCAAGCGTTCGCGGGCGAGCAGGCGGAACTCACCCTGCGACTCACCACTGCCTGCTAGGAACAAGGTCCACGGATAGTCACCGAAGCGGGCGTAATGATCCCAATCAAGCCGCCACTCGTCATTTTCCTTCACAAAAACCGCGTCCAGAGAATGCCCGTCGGCGGTGGTCCACTGCGTTTCGATGGCGGGTCCGGCGGGCAGATGGATCACCGCGCGGGTGGTGATCGACAGCTTGCGGGGGTCGATGTTGACCAACGGATTCATGCTGTGAAAGCGCGTCATGCGCGCGACCGAGGTGACTGAATTCAGGACGTACTGACTGCGTTTCTCCGGGGTGGCGGCCGAGAGGAAATTGGAGAATGCCGCAGTGCAAAGCGGGCTGGCTTTTTCCGCCAGGCGGATATCCTCGTCTGGGATGACATACTTGGGAGGAGCCTTGCTGACGAACGGCGCGGTCTTCTCAGGGGCATCAGAATAGAGCGATTTAGCAACGAAAATGATGATGAGAATGACCGCCAGCCACGCTGAAAAGAGTTTCACCATGAAATAGTTGGGCTTTCGTTTTCGGAACGATGCTTTGCCGGCATCCCAAATTCCACCGGCCGAATCTGGGACACTGGCATCGGCTCTGGGAGCAAAAGCGAGGACGGACGGAGGCGACTCAATGCCGAGCGAAGGATTTCGCCCGCAAGCCGTGCAGGCGCGATCATCGACATCCCCGGGGGCAGCTTGGAACATCGAGCCGCAGCGCCCGCAATGAAACCAGGAGGTGTTGTTATCGCTCACGGTTGAAGTCTAGGGGGTTAGCCAGTCGATGTGAAGCATCTCTCCGATCAGCCATTGATTCGGGAGCGCGCCGGCGGGTCCGCGTTCGAGACGGAGCGTGATTTTCTGCGTGCTGCGGGCCTCGTCGAGAATGTCGCCCTTGAAAAATTTCTCAGCAATCTCACCCGCAGCCTCGGAGCTGCGGCGGGCATAGCACCATAGCATAGTCCCGCCATCGGGCGAAACCAAGCGGTAGCTCTGATAGTCCTCCTCCGGCCAACTGGCGGTGTAGTATTCCGCGCTGGAGATAATCCCTCGTATCTCGCTGGCATCGCCCGGGTTTTTTTCTAACTGCTGGAAGGAGTCCGTGCCGAATCCTGCCGTGGCCTTCCAATCCATCAGCAGGCGCTTGCCATCGTTGATAAAATAGGCGGTAAATTTCGAATCGTCCGGCAGTCTGCCCGCCAATTGGGCGCAGGGACGCCCGGCCAGTTCCGACACCATCCACTCGGCGTCAGCGGCGGGCATCCAGGATTTGGCAAGTCCGAGTGGCTGCCAGTGGTGGCGCAGGATTCCCTGTAAATTCTTGCCATCACGCAGCAGCGGCACGATTTCGTCGATCCGATGGGCCTGAGCATAGGCGCGGTAAATTTGCATGGCCTCGGGCTGCTTGGTTAGGAGCAGATTCATGGCGTCAACGCCTGCGATTTTCTCCTCAATTTGCACAGTTAGAGTGCGGTCATCCGGGTTGATTCGAGGCTTGTCCGGCTTGTTGACTTTGGGCAGCAGGATCATCGCCACAATTACAATCGCCCCGACCCCGGCCCCGGCCCCGAGGAGCCAGCGCATCGGATAGCGGCTGGCATGTCCCCAGTCCTGCCCCTCGCCGCCGGGGTTTTTCGCGTCCTTTTCCCTAACCGGACGTTCGTGAAATTTAAGCAAGGGCGTCACCTTGAGAGGTGACGGAATTGCTTGATCAAGTCGCACCACGGCACCCGTGATTTCCTGCACCTCGAGCTGGGTGGAGGAATTCGTCAGTGGGTCACGGCCGACCTTCGAGTCGATCCGCAGCCCATCTTCCTCCACGACCGCGATTTCCTGCCGCTCGCTCACATTGCGCCGGGCCGGCAAAACGGCGGGCCGGGTGTCCGCATCCAACATGAAATCCGCCGCATCGTCCCAGCCGTCATCCGGGGAAACTGCGGGGACGTGATTGTTAGGGTCGATCAAGGAGGGATTCATCAGGCGAAGCAGAAGCGCTGAAAGGTGGGCGCGATCACCCTATCATGCAAGGCGATTGCGGCTTTTCGGCTGCGCAAGCGCATTGAGCTCAAGCTGCTTGTCCACACCCTCCGCCACGCCTTCGCCACCCATCTCTTGGAAAACCACTACGACCTACGCACCATTCAAGAGCTGCTCGGTCACACCAACGTCAAAACCACTCAGATCTACACTCACGTCCTCAACAAACCCGGCCTCGGCGTCCGCAGTCCACTGGAAGAATGATCGAAAACCGCGGGGAGTCGAGTTTGCCTTGTGCCTTCTCCACTCGCCCCGACTCCAGCGACCTGCCAGCGTGCCAACCTTCAGGTGACGGACAGGTGCATCCCGGCCTCTTCCCTCCGATATTCGGAGTTTAGAGTTCGATGTTCGATGTTCACCGCCCCGCCTCGAGCCTCCGCCACTAGACCCGCACGCGTCGCCCGAAATCACCGCTCGAAATCGTTACTCCCCGGCAAATTTATCCTTGCCGGGAAACGCCGAGTCACGCAGTTTCCACCTATGAGTCAGCGAAAATCAGTTTGCTATGCGACGAGTCGTAAAACATCACGACTCGTCATCGAATAACATGTTAGGCGATTTCGCACGCGCCCCGAGTAATGAACATCTTTGAATACTACAATCAGACGTTCCGCACTGACTTGGCAGCGTTTATGGGCACGTCTTCGGTGCCTTACTTCGGCCATAGTTGGCGCTACGATTGCCGCGGCCTTGAGCGGGTTCTGGCTGCATCGCGCCCATTCTTTCTCATCTGTCTCTACTTCACTGTGCTCGTGGACCAGTCCATGCACGAGCATTACCGGACTCACTACCAGCGTTTCGAGCAGCTCACCCGTTACCCAAAGTTTTGTCACGGACTCGGCCAGTTCCAGCACAACCCCCGTGGGATTCTGTCTGTCCCGATTGAGCGAGGTTTGGTCAGCCGTGACGAGCTTCACGCCCAGCTTGAGCCGGGCATGGAGCTATTTGTTGCCGAGGTTGTGTCATTCTTCCGCGACCACATGCCCGACATTCCCGCAGCAGAGTTCTTCCATACTTTGACCTACGACCCTGACGTTCAGATTCCTCTGCTTGTCGTCATGCTCGACAAGACTGTTGCAGAGTCCACCGACTGTCGGGCGTATGCCGCCCTTCAACGAGCCATCAAGAATGCAGACAACAAACAAATCGCCTAACAATAAAGGGCTGCAGCGAACCGCTCCGGCTGTCACGCTGGCTGCTTCCACCGCCGCCTTGCCACCACCATGCAGCCAGCGCGCCAGCCTCCGCCGTCGCTGAGCTTGGGGTCGTTAGGCGTTCTCGCGCCTCTCGCATGAACGAAGCCATTAAAGCCCCACCGATAGACGCCGCTTGGGCTGTATGCCGCAGCGTTCCGGGGCTTATACTCACAGCGCACCTTTTGTTGCTCGTGGTCTTGTCGCGCTTCTCTCCATCCGATGCGCAGGCTTTTGCCTTCCTCTGCTTGGCGTGGCCGCTCCTTGTTCCCGTGGCTCTTTACTTTGGTGTCGCCGCGCTTCGTTACCTCATCCGCACTCCCGGCGCACAGCCGATTCGTCGGCGTTGCCTCATTATCGCCATCGTCAGCCTCGTTGGCACGCTAGTCTGTGGCACATGGTTTACTATCGTCGTCGCCCACTTACCCAACCTCGGCAACTGATGCTCAACGTCTTTCTCGTAACGACCGCAACCATGCGCTGCCGAGAACGGCTCCGCGTGTCGCTGAGCTTGGGGTCGTTGGGCAAAATTCAGACTTTCCCAGACCATCTTCTGTGGTATCATACTTCCATGAACATTGATCAGATTGCGCCTGAGGCCTTGAAGCTCCCAATAAGGGAGCGCGCACTTCTTGCGGCCTCATTATGGGAGAGCATCGAAGATCCCTTTGAGATTTCCACCGATTTTGACGATGAGGCAGCCTTGATCCTCGCGGAAGAACGAGACCAAGAGATTGAGAGTGGCCGTGTTAAGGCACTTTCGCACGGTGAGTTGATGCAACGCTTGAGGCAATGAGGATCGAGTATCACCCCGCGATTGAAGTTGAGCTTGCAGAGATTCGGGATTACTACAACGAACGGTTTCTGAATCTTGGTGCGGACTTCATCAATGAAGTTGAGAGACAAGTTCTTCGTATTGCCGCTATGCCATCCCGGTGGATGATTGTCAGAGGAGATACACGCAGAGCGTTGATGAAGAGATTTCCATATGCGATTCTATTTCGGGTTGTAGATGATACAGTGATCCGCGTCACAGTAATCAAGCACGAGCGGCGACACCCTTCATACGGAATAAGTCGAACCTGAGCCGAATCGGGTCCCCGGGAGTAATTAGCTCCCGGATCCCACACCACCCTGCGTATGGCTCCGTATAGGGCGGTTCTATGATCGGTGTGGAAAACTCCTAATGAAAAACGCTGCCCATCGCTTCACTCTTGGCTCTGTGCGGGCTGTGACGGACGCCCATTCATTTTGAGTAACAACCGTTTGGCTAATTCCGCGCTGCTAGGGAATCGAACACAGGACGCATTTAATGCTTGATCAAGAAGCTGTTAGATAGCGAAAAAATTATGCCCTAGCGCCCTCTGCTCGATACCGAACTCGACGAAGAAGATGCCGAAGGGTTGTCCACCAGGCAGCGGGCGGAGTTGGCGGATGGTGCCGTCCTTGAGCTTTTCCGCTTCCTCGTCCTTGAGGCCGAGTTCGTCGGCATCGTATTCGAACGTGAGTTGATCGAGCTTGTAGTCCTCGACGGGCCAGTCGAGTTCATCGCGGAGGTAGGCGATGAGGTCGGAGAAATCGGTGATGGAGCGGAGGTCGGCGGGCATGGGGAAAAAAGCGGAAAGGTTGAGATGCTGAAAAACTGAGAGTGGGATGGACCGGGTGAGGAGCGATACCAAAGATACTTAGAATTTGGATTTTTTAACCGCAGATGAACGCAGATGAAGAGGATGGGAATAGTCGGGAAGTAAGAGGATTTTGTATGAGAAGGGTTCAGGATTTTCGGATTTGCGAAGTGCGGTCGGTTGCGATAGCCTTTACTGCAATGACCTTGACTGTGAACATCCCGAACGATTTGGCGGCGGCGCTAGGGGCCGAGTTCCAGAGCCTAGGGCATGCCGCTCTCGAAGCCTTGGCAGCGGATGCGTATGTCAAGGAAGTGCTGTCGCTGGAGCAGGTCCGCAGAATGCTGGAACTGGAATCACGCTGGGAGGCGGAGGCCGTGCTCAAACAACATGGCGTATGGCCGGGACATTCGGCTGAGGAAATTCTGAAGGATGCGCGCGCCTCGTTTGAATTCCGCAAGGCAGTCTCGTGATCGTCATCAGCGACAACTCGGTGCTGTCCTGCCTTGCCGAAATCGGCGAACTGGAGTTGCTCCGCGTGCTTTACGGTGGGGTCATCATCACGGAGACCATTCGGCGTGAGGCCACTCATCCGGGGGCACCGAAAGAACTGAGAACTTTGATTTCGGCGATGCCGGATTGGATTTTGGTGATTCCAGACGAAATTCCCTAAGGAAACGGCAGCCTTGGACTCCGGAGAGGCCTCCGCCATCACGCTGGTATGGAAACACCGGGACGCCAGCCTGCTGGTCCTCGATGAGAGGCGGGGACGCAAGGTGGCCAGCGCACTCGGTTTGCGAATCACCGGCACGGCGGGACTTTTGACCGATGCGGCGGTGGCAGGTTTGATCGATTTTGAAGAGACCCTTCTGAAATTGGTGCAAACGGGCTTTCGCTTGCATGCCCCAGTGGTCGAGGAATTGCGCCAGAGCCTCGCCATCCGCCGTCCACCTCCCTGCTCCTGATTGGAGTATTGAATCTGTCGATTTGGAGAGGAACTTGCTTCCCGACCTCCTTTCCTGAAAAAATGCAGGGGCGGCCCCCGAAAGAGCCGCCGTGCGTCCTGCCGCCGAGACGGACAGGAGGGATGTGAGAAACTGATACTCGCCGAAGCCGCCGGATGCCAACTCAGCACATAGGGATTTCTGAGTCTTGCAGACCGAGCGCGTGGAGATGGGAATGAGGAACGTCCGTCGCATGAGAGTTCAGTGAATTTCCATCCAGCATTTCAGCACCGGCGCGACGCCGACGGGAGCTTGAAGAGGACGGAGATGGGATTTTGCGAGTTGCTTCTCCGCCTTTTCCCGGAGAGCGATGAGGGCGGCGTGATCGAATTTGCACTCGCGCTTGGTGTCCAGCTCGGAGCGGACGAAGTTGGCGATGCGGGCAGCTTCCGGGGCGATGGATTTGCCATCAAGATCGAGCAGGAGCCAAACCGTATCGCCCGCCGATTCGGTCCAGAGCGGCTGGCCGGACGCGGGATCGAGCGTTTCGGGATCGGGCCGGGGAATGCGGAAGCAGAAGAAAACGGCCTGGGTGTCTGGTGAGGGCGAGGCTTTTCCGGAGAAGGTCTTGAGCGGGAATTTCGGGAGTTTTCGATGAGTTCGGGGTGGTCCTTGGCGAGTTTTTCGTATTCCAAGGCTAGCTTTTCTGAGGCGGTCTGTTGTCCCTCGAACTGCTCGTTGATCTCCTTGACGGGATCGAAGTCGTCTTCCGGGTGGAGCAGCTTGCGGCCCTCGATGCCGAAAGCCTTGGAGATGACGAGGGTCTTGCGGTTCACCCGGTTGTAGAGGCGCAGCAGGGTTTCGAGTTCTTCGGGCGGCAGGAAGTTCCAGTAGATCACGGTTTCACGGGTCCCCTTCAGGTCGGGGTGTGCTGCTAGAAGGCATTTTTCGATGTCCGGGTTCATCCGGCGGTCCACCCGCCCGATGCGCTGCATGAGGCGGACAGGATTCCAGTGGAGGTCGAAGTTGATGAGGCGGTTGGCGTCCTGGAGATTGAGTCCTTCTGCTAGAACGTCAGTGGCAATGAGGATATTGATTTCGTTTTCCGGGCTCGGCTGAGAGGCGTGGTTGTAGAACGGCGCGAAGCGATGGATAACCGCGCTGCGCTGTTTCTGGGAGCTGCTGCCGTCGATGCGTTCGAGATTCTGAAGGCCTTTTGCCCGGAGATGGGTTTCGAGGTATTTGGCGGTGTCGGAAAACTCGGTGAAGATGATGACCTTGCGGCCTACCAGTTCCTTGTCGCCTTGGAGAAGCTTGGCGAGGGCGGTGAGTTTGGAATCGCGCTCGGGGCGGACCTCGCTGACGAGTTTGATGAACTCAGCAAGCTGTTCGAGATCGTCGTGAGTGTCGTTGAGCATGTCGCCAATGCGATAAAGGTCGGGATCGATTTTTTCGACGGCGGCTCGCTGCTCATCGGTGATAAATTCATCGTCCTCCTCGTCGTCCGGCCACAGGCTGCGTTGCACGGCATCCGAGTGGCCGAGGAGTTCCAGGAGCTTCGCGTGCTTCGTTTTCCAGCGGTCGAGCCGCGCCTTGTCGTGGGCGCGGGTGGCATGAACTTCCGACCAAACGAGCAGTTTGTGGAGAAGACGGATGCAGGAGGATTCGAATGCCTTGGCGGAACTCTCGAAGCGCTTCAGGAAGAGAGTCCGGATGAGGGCGACGACCTGTTTCTGGCGACCGGCTTCGAAGTCCTGCTCATCGGGCGGAGTGACTAGATAAGAAATCGGGTTGTAGATCGCGAGGGCGAAGAGCGGCTTCTCGCGGTCGAACGCGGTGGCCACGGCTTCAAGCAACCGCCCATAAGTGATCTTGAGCTGATAGGCGGCGACGCGCGGGGCTTCGCGATCGGGAAAAAGCACTTTGCTTGTTGCAGCCAATTTCTCGCTGGCGCGGACGTAGCTGCGGCTGCGCTGGACGACGAGTTCGCCGAAGATTTCGCGGCCTTCGCCGGTCTGGCTTAACACGTCGAGAACCTCTGTTTCTAGGAGCCCGTCGGTGGCCTGTTGTTGGAATTTTTTTTCTAACTGGTTGAAGTGGCTCTGGAGATTGTGAATGCCAAGGTTCCGACCTCCTTCGCTGAAGTAGGCTTGGTTTTCGCCAGTCACGAGGCCGAGGATGTGGCGGAAGTCGTGAACGGAATTGTTGATCGGGGTGGCGGTGAGGAAGAAGACTTGTTTGGGTCGGCTTCCGGGTTGGTTGATGTATTGCTGGAGCTTCCGGTAGCGGGAGGGGTCCTTTTCACCGGTCCCGGCGACACCGGGGTTCCGGAAATGGTGGGCCTCATCGATGACGATGACGTCGGCGTCCTTGATGGTGCGTGAGAGGCGGTCGGGCCATTTGCCGGAGCGCTGGAGATCGGTATGGCAATAGGCAACGAGCGGTTGGAAATCGCTCTTGAGGTGAGGCAGCAGGGATTCAAACACGGGTTCCCAAACATCCTCCTTGGCCGCCTTGGGTGCGAAGAGGACGACGCGTCTGCCGTGGTGGCCGATCATCCGTTCGATGAGCATCAGGCCCACGTAAGTTTTGCCAAGGCCTACGCCATCACAGAGGAACGCAGCACCATAACGGGATGCGATTTCGACGAGGTTCTTGTAGGCATCCCGCTGGTAACCGGCCAGCTTGGGGAAAATGATCGAAGTTTCCTTGTCCCAATCGTCCGGCGAGGGGCCGCGGTCACGCGCATATTCAAAAAGCGCCTTCGCCCAAATTTCGAAGGGGCTGCGTTCCTTGGTATGATGCTCCATGACCCGGAGGATATCGGGAGTGACATCGTCGGCATCCTGCCAGTGGCGGTCATACCATTCCTGAAGAGCTGTGACTTGAGAACCCGTGATTTGGACGTTCAGTTCCACATTATCGCAGATCCCCGGATAGGTGAGGTTCGATGAACCAACGAGAGCGGCGGAACCAATGACAGCACTTTGAGCATGGGTGATGTAGGCCTTGGCGTGGAACTTGTCCTTCCGATAAACGCGGCATTTGATTTGCCCGGACTGGAGCGCCGAGACGATGGCGGGGACGCCTTTGATGAAGTCGTCCTTCGCTTTTTCCTGATCGATACTTTGATCGAGCCGTGCCGAAATTTCAGCGAGACCATCTGAAAAAGCCTTCTTGGTCCGCTTCGACACCTCATCTCCCATGAGGATGCGAATTTCGGGAACCGTCTGCCATGATCCATCGAGAGTCAGTAGGCCCCCGACTTCAAAATAGCCGGTCGCCACGTCGATGGCTTTGGAAAGGTCGCACCATTCCTTGAGGTAGCGGTGAACCTTCCAGTCGGAGTCGCTGTTATCGACGATGAAGAGGTCTGATCCGGATTTGCTCATACTGCTTGGCTAAATGGTA
>JANXMQ010000151.1 GCA_025354565.1 Akkermansiaceae bacterium
GAGACGAAACGAACTGCCATGCGCGGAGTGTGATCGAAGCTCTGCGGAATTTAAAGTTTCTTCTAAGTCCGACAGGCTGCTAGTCGCTCCTTACTTTATTCGCGACCGAGTTCGATGTTAGGCGTTTGATTTTCCCCTCGCCCTCGGGGTGGTGGAGGATTAACCTGCCGTGCATGTGGTGCCCGTTTTGCCAGACTCCATTGAATGCCGATGCCGCGGAATGCCCGGCGTGTCGGTTGACGTTTCCGAGGACGAGCGCGTTGGTCGGTGCGGTGCCCCGGCTGGCTCCGGTAGTGGCGGACACTACGCATCAGCTCACGGCACCGGAGATGTTGAAGCTGAGGAAGCGGATCGCCGTCATGCAGGGGCGATTTCCCCAGCTCATCATGCAAGTGCTGATGCACTCCTTTCCGGCGGATCATCCATTTTCCATGCACGTCTTCTGGCTCTTCAACGCGGGAAATTTCGCGGGCGACAGCCGTCGGGGCAAGGACAACCACGCCCTGCTCGTCGCCGTCGATCCCGTGCGTGGCGAGGCCGCGATCATTCCCGGCTACGGTCTGGAACCTTTCTTGAAGCCGGAAATCCTCGATCACCTGCTAGAACTCGCCGGACCCGCATGGGAAAAGGGCCGGTGGACAGATGGCCTACTCAGCGTGCTCGACGGGTTGGATCGCCAGCTTGAATCCATCGCGATTCCGAGCGGAACGGCGGAATTGGCAACCGGGGAATTCTAACGGAATTTTTTCCTGACGAATACAGTTATTACCGCCGGACGCATTGAAATTCGCATCGAGTGTCATCATCAAACCTCGTCCGTGCGAGTGGCTTGCTCATCCACGTAGGGGATGGAAACCCGGCTTCAAACAGGATAGTCACCCGCCGTTGGATGGAGCGGCTTGGGCATCTTTTTTTCGCTTGACTCACTTCGGTAAGTTGAGTTACTTCACTTACCAATGCGAGCGCAAAAATCAAAAAAGAATACGAAGACCTTCCCTCTTGAGATTGAGGATGATCTGCATAAACAACTCAGAATTAAAGCTATTGAGGAGGACAAAACCCTGCATTCTCTCATAATCGACACTCTTTCGGCCCGTGTGCAAGAAGAGCCTGCGACTTACGGGGTTCGTAAAACAAACGAAGAAACAGCATGAAAACTCAATACGTCAACGGGTCGAATCCATGGCCGATTCGATGCAGTGAACGCGAGCCTGTACAGATCATCTCTGGTGATGTGCGCGACAAACTGAGGGACATTCCTGACAACACATTCCATACCTGCATCACTTCTCCTCCGTATTGGGGAATGCGGGACTACGGGCATGAAAATCAAATTGGAGCCGAAGATACCCTGCCTGAGTATGTGACCAACTTGGTGTCGTGCTTTCGAGACGTTCGTCGAGTATTGCGTGAAGACGGAACATTCTGGTTGAACATAGGTAATACCTATACATCAGGGGGCAGAGCATGGAGAGATAAAGATGCAAAGAACAAAGGGCGTGCCATGTCCTATCGCCCGGATACCCCGGAAGGCTTGAAGCCGAAAGATCTAATTGGTGTAGCTTGGATGGTGGCGATGGCTTTGCAGTTGGATGGTTGGTATCTACGCTCAGACATTATCTGGCATAAGCCCAACTGCCAGCCCGAGTCCGTGAAAGACCGTGTGACTGTATCTCATGAGTATCTCTTCATGTTCTCGAAAAGCGAGAATTACTACTTTGACCAAGACGCTATCAGAGAAACAACAGCAGACGGAAGGGCGAAGAAAAACAAACGGACGATTTGGTCTATCAACACTGAACCATGTAAAGAGGCTCATTTTGCTGTCTTTCCACGCGCTCTTGTTCGTCCATGTATTCTTGCTGGTTCACCACAAGATGGGCTTGTGCTTGATCCGTTCTTCGGGAGTGGAACTGTGGGCGTGGTATCAATCGAAACAGGAAGAAAATGCGTGGGAGTCGAGGCAAAACCAGAATATATAGAGATTGCGAAAAGCAGGATAAATGCTGCAACACCAACTTTATTTATGGATTGTCTGTAATGACCGAGAAATCCCATGTTCCATGAACTAAGCAGGGTGCCTTTTTTAGTCCTTTTATCTGCAATTTTCTCTCGCCGCCTCCATCGAAGTATAATAAGAAAAGTAGTTCTGAACCCTCTTCGACGTAGCAGTATCCTGGTTTTGGATTCTGAGAACTATCAATTTTCATTTCAAGGCGGCCATCGGCCGCCTTGGCAAGTAGTTGCTTCGGGATTTCAACTAACTCATAACGATACGATGGTGTCCCCTTCTGCAAGGCTCTGAGAATCAGAATTCTTTGAACGCCTCCAAGATTGTTTAGAAACTGCTGACGAAGTCCAATTAGGTCCGAAGGATCACTTCCCCATTGACCGCCTCCTAACTCCATAAACTTTGAGATGTGAATTGTGTTCTCTTTAATTCCTTTGGCTGCTTCGGTCTTCAGTGAGAACCGTTCTTCCCCAATCTCAATGTCATAACCTCTTGATCCTCTGAGCGCAAGACTGGCCGAAAAGCGCGATTCGATGAGCACTCGCTCAAGGGCATATTCAAATTTGTCTTTGGAAAATGGCTCCCGAGAAAAAGCGTGATGTAGGCGTAAAACATCCCCGAAATCTTCTAGAACTTGACTGGTAATCAAGCTTGAGTCCCGATCACGGGAGAATGTTTTAGGTGTCTGAAAAACTCCAACAACTTTGTCAACTAACTGGAGGCGATAAGAGGAGAGTTCAGGAATAGAACAGTTTAGCCGCTGTATTCTTTCTTCTTTGGTCATGCGGGTGGGGATTCTTGCTCACATTGCGATGCTACGCGAGTTTTTTCTGCCCAACAGCGTTATTGAACGACTGGTCGGGTTTGGGGGGTGTTAACCGACTGGTCGGTGATCAGGGTGAAACCCGACCCGATGGTACAGACTTCAGCGACCCCGTTCATGAAACACTTGATAGGGTGTTCATCCTGGCAAGCAAAGCGGGAAATATGGGCATGGGTATATTTCAGCGTTTTGGAGATGACCCAGAAGGTCTTGATTCACTGTTCACTGTCGCGGACTTTGGAGGCAGCACCCGGTCTCAACCGAAGGCTTTCAAAAAGCCCACCTCGATCGCCAGTGGCTCGAAGGCATTCGTCTCTAGCGTGCGGCGCAGGGCGTCCAGTGCTTCCATGCGCTTGAGTAGGCGGTTCTCAGTTTCTGCCTCGGCGATGCCGTGCATGGCAGGCGCGGAGTCGGGGAAATCCAGCCCGCCGCCATTCACTTTCAGCCGCAACAGATCTGCCATCCAGGCCATCAGCACGTCGAAGAGGCGGTTGCGGGCGTCCAAGTATTCCGCCTCGGCCGCGGCCTTGTGGAAATCCTCGCGCTCTTTCAGCCACTTGCCATCCGTCGAATCCCGATAGGCGGCAACCTCTTCTTTCTCCGCCGCCTTCGCCGTTGCTTCCGCAGCTTCGCGGAATTCTGCTAGAAATGTGGTGAACGCGGCCTTTAGATGCAGTGCTGCCACCGGCGCGCCAAAGCCTCGCGCTGCGGCGGCATTCAGCGCGGCGACCAACTCCGCGCCACCGTTGGCCAGCAACGCCTGACCACCTAACAAGGGCAGCCGCGTGCAGCGGGAAATAACGGTGGGCAGCAGCCGTTGCGGATTCGCTGTCAGCAGTAACAACAGCGTGTTCTGCGGCGGTTCTTCGAGGGTTTTTAAAAAAGCATTCGCGGCCTTGTCATTCATCCGGTCCGCCTCGGTAATGACACCCACTTTGCACGCCCCGCCGGGTGCGGCGAGGTGGAGCGTATGTTCCAGATCGCGAATCTCATCGACCCCGATCTGGCGGGATTTCATGCGTGGACGGATGATTCTGACCCAGCCGCTTTCCAAGTCATCGAGCGGCGGCGTTGCCACCACGATTGGCTCGCCGAATAAATCGAAGCCTCCGGATTTCCCACCGTCATTCACGAGCTGGATCACCCGGGTCGCCAGATTTTCCTTCCCGCTGCCGTGCGCCCCGCTGATGAGAAACGCATGTGCCAGCCGCCCGCGCGCGTGTGCGGCGGAAATCAGTTCAAATGCCTTGTCAGCCGTGTAAGCCATGCGCCGTGATCGTCTCCGCCAGCGTGACAGGCGCAATCCGAAAGTGGTCGAGGACGGGCTAGGGTCCCTACATTCGGGATCGCTACTGGAATAACTCGGCACGAATGGTAAGAATTTGAACCGCCAAGACGCCAAGTGCGCTAAGAAAACCCCGGATGAGTGCCCATCAAATCCGTTTCCGTGCCTCATCATTACGATTTTCCATCAGTTTGGCTTGGCGAGCTTCGCGTCTTGGCGGTGGAAAAACCTCTTCATTCCGGATTTTGCCATGAATCTCCGCCTTGTGCAGTCACCCTGGAGGACTGGCAAGGAAGCTTGCGGATGAATGTGGGCTGGACAGCTTGCGAGAGCCGTTTCACGGTCCGGGCATGGAGACGCAGGACGGGTTTACCCCACGGGGCGGGAAGTTAGAGATCGAGGAAGGCGCGGATTTTTCCCCGAAATTCGATGCGGACGGGCTGATCCCGGCGATGACCGTGGATGCGACGACTCATGAGCCGCTGATGCTGGCGTATATGAATGCAGAATCACTACGGCGGACGCTGGAACTCGGTGAGGCGGTTTATTGGTCGCGCTCGCGGCAGGAATTCTGGCACAAGGGTGCGACCTCGGGACACATCCAGAAAATCGTGGAAATCCGCACGGACTGCGATCAGGACGCGTTGGTTTTACGGGTCGAGCAGATCGGAGCAGGTGCTTGTCATACCGGGCGGAACTCGTGTTTTTACCGCAAGGTGGTGGCGGTGGACGGGGTGGCGAAATTGGCGATGACCGGGAGCGGCAAGGCCTTCGATCCGGCGGCAGTTTATGGCAAATCGTGAAATTGGCGAAATTTCACGGTTGCAATTGGGAAATTGATCCGCTAGCTCTCCCGCCCCGCGCGTCAAGGTATCCGGTTAGGATCACGCGGGTACCACATTCATTTTCCGCAAGGAGGACCCCATGAACATCATTAAGAAAATCGAGTCAGAGCAATTGAAACAAGACATCACTGAGTTCAACGTCGGTGATACGGTGAAAGTTCATTGCCGGGTACAGGAAGGCAACAAGGAGCGGATCCAGATTTTTGCGGGCCTAGTGATCGCACGCGGCGGCTCCGGTGTGAACGCGGCTTTTACGGTGCGGAAAATTTCCTACGGTGAAGGCGTCGAACGCGTCTTCCCGCTGCACACCCCACGCATCGCGAAAATCGAAATCACCAACCGTGGCAAAGTCCGCCGGGCAAAGCTGCACTACCTCCGCGAACGGGTCGGCAAGCGTGCTCTCTTGGTGAAAAGCGCCAACTGATTCCCTCACGCCCGCCAATTTTTCCTCAAAGCGCCCCGCATGGATTCCTTGCGGGGCGCTTTGTTTTTACGACTGACAGCGATTTCCGCTTTCCGACGGGGAAAGTCCGCGCCACTTTGCCGCCGTGCGTATCCCGATTCTAGTGGTCCTGCTGCTCATCCTGATCGTCGTCGGCGGGACGTGGTGGAAAAACACCCGGACGATGGATTTCATGACCCCGCCATCCGAAGCCAAGCTGGCGGAAATCCGGGTCAAAGTGGAATCGTCATTTCCACGCGCAGATGTCGCGGGCGATGCGATCTCGGTCCCTGCGGTGGTGCCAGAACCGCAGCCAGTGCCCCCGCCAAAACCAGCCATCGATCTTGGTGATCTAAGCAAGCCGCCCAATCTGCTAGACTACGGCGAACTCGCGCCGCAAGGGGCCGCCCACATGATCGAATTGGCGATGGCACTGGAGGAAAATGGCGAATTTAAACGCGCCCTGCTGGCATGGGAGCGAGTGATCGACTTCACCCAACCCGACGACGCCCAGACCGTCACGGCGATTTCCTCGATCAAGCGCCTGCGCCCGACCCTGCCCGACTGGAACGTGAAACCGGAGGCCGCCGTCGCCATTTCGCTGCATGCCGGAGCGGGTAAAAAATTCGCGAAAATCCTCCCCTCTGTCCTTGAGGGCGTGGCCCGCGATTTGGAAATGGCCGCATCCGGCATCATCAAGGTCAAGGCAACCGTCACCGTCGGCAAAACGAGCACCTTGGACAAAGACCCCACCCCGGTCGCGCTCTGGCTCGCCGGACCTGAGCAAAAATCGATCTCCACCGAAGTGCTCTCGTTCACCGTGGACTCGCCTGACGCCCTGCGGCAGGAGGTGATGGAAACCGTTTTCCAATTGGTCCGCAGCCACCTGAAGCGCAGCACCGCTTACACCCCGCCGGTTGGCTTGGCGGAGGGCGAAAATCCGCAGGCCGCGCTCGATTTCCACATCACGCGACTGTGCTGGAGTGAGTTTGCCACCGCAATGAATCTTCCGCCGCCGCCGCCGCCCTTGCCGCCACCACCAAAAAAGCGTAGGTAATCCGCAAATGATTCTAATTTCCCACACGTCGCCAGCGTTTTATCCGTCACCCCACGCCTTCTGACCCACAGCCCATCATGCGCCACCGCCTCCTCATGCTACTCCCGGCGTGTGCCTCACTCGCACTCGCGGAAAGCCCCGCTCCTGTCGTGCCGGACGTGACTGCACCTGCGCCTGCGGCAGCACCGGTCAAGCCGTCCGTGAAACAAATCGACGAGACGAAATTTCAAATCGGCGGAGTGATTTTCGACCGCGTATCCCGGGAAATCCGCTTTCCCGCCAAAGTCCAGAATCCGGAATACCCGATCGAATATCTGATCGTGCTTGCCCACGGCAACGCCCACGAATCGCTCCTCCTAACGGCAATTTCCCCCACGGATCTCAATCTCGCCCTAACCCTGCTGCGATACCAAGCGTCTCCCGAAGTCCACCCCCAGCTCGATGCGAGCGGCCACCCGTCGGACATTTTTCCAGAGGAGAAGGCCGAGTTGAAGCCCGCTGCCTGCATCGGTATCGCGATGGAGTGGAGTCAAGATGGCAAAATGCAGCATCGCACGGTGAACGAGACGCTTCAAATCGTCGAGAACGGGAAAACCATGCCCGCCGGACCTTGGGTGTTTAGTGGTTCGGACTTCGTTGATGGAAAATTCACCCCAGAAGGCTCCGGTAATATCGCGACGGTCAACATGCCTGGCAACACTCTGATCTATTATCCCGGCGAAGGCCATGACGGCGAAACCACCTGGAAGCCCTTGGCCAAGTGCCTGCCGCCCCAAGGCACGGAGGTCTCCGTCATCATCACTCCCTATCAGAAACTTAACCCCCTCCCGAAACCATGAAACTCCTATCCACTCTCGCGATCCTCAGCACGCTGGTTGCCCACGCCGCCGGGCAAAATTCGAACCCCTACGAGTCCCTCAAACAGGAAATCCGCCAGTCGATCGCCCGTGGCAATGTTTGGCTCAAGTCCCAGCAAAAGCCTGATGGCACCTGGGATGATGGCGGTATTCCCGCCTTCACCGCGCTTGCTCTAACTGCCGCGACCCGCGACCCGAATCTGGACCGCAAGGCACCATTTCCCGAGCATATCGAAAAAGGCTACACTTGGCTGCTCGCCCAGCAAAAGGAAGACGGCGGAATCTATAATCGCGGTCTATCCGTTTATAACACGGCCACCGCTCTCACCGCGCTCGTCGCCGCCGGCCGCGAAGGTTACGAACCCGCCATGGTCAAGGCCCGCAAACACCTCATCAGCAATCAATGGGACCTTGGCCAGAAAAAGGAAACGGATAATGTCAACAACGGTGGCGTCGGCTATGGTTCGGCAAACGACCACACTGACATGTCGAACACCTACCTCGCCATCGAAGCCCTCGCGCTCTCCAAGAAAGTGATCGAAGACGGCAAACACGGCGACCAGCCGGACCTTGATTGGAATGCGGCCGTGAAATTCCTCTCCCGCTGCCAGAATCTCGAAGGCAGTAACGACCAGCCATGGGCCTCTAACGATCCGAAAAACAAAGGTGGCTTCATCTATTCACCGGGCGAATCCAAAGCCGGTGAGGAAAAATTGCCGGACGGTCGTACCGCCTTGCGTTCTTGCGGCGGCGTGAGTTATGCGGGACTGCTTTCCTTCATCTACGCGAAAGTCAGCCAGGATGATCCGCGGGTCGTGGCCGTGAAGGAGTGGCTTGGCAAAAACTACACGGTCGATGAAAATCCCGGCCTCGGCACTCAGGGCATTTACTATTACTATCAGACCATGTCCAAGGCGCTCACCGCTGCCAACATCAATACCCTTAAACTCGAAAATGGCAAGGAAGCGGATTGGCGCAAGGATCTCGCCGGAAAACTTCTCAGCACCCAGCGCGAGAATGGCTCATGGCTGAATGACAATGGCCGCTGGATGGAATCCAACCCCATCCTCGTGACCGCCTACACCGTGCTTTCGTTAGAGCAAGTTTACGATTCGATCCCAGAGAAGTGATGCCTCCACGGACCGCAGAATTTATTTCGCGAGTTTGAAAAACCATGATCCGCCTCCTCACTTTTATATATCTACTAACTGCCGTCACCCTCACCGCCGGAGTCATAGAGAAAAGTGTAACCTGCGCGGGAGTGAATGGTGTCATGTTCATCGTCGCCGAGTGAACCAAGGACACCACTCCGTCAGCTTGAGGCACGGGCGATTCGATGCACCTCATCGCCAAGGTCATTCCCAGGGCCAACCGCAAACCCAGATGCTCCAGACGCGGAAAAGCCCCGCCCCGGATACAACCCCATGCCACAGTCCGGAGAGTTCGAGTTCATCGCGATTTGAAACATGCCGGTCCCTCTATCACGCACTTCGAGATCTACCCGAACCTAAGTTCACCGACAAATTTTGCTAAAGAGCCAAATAAATCATCCCGGACAGCATTTGTCCGGGATTGCTCATTAGTTTGGCGGGTATGGCAACCCACCGATTTAGCTCCCGCTTCGACCGACTCATCGCACTCTGGATCCTTCGGGCCTTTTCTCCGGAGCTGGGCCGATCCAACTTTCTCTGCAATTCGGCCTACGCGGATTCCGAAATCGCGGAGTTTCTCGGTCTGCCCATGCGGCTCGACGAGGCTGTGATTCGCGAAATGCCCCGTTTGCTGGACGATCTCCAGATCTCGTTGGAGAAGGCCGGCCCCGCTTCCCTGCCTTCCCAGGCACGAAACAACTTCACCCGCTTTGCCGACTCGCTCAAACTCAACACCACCGAGCAGCGCATCCTCGAATTCTTCGCCTGCGTGGAAACCGAGTCCACGCTTGCGGATACCTGTCGCGTGAACCAAAAGCTCACCGGACCAGGTGCGCCAAGATTCCTGGCCAAGGTTCTCAATCTTCCGCGCAACGCCATTGCCAAGGCATTGGCGCACGGCGGGCGCATGCTCAGGTGCGGGCTGTTGAAGAGTTGTCACCACCCCCACAAAAGCTCCGGCCTGGAATTTCATTCCGAAGCACTGGCAACCCGGCTGCTCCGGGGTCCATGCGATCCGGCCAAACTCTTGAAATTGTTCGGAGTGGTCACTCCGTCGCCACCTGAACTCGGTCTCGATGACTTCCCGCACCTTGAGACCAGCCTGAACCTCCTGATACCCTACCTGAAAACAGTTCGGGACAAGCGCAGGCCGGGGGTCAACGTGCTGATCCATGGTGCGCCGGGCACGGGGAAATCCCAGCTCGTGCGGGTTCTCGGCCGGGCCTTGGACATTCCCGTGTTCGAACTCGAAACTGCGGACCGTGATGGTGATCCGCTGCGAGCCAGTGGTCGGTTGTCGGTTCTCAATCTCGCCCAGACGTATTTTAACGATCCCGCCGTGCTGCTGGTTTTCGATGAGGCGGAGGATATTCTAACGCCTTCTCCCACGAGCCTCGGCATGGCGAACTCCCACAAGGGATGGTTCAACCAGTTGCTCGAAAAGAACCGTCAGCCGGTATTCTGGATTTCCAACTCGATCACCACCCTCGATCCGGCTTTCTCGCGGCGTTTCGATTTCATTCTGGAAGTTCCGATCCCACCGAAAACCCAGCGCCGCAGAATCCTCAGGAAACAAGCCGGACACCTCGTATCGCCCGGACTGATCGAGCAACTCGCCGGAATCGAACATCTGGCACCCGCCGTGGTCGCCCGCGCCCGTAATTTCATCCATGCAATCCGGCGCGACATCCCGAAACCAGACCGGGACGCCGCGCTCATCCATGTCATCGGAGGAACCCTGAAGGCCCAGGGCCATCCCGACCCCACAAAGGCGACCATTCAGTTGGTTCAACCGGGAATCTACGACATCGGCCACCTGAACACCTCCGCCGATCTCCAACAGATCGCCGCGAATCTCAGGAAAAGCCCGAGTGCCCGCCTCTGCCTGTATGGTCCGCCCGGCACGGGTAAAACCTCGTTCGGACACTGGCTCGCCAATGAAATAGGCCAGCCGCTTCTACTCCGGAAAGCTTCCGATCTGTTAAGCCCTTACCTCGGCGTGACCGAGCAGAAGATCGCCCGCACGTTCGAAACCGCCAGACAGGAGGGTGCGGTACTCCTCATCGACGAGGTGGATTCATTTCTGCGGGATCGCACGCAGACCCGGCATTCGTGGGAAGTCACCCAGATCAACGAGATGCTCACCCAGATCGAATCTTTTCCCGGCATCCTGATTGCCTCCACCAATCTAATGGACCAGCTTGATTCCGCGAGTATGCGCCGGTTCGACATCAAACTCCACTTCGGCTATCTCCTCCCGGATCAAGCCAGCCGACTGCTGGTTTCCTATTGCCTGAACCTTGCGCTTCCTCAGCCGACCACAGCCGATCTGGAGCTGGCAGCCACCATGGATGTATCCGCTCCCGGGGATTTCACGGCAGTTGCGCGACAACACCGGTTCCAACCGTTTCGCGACGCCCGCAGCTTGTTGCAGGCGGTGATCGCGGAATCCGAACTCAAAGCCAACCGCTCCCGGCGGATCGGTTTCCTATAACCCTAGAAAAGAAAATGGAACCGCAGATGGACTCAGATAAACGCAGATCATAGATGAGTTGCATGACTGAAAGCGTTCACCCGATGAGTGAGCGTCATACTTTTCACAACTCTCTTCGAATCCGTGTCTTCCGTGCAATCCGTGGTTCCCATCTTCCTCTTTAACTCCAACTCCTATCATCAACTCTCATCATGCACAACCTCTCCAAATCAAAAATCATCGCCTACCGCCAGTGCAAGAGACGCCTCTGGCTGGAAATCCACAAACCCGAACTCCGTGATGACTCCGCTTCCGAAACAGTCTTCCAGATCGGCAACCAAGTGGGAGAAATCGCCCGTCAAATTTACGATCCTGAAAACATCGGCATCGTCATCGACGTTCAAGGCCTCGGCCACGGCGGGGCACTGGCCCAAAGCGCCGAGCTACTGGCAGAAGGCACCGTCCCGCTCTTCGAGGCAGGTGTCACCATCCCTGGCGCACTGGCTTACGCCGATGTGATGCTGCCGGACCTGAGCGACGGCACGCTCCGCTGGAAAATGATCGAAGTGAAATCCTCGACCAGCGTGAAGGATTACCAATGTGACGACATTGCTGTGCAGGCCTACATCGCAAGTGCCGCAGGCGTGAAGCTGTCTTCCATTTCACTGGCCCACATCGACAACTCCTTCGTCTATCCCGGCGATGGCGATTACCAAGGTCTGCTCAAGGAAAGCGACCTCACCGCACAAGCCCTCTCCCGCAGTGACGAGGTGAAGGAATGGATCGATGGTGCCCAAGCCGTAGCCGCATTGACCGAGGAGCCGGATGTCGCGACCGGGCCGCATTGCAACACACCCTTCACCTGCGGATTCTGTGATTACTGCAACCGTGACAAAGTCTGGCCGGAGTATCCACTCACCTCCTTGCCACGCTTATCCCGGAAAAACCGCGAACTGCTAGAATCTCTCGGAATCGAGGATTTACGAAATGTCCCGGACGACTACCTATCAGAAATCCAGGCCCGCGTGAAAGAACACACCGCCTCCGGCACCGTCTATTTCGACGCCGCTGGAGCCGCCGCCGATCTCGCGCCTCATGGATTTCCCGCCTATTTCCTCGATTTCGAAACCGCCATGTTCGCCGTACCCATCTGGAAAGGCACGCGTCCCTATCAGCAAATCCCTTTCCAATACAGCCTCCATATTCTTTACGAAAACGGACATCTCCGTAACCCTTGCCTTCTTGACCTAACAGGCAATGATCCATCCGAAAACTTCTCACGATTCTTGATCCGCTTCTGCGACACCCAAGGTCCGATCTTCGTCTATAACGCCGCCTTTGAAAAACGGATCATGCGAGAACTCGCCGCCCGCTTTCCTGATCTCGCGCCAGCCCTGCACGCCCTCATCGGAAGAGTGGTCGATCTCTGGCCCATCGCCCGCAACCGCTACTACCACCCCAGCCAACACGGAAGCTGGAGCCTCAAAACCGTGCTTCCTGCCGCCATCCCGGAATTATCCTATGACCAGCTCGAAGGAGTCCAAGACGGCGGGATGGCGGTGGCTGCCTTCATGGAGGCGATTGCTCCCGCAACCACTGTTGAGAGGAAGTTGGAAATTGAACGCCAACTCATTTCCTATTGCGAGCTAGACACTTTTGCACTGGTGAGGCTTTATCAATTTTTCACTGGTCAGCAACCGAACTCGCTTGCCAATCAGCCCTGAGCTGACAAAATTACTTATTCGATTAAATCACCATGAATCAAGCAGCAGAAACAGAACCTATAAAGGCTTATCTTGAGCAACTAAGTCTTCATGATATTTTTCAGAAAAATTTAAACATTCCAGAATACCAACGTTGCTACGCTTGGGAACCCGCTCATGTTGTCGATCTTGTCATGGATCTCACTAAGCGCGAAGGCTCCTATTTACTTGGAACAGTAGTTTTGCATCAGGACGGCGGAAAATTTCACATTGTAGATGGCCAACAAAGACTCGTGACCCTTACGATCTTGATAAAAGAGTTAAATCTAACGGAGATACTACCATTGCCTCTACTTGACCAGAAATTTTCTAAATCCTCAATAGGCGCTATAATGGAATGCAAAAAAGCGATCAAAGGAAATCTGGCATCCATGGATCAATACGAGATGGATCTGCTAGTTAAAATGCTGAGTAAACCGAAAGATGGCCTTTTATTTTCCGTCATCACTGTTGATGAGCAATCACTCGAATTAGCCTTTAGTTTTTTTGATAGTATAAATAGTAAAGGATTGCGTCTAAGCGACTTTGATCTGCTAAAAGCCCATCACCTGATGTTTATTCCGGCAGATCAAGAGGCACTTGCAGTTCGTCACAATGGTGATTGGCAGCGCAATGATGAAAGTCATTCCATTGTCTTTGGATACATTCTCAGACGTATCAGAATGTGGGCGAAATTTCGGTCGCGGGACTCATGGCATGAGCGCCCAGACTACGATGAGTTTCGAGCATTGGTCGAACCCGACACAGCCAGCGGGGCAGAACATCGGTTCAGCCGATATATGCAGCCGTCAGCATTCCGCTCATGGCGCCGCGAGAACGGACGGGTGGTATTGAGCATGGACTGGCCTGTCGATCAAGCCGAGACTTTGTTACCTTTCGAAATGACGCAGACCATTGAAGGTGGCGATTCTTTCTTCCTCTTTGCGAGACGATACCACGAATTGTATGAATCACTCTTCGGTCCAGAATTCGCCGGTCGATCCACTGCATCTGCCTTTGTCAGCAAACTGGCTGACCATATCAATAACGGACACATTCAGTCGGCGTTTTGTTCACTAGTCATGCTTTACGTTGATAAATTTTCAGATGACTTTCTGATAGATTCTGGGGTATGTCTTGAAATCATCTTATCCGGATGTCGTTGGGAAAAAGACAGAGTCCGCATCGAGGGGACTCTGGATTATGTGCTCTACAAGCGATTAGTGCAAATTCTCATGGATTCTGTAAATTCAATTCATGCCTGTTCGCAATTGGAGCGTTTAGCAAAAGCGATAGCTAAACCTAGTAAGGATATAGCCGGGGCAAAAAAGCATTACTTCGATAGACTTTCATTATTCTACAAAAGTGAATTGGGACGGATTTCAAGTGCACTTACCCAATCTCTAGTCCGTCACTACAACCTAACTTCTACCAAAAATGAGCAATAAGGAAACTCCACAAACCCCCGAAAGAATCGCAAGGGAAACGCAATTAAAATTCCGAATTCCTCTCTACCAAAGACCTTACTCATGGACAAGGATACAAGTCCAATTGCTGCTCGAAGACCTTTGGCATGCCTTTGAAAAGGATACGCACAGCAATTATCACATCGGCATCATGAGCATCGCTGATTCTGGAGATGGATCCGGCACATTGGACATTATCGACGGTCAACAGCGCATGACTACCTTGATGCTCATTGGCAAAGCGGCAGAAAGTCGTGCAGCAATTTGGACGGATTTTCTCATCCATGATCAACTGGCATTATATGGGAGAACTTCAGATCAAGCAATTCTTCAAAACCCTCAAGATGCCCCTAAAACTGCCATGGGTCGAGCGTTTCATTGTGCAAAAGTGTTCCTTGCAGAAAAGCCAGAACCAAAAGCAAAAGAATTCTCCGAGTTCATTTTCAAACATGCAGCGTTTTTTGTCTCACAAGCACCGATAGGGTATTCGGTGATAGACAAGAATCAACAATTTGTCCGACTGAATAATCGTGGAAGGCAACTTGAAAGACATGAGATTTTAAAAGTTCGACTAGCCTCACTTATTAAGAATACAGTTCCCCAATCAATCTTCTTGAAACATTGGAACGCAATGCTTGAATGTCTGTCGGAACAACCAGTCACAAACTATGTTTCCGAATCTGAAGCTGAGACCCTGGCGCAATTGCTCGAGAGAATTCCGCCTGTGACAGAGTTGGCAAAAGAACGCCTATATTCGGCGATTGTTTCAGTGCCAGAGTTTCTCCTCATTGCCTTGGCTCGTATGCAGCCTGAGTCTTGTATGAATATGAAACCAGACTTCCTACTGGAAACTTTCTCCCAACTAGCGGATCCTGCACGCGTAATGCGATTCGGCGAGATTTTGCATGAACAGACTCGCTTTCTAGCTGGTTATTTCATCTTCACTCCTAAGAAGGGAAAAATAGCTTATGAACTTGGCCTTAAAGGATGGGGAGATAAATCAGAATCACAAGACTCCGCGGTGGCCGATGTCTTCGATGCATTGGTGATGACTCAGTCATTTCTACATGTTAGCACCCCCGCCGATGAGTGGCTGATTCCGGCATTCAATTGGTGTGAGGAGAACAAACCCCAAATTGAGCCTTCCGCCTTCAAAGACAAACTTGAAAAAATAGATGGTGAGAATCAAACAAAGAAAAATTCACTCCCGTCTATTGATGAAATGAAGTTTGGAAAAATCTCGCATTATTGGTTTTATCGATTAGATTATGAGCTGTGGAAGTCATTTAAAAATAGTGGAAATGAAGAGACAGATAGTGATATTTGGACTTCGCTAAATAAGGAAGCAGAGAAATTAGTTAAAAACTTCCAGTTTCGGAAGTGTGGATCGGTTGAACACATCAACCCGCAAAATCCAATGGAGGGCGAATCGGATCCAAACATCAATTTATTTGGCAACCTTGCACTCATATCTGGATCGCGTAATTCATCATTTAGCAACCAACCCATGGCTGGAAAGAAGCAGATGATTCGTGATTCAGGATATACCGAATCGCTCAAGATGGTTCATTTTCTTTGGTGTAATTCTGATACGGTGGAAGCTGGCAAAACGATGCACTCCTTGTTGGATAACAATTTTTGCAGGAATAATGGGAAAGCTGAAAACCAATAAAAGAGTAAGCACAAACAAATCAAACATAAAAAATTATGAATAATTATTGGTACCAATGCAAAAATTGTGAAACAACTATCATGAAAGATAGCAGTCCAAATAATTCAGGATGTTCCGCTAAACCATTTCACGATTGGAAAAAACTTGCCGAAGTTGGCGAAACAAATTTCTGTTGTAAAAATTGTGGAACAACAATTCAAGCAAAATCCTCACCGAGTAATTCTGGATGTCCAAGTGCATCATTTCATGACTGGAAAAATCTTGCCGAAGTGGGCGAAAAGAATTTCTGCTGTAGAAATTGTGGAATAACGATTCAAGCAAAATCCTCACCGAATAATTCTGGATGTCCAAGTGCATCATTTCACGACTGGAAAAAACTTTAATAAAATAACGGCGGCTTCGCCATTGTTACTTTTTCAATTTAAATAATTATTAAATGACAAAAAAACTATACATTGGCTTGATGATTTTGTTCACAATTTCCATCAGCATTTTTGTATTTAACGCAATTTATCAAAATTCCGTTCCAAAGATTGTAGAAGAGACTGATTTTCTTTCAGGCAAATCGTTGTAATGATGGGCTCGATACGCAGAACCATGGAAAAGAAATCGCTCAGGCTTCTCTGCCATTGGACAGCAGATTCCCCATCGCGTATGGGTTGGGAGAAATCGGATCCGCCGGTTGTGCGCATCTCGGGCGGCAGGAGCTTCGCAGCCAGCAACCCTTGCAGGGGCGGGTCCTCGTTGGGTTCGTGAGCACCCAACGCAAAAAAGATGGCACCATTGAGTTGTTGGATGGCGTCAGCTGATTGCGCCTGATGACGCCCATTGTAGCTGATTGAAAAGCACAACTTCTCAAAACACGGCTCCATAGGAACTAATTCCAGGAGCACGGGAGGGTATTCCATGGGAACTTCCTTGTTTTGAATCAACGCAGAATCCACCTGCCATTTGCGGTTCCATATACGGATGGGGCTGTTGGCTATGAGCGAACTGGCACCGCGCGTTAGATCATCTTCAATGACCCAGTTGTCACACTTCGGAAGCACCTTGTCGAGAGCTGCTTTAGCACCTTGGACAAGTTCAGAGCACTGTTTCAGGTGGACAGCGAGGGCAATCAAGGCGTGCTCATACGCGGCGACTTTCGCAATGATGAATCCATCGACCTGATCGAGCCAGTCGGGAAGGGTTGTGGAAAGCTGGCGCTTGAGTTCGGTAAATTTCAATTCAGGGAATCGGGCAGCGATGTAGCGCTTGGCAATCGCGCTTTCAAAGTGCGGCTCCTCTAGATCGAGCCAGCATAAATTGGCCGTTTGGTCATTGAATTGGCAGGCGAGAGCCACTTCAAATTTTGCTTCTTCTACATGCAGGAGAATGTCAATTACGGAGCCATTGTGGAAGCGCCAGCGCAAGGTAAATGGAGCACCCAGATACAGGTCCTGCATTTTTTCCGCCAACAGGCGCAGACGGTTGCGCACATAGTGAGGGGAGGTGGCAAATGTCGCGTTTTCGGTGAGGTGAATCGCCTGCGGGTCCTTGTCCTGTAGCGAAGGAATTGCCATACAGGCCGCATCGATGAGCGGTTCCAGATGTTCCTTCAGCTTGTCAAACGTATCCACAACATAGGTGATCCATTCATCAAACTTTCCCTGCCATGGGAAGATCTCTAGGTGGCCCGATTGCAAGCCGCTGTTCAGCCATGGCTCTGGCAAAAAGGTGTAGAAAGCCCATGCTTCGTTGTTGAACGTTCCATCGCCAAGGATCGGGCGCGCGGTTTCGATTAGAGAGCCAGCATAATCACCCAAATCATACCATGCTTCGTACTTCCAGAGACCGATATGTAGTCCATGTAGCATCGGTTGATCGGTACGCAAACAGAGCGAGAGGTGGCCCATTTTGCGGTGGTTGTCCCACTTTGGTTCCCATGATTCCTTGTAGATATTGAGGGTTCCCCACCAGCGAAAATCTTTTAGGCGATTGGCTTCTGGGGCGGACATTCTCCATCCAGCAGACTCCGGGAAAATCTCCTGAAGCCGGTCCTGAAGCTGCTCAATGGCATGTTGCACCTCTTTACCGTACTTGAGCCATTTGATGACCCATGGCATTAGTTGCCGATAGTAGGCGCGGGTGATTTGTGCGAACACTTCAAACAAGGTGGCCGGATCGTTTCCTGGAAACAATTCTCCAATCGGAGTTTCAGGCAACAAGGTGAAAACCTCCCAGCGTCGTCCACGATCTTTCACTGCAAAGCGTGGGAAGTCCGCTGCATTACGGATTTTCAAGGCGTCAATGAAGCGAATCTTTAGTGGGTCTCCATCGCAATGATTGTCAGCATAGATGCACACACGCTCGGTTTGTCGATTGAACCTACTGATCAGTGTCAGTCCGGTGGCTCCTAGGGAAACAGGGAACACCACGTAAACCACCTGATCATCGCCCCATTGACCGAACGTGCTATTTATCGTGTCAAGGTCTTTATTGTAGCTGCCATTCAACTCGTCAGCTAGCTGCCGAGCGCGATGCGCCAAGGTGTTTTGCGTGGCAGCATTTGTCTGTGCCTGCGATGCTGCCGGAGTTGGCGCTGAACCAATCAGTGAAGCGACCGCCTTGACAACCGCTGTCCCGTGCTCGGATTTATCGCCCTCAAACAAATCAACCCATTGCTTGTTGGAAAGGTGATATTGTGCGGCTCCGCGCAGGGGGACATTTTCAATCCGTACTGGCAGCATCTTTTTACGGCTGCTGTTGGCAATATCAATTTCCTTGGCGACTTCATTCGATTTCAATGAATCTTCGGAAACCAGCATCAGGAAAACTTCTGTCTGGTTCAGACCTTTCATGATCTCGTCGGCCCAGCTTTCGCTGCTGGCAATATCACGCGGTGCTATCCAGCAGGAAATAGCCTCCTCCGCTAAATCCGTGGGTAAAACCGGGGGCTAACCGCCGCGAAGCGGCGTGAGCCTCTTGAAAGTTGTCCACGACAGACCGCTTCGAGAATGGGTCTGTAACTCGTCGGAGAAGTGGACTGTTGTGGGCAAC
>JANXMQ010000137.1 GCA_025354565.1 Akkermansiaceae bacterium
AGCAATGTTCGCAGGATTCCATCTACCTTGAATTCGTTGCGCAAGTTGCGCTGTTTTTTGCTCGAACAACCCAAACCTAACAATCCTGAAGATGAGTGTGTTTCCCTGTGATGCCGTAAAATATGAAGGCCCGAGTTCCAAGAACCCGCTTTCTTTCAAACACTACAACGCCACTGAAGTCGTCGCCGGCAAGACCATGGCCGAGTGGTTCCGCTTCGGCTGCGCCTATTGGCACACCATGCGCGGCACCGGCTCAGATCCCTTCGGCATGGGCACCGCCGCCCACCCTTGGGACGATGGCTCAAACACCGTCGCCAACGCCCAGAATCGCGCCCGCGTGTTCTTCGATTTCATGGAAAAAACTAGTCTCGACTACTACTGTTTCCATGACCGCGATGTCGCACCCGAGTGCGCCACGCTCGCTGAGTCTAACAAGGCGTTTGATGCCGTCGCCGACGTGCTGGAAGAAGAACAAATGCGCACGGGCAAAAAACTCCTCTGGGGTACCGCCTGCCTGTTCGTCCACCCGCGCTATCAGCAGGGCGCGGCCACCAGCCCGAACGCCCAAGTCTATGCCTATGCCGCCGCGCAGGTGAAAAAAGCCATGGAAGTCACCCACCGTCTCGGCGGCGAGGGCTACACCTTCTGGGGCGGTCGCGAGGGTTACACCACGCTGCTTAATACGAACATGAAGCGCGAACTCGACCACCTCGCCCGCTTCCTGCACATGGCCGTCGATTACAAAAAGGAAATCGGCTTCACCGGCCAATTCTACATTGAGCCAAAGCCCCAGGAGCCGACCACCCACCAATACGATTCGGACTCCGCAGCCTGCCTCAATTTCCTCCGCGAATACGATCTGCTAGAGCACTTCAAGCTCAACATCGAGACCAACCACGCCACCCTCGCTGGCCACACAATGGAGCACGAACTGACCGTCGCCTACGAAGCCGGCGCGCTCGGCAGCATCGACGCGAACATGGGCACGCCCAACGTCGGCTGGGACACCGACCAGTTCCCTACGGATCTTTATCTAACGACCCACACCATGCTCGTCCTCATGAAAATGGGCGGCTTCACCACCGGCGGACTCAACTTCGACGCCAAGCGTCGCCGCGAATCCTGGGAACCCGTCGATCTCGTTCACGCCCACGTTGTCGGCATGGACGCATTTGCCCGTGGTCTCAAAACCGCCGCCGCGATCCGCGCGGATGGCCGCATCTGCGAATTCATCAAGGACCGCTACAAGACTTGGGACAGTGGCATCGGCACCGAGGTCGAGGGCGGAAAAACCACGCTGGCGGATCTCGAAAAATACGCCCTCGCGAATCCCGAGCCGATGGTCGCCAGCGGTCGTCAGGAAATGATCGAGGGTCTGCTCAACGAATTCATCTAACCTACACCCATGAAACTTCTCTGCGTGCTCGGCGTGCTGACGTTACCCGCATTCTCCGGTGAGGTAGCGAGCCATCCATGGGATGCTTGGGAATTCACCTTGGAAAGCGGCTATCTCTGGAATGTCGGTCACAATACCGACATTCCCTACGAGATCATCCCGACCCAACTGACCCTCCGCTCGCCTGTTGCGTGGACGCTTTGGAAGGATGAGAACGGTGCCACTTTGGTTGTTAGGAATCGTTTCTCCGCCTTGTTTGAAGCCATCACGCGCGGGCCTGAGGATGTCTATATCGGCTTGGCCGGTGCCCCCTCCGTCGAGTATTGGTTCCCATCGCATGAAACTTCGGCGTTCTTCTCCATCGGTGGCGGCTTCGGCTGGACGAATAGTTCTGGCGGTGCGCAGGGACTTGGGCAGGATTTCACCTTCAACTGGTTTACCCAGCTCGGCCTGCGGCAAAAAATCACCACGCAGGTATCCTTGCTAGGCGGCATTTATTTCATCCATCACTCGAATCTCGGCCTAACCGATCCGAACCCCGGCATTGATGCACTGGGCTTCACGCTGGGATGTGGATGGACGTTCTGATCCCCTGCCCGCTTCAGACTCCCTGCCAGCGGAGTTTTTGCCGCAAAGCTTCGTAAAATGAGCGCCCCTCCAGGCGGAGGAGATGGAAAGATCTTGCCGCCTTTTTCACCTCGATGCAGTCACCTGCGCCAATGTGGATGCTGTCGCGGCCATCCACTGTGAAGAGCATGGGGCCGCAGTCCGGGTCTTCGGCTGAGAGTTCTACGATACAGTCATCGGATAGAACCAGCGAACGCTGACTGAGACTGTGGGGACAAATGGGCGTGATGACGAAAACGGCGGCGTCCGGCGCGATGAGCGGGCCACCCGCAGACAACGAATAGGCGGTGGAGCCGGTGGGGGTGGCGACGATTAAGCCGTCGGCGCGATAGTCGTTGAGGAGCTCGCCATTGACCTGGGCGCGGAGCGAAACGAGGCGGCCGGTATTGCCCCGGGCGAGAGTGACTTCGTTGAGGGCGATGAAGGTTTCGTCGGGGTTGCCGACGCGGTGGATGGTCGCTTCTAATAGGGTGCGCACACTGGTGGTGTAACGGTGGCTTGCAATGGCTGCGGCGAACACGCCGAGCTCGCCATCGGTGCAACTGGTGAGAAAGCCAAGCGTGCCGATGTTGATGCCAGCCACCGGTTTTTCAAAATTTCCAAGCCGCATGAGAGCGTGCAGCATCGTCCCATCGCCTCCGAGGACGGCAGCGAGATCCACATGTTGGTTGAATTCCGCAGCCGGGATGCCGCCGGATTCACCGGCCAGATTGGCGGTTTCCTCATCGAGCACGGTGGTGCAGCCGTGGGATTTCAACGCAGCTCGGAGGGCGTGAAGGGTGGACAGCGCACCAAGCTTGAGAGGGTTTGCGAGGATTCCAACATTCACGATGCCTGAGTCTAGCGGGTGAATGGGGGCTGGCAAGCGGGGGAATAAAGAATCGGAAGCCTATCATCCAGCGGTGTTAGGTAAGCGGGGCGGATGGTCCATCTCTGCGTTTCCCACCGCATGCCGCCAAAAACACTTATGACTTCTTATGCGCGGCTTTCACCCAGCCCGCGAAGACTTGAGGATTGATGCCGTCGTGAAAGCCACCCTGGTCCAAGTGTTTCCCGGTGCCGTCGATGAGGAAATAGGTGGGGAAGCCTTTGACGCCGTATTCCTTTTGGAGCGTTTGATCCTTTTTACTTTTAGACGCGCCGCCGGGTCCGAATTCGAGCTTCAGGAGGACTAGGTTTTGGTCCGCGAAGGATTGGAACTCCTTTTGAGAAAAGACGCTTTTTTCCAGCTTGATGCAGTACGGACACCAACTGGTACCCGTGAAGAGGACGAGGATCGGCAGACCGGTTTGCTTGGCTTGTTCCTGGGCTTTGTCCATTTTATCCAACCACTTTGCCTTGCGGTTAGCTTCGGGTGCGGGTTGCGGAGTGGCTGCGACCGGGGCTGGCACATTGCTGGTTTTGACGAATTCGCGGTCGGCCTCGGAGAGCTTCGCTTGGGAGACGGTGGCGAGCTTGCCGCTGCGGAGGCGGAGGGTGACGTTGTCGCCCTCGGACTTGACGAACTCGGCGTCGATTTTTACGCCCTCCGAGTTCGTCCAATTGCGGAATTCCGCATGCAGGGGTGACATCAAGGCCGTTGCGAGACAGACGAGTTGGAAAATCCGAGTTTTCATGTATCATGCAATCATAGATCATCCGAGATTCAATACAAATGAAAAATTACACAGCAATCTGAAGCATCTAACTCTCCGTCAAAATGCCCGTCGCCAATCACCGGCGGGCTTGTTGTTTCGCATGGATCCAGCGCTGGAACCTTCCTCTATCAGCGGCCCGCCGGGCTGATGCTTCTCAGCTCCGGCTGGGTGGTAGAGGCTTCAATTTTCGCGATGGCTTCCGTCACTGCGTCCACGCGGCGCTTGTTAAGTTCGCCGCCGGGAAATGCCCCCTGCTTCACCTGCTCGTTGAGCTGGTCGATCAACTCCTTCATCTTTGGAACGACGAACTTCGCCGCCGCGCCATAGGCCGAAACTTCCTTCATGATCTCACCGGTCCGGCTTTCACTACCGTGCCCGCCTTGGGTTTTCGCGAATTCGACCCCAACCTCGATACCCTCGCGGAAATGGTATTTCGTCAGAGCCTTGAAACCACCCATGCGAATCTCGTTTCCGAACATGGTATCGGCCGGGCACGGATTCTTGACGGCGGCGAGGATGTCAGGGGCCAGTGCAACCACATCTTCCACCGTCACTTTTTGATCGAAAAAGTTCTTCAGGGTGGCCCGCGCCATGCCATCCGGATTCGTCGCCACCGCGCGGACCGCCGGATAGAGCAGCCGTGGATCGGCATCTTTGAGCGATTCCTTCAGCGGCCCGGAAAAAATTGCAGCAGCGAGTTGTCCCTGCGCGATCTGGACTGGGTCCGCCCAGTTAATCGGCCACGGCTTCTCGATCGTCTGGACCATCACCTTGAGCAGGTCGTTAAGGACAGGCTTGGCCGTGCCGCCCATTTTCCTGATCGCTTGCGCCGCTTTGTAGCGCACCCAGCGATCCTGATGGGAAAGCTGTTTCACCAAGACCGGCAGACCTTCCGGGGCATTCAGCAGGCCGAGTGTTTCGCAAGCACCCTGAATAACGTGGTTGTCAGAGCCGTCGGCAAGTTTGACGAGCTCAGAAATCATCGCCTTCGCCTCAGGCCGACTCGCCAGCTCCTCCGCCGCCCAACTGCGAACAATCGGCGACCAAACTCCGAAGGCCTCCACGAGTTCTGTTGGGGAAAGTTTCTTGCGATCGAGGTCAAAGCGTCCTGAGGCGATGGCCGCAGCCACCTCGTTCTTGTCAAGCCAGTCCGACGACTTCGACTCCCGACCGGTGATGATCAGCTTTTTCAGGGGCATCGAATAGGTCAGCACGTAGGTTGCGTTTGGGCTCAGGCCGTTGTAACTACTCTTTCCGTAGTAAGTGTCATCGTCGGTTTTCCCCGGACCATACTGTTCACCACCGTCATAGGTGAATGTGCCATCCGTGCGCCTGACGAGATCGAGGTGCCATGACGCGGCCTTGAAGAAGGCCGACGCTGCCGCCGGTCCGCCCGCATTGGCTCCAAGAGCACTCCATAGATAGCTGAAACCCTGTCCGGTGTGGCCGCATTCCCGGCTGCAATAACCAGCCGTCGCCATTTGGGAGAAGAATTTCGTTTCCTTGGGTCGGTTTCCCTGTGCCCCGAACATCACTGCGGTGATCGAGTTTTTGCCGTTGTTCTCGTGATAGGGCCATGGCTCATGCTCGCCATAGGGAATCGCCCCCTTGTCGGTGAAGTAGCCGAAAAAGCCATTGGCGCGGACGATGGCCTGATCCACCTCGGGATCCTTCACACCGCACTTGCTAGCGAGGACGATCGAGAGATTTGCCGGAAGTCCGGTCATGTTGACCGGGCCATACGGCGGGACGGAACCGTGATACTTGCCATCGGCAGTCAAGGCCGCGAAGCCATGGCCGAAGGTTCCATACATGCTCTGCCCCCGGGCCAGCGAAAGTGCAATTTCCCGGATGCCGTGAAGAACCTCCTGATCGTTGGTTAGAAGATAATATTCGCAGAGAAAGAGGTTCCTATATCCCAGTTCCCAGCTCGATCCGTTGGTTTTCTTGCCGAGATCCAGCGAGGCAGGTGCGAGTTTATGGGCGAAGTCGCGGACACGCGGCAGGTAGTCTGGATTGCCAGTCGAAAGAAGTGCCAGCCCGTTGATCGAACCGGCCCAGTTATCCTTGAGCTCCTCCTTTTCCAGAGCCTTGGAAGCAGCCTCGAAAATGAGCTTCGACTTCGGGCAGTCCCACGGAGCAGTCGCCGAATAGGTGCCCATGACCGCAAGCTTGAGCTCGACTTCCATAGGCTTGCCCTCGCGGGAGATCATGAGTTTCAGAACTCCCTTGCGGGCTTCCGTTTCCGCATCCTGAATCGCCAGAGCGATGCTCTTGCGGGCATCATCGCTGAACGGCTTCCCGGCCACACCGAGAATAATATCATCCACCTTCATCACCCCATCAGCGGGCGAAGCAGCTCCGACATGGGTGACTAAAATCTGCCGACTCAACGCAGTGGTACGACCTTGAAGCGAGTCTAAATACGTCGCGGGCTTGCCATAAATCCACCCCCGCATACCGGTGGCACCGAGATTGTAGGTCCCCTTGCGGTCCACGGTGCTCAGGTCCTGAGTGAGGTCGGGTATGATTTCGGGTGGCTTTGCCTCGAGCACGCAGACGGCAGCGAGGCTAACGGATGTTAGAGAAAAAATCAGTCTGACAGGGTGGTTCATGAGCTTGGTTCTATTGATTCATTTGCAGCTTCAGCATGCCATGCGCCAGAGCATCTCCGACCAGGAAATAAGTTTCCGCGTTTCCAAATTCGTGGTGGCCGTGACTGGGATTGGGCGAGTCTTCCGGCTTTCGAACAAAGTCATGAGTCTCGACAAACATCACACTGTCCTTGAACTCCGGCTTCTCGGCAACGGCCTTCTGGGCATTCCGGACATCGGCCGCCGCCTTCGGAAGCGTCTTGTCGTTCGCGGGCCAAGGACCGGTCAACTCCCCGACGACGAATGGCAGCTTCGGGGACTTCAGATCCTTGCGCACGTCCTTGATAAGATTGACCAGATTCGTTTCGTACTCCGGCACCAACTTGGCATCACAGAAATCATTCCAGCCATGCCACCAGATGAAGCCCGCCAACTCGTAACCCTTGCCATCGTAGGCAGGAAAATCAGTCTTCAGGTTCGCCAGTGCCTCGCGGATCTGTGATATCATCAGGGTGTAGTAGGGGCCGACTGCTCCTCCTGAACCCGGGGGGCGGAAATCCACGCCAAGACTTTTTCCACCCCAGGCGGTCTTGATTAACAATACCTGATCCTTCACCGCCTCGCCCATGACGTGCCCGAACTGCCATTCCACGCCGAAGTGATGCTTGTCACCATAGACCGAAAAGCCGCAGCTCAGAGGACCTGTTAGCAGCGGTTGTTTCTCGCGCTGTTAGCGAACCCAGACGTCGTCGCGCACCTCCCATTTCCCGGAGGCATCTTTCAGGTGTTTGAAGGCCGGTCCCTTGACCGGATCTTCTATCAGGCTGGCGAGCGTACCACGACCCTCGTTGTAGTCTTTTCCCTTTAGGTCAACCACCGCCTGTCCTTCCATGTTCGATTGGCCCGCGAGGATGTAAACCTTTAGCGGACCAGCAAGAGTCGCCTGTGTTAGCAGCGCCAGTGTGCCGAGAAGTAATCGAAATGTGCGATTGGAAATCATGGGATCAGCCGCCCCATACGGTATTCCAGCAAGGGTTTATTCAGCAATTCGTTTCCAACAGGATTACTCTGCGAGCTTCAGGTCGGATTTCAAGTCGAAGCCGCCATCCTTGCCCTCGCCTGTTTCTAGCTTGAGCCTCAGCCCAGTCGATCCGGAGTCGATCGAGATGATGGCTTCCTGGCCTGGATTTGCCGTGATCGTTGGTGAGGAAACTATATGGATTCCCTCACGGGTTTTAAGTAACTGATACACATCCTCAGGCGTCCAGACTTCGGCATTCTGTTTCAGCTTCATCTCATTCGTTGCTAGGCTGGAGAGACCCGTAGCGGCCAAGGCCTTGTCATCGAGCGCCAGCATGCCCGCCTTGACCTCGATCATTCTGTTTCCCCCATTCGGACCGTCCACCCACTTCGGCGTGACGACCGCGAATCCGTGCCGGCCATCCGCCATCAGGAATCCACCGGTCACCATCGAATGCCCCGCAGGCAACAAGGTGTGGACCTCCGAACTCAGCACGTCGGGGCCATCTTTATCCAGTCGCTCGTCAAGCCCGCCGGCAACACCCGCCTGCTCCGGCTTTTTCTCCAACAAAGGTCGCTTCGGACGCCTGGCCGGCCCCGATGCCTCACCATCCGACGCTGAGAAATTCGATCCGCTTGATTTCGTGCGGAGGGATTCAACCGCAGAAGCCTGATTCGCATCAATCGACGAACCACGCCGAGTCCACCAGAACACAACGAGCAGCAAGAGAACCACAAGCAAAAGAAACAGGCGCGTGGAGTTGGCTTTCATCGTGTGTTCGTAAATTTTACCCACCTATCATGAATCGTGCCTCCACCCAGCGCGCGACCTCGGAAAACGAACCATCTATCAGATCATCATCCGCGCCAATTACCATCACCGGCACTTGCTCGCGCGTGTGGTCGGTGCCGACATGGTAGGGATCATTGCCATGATCTGCAGTTAGAATCACCAGATCCTCGGGCCGCACCCTCTGGATGAAGCCGCCAAGCCATTTGTCAAACTCGCGCAGGCATTGCACGTAGCCTGCAGGGTCGCGGCGGTGGCCGTAGAGCGAGTCGAAATCCACGAGGTTGGCGAATATGAAATGCGGCTCGTCGCGTGCTTCCTGCCACAGTCGGTCAATCACCGCCATGCCCTCGGCATTTGACTGCGTGGGATGCGATTCCGTAATTCCCGACCCCGCGAAAATGTCGGAAATTTTCCCCACCCCGATGGTCGTCACACCCGCCGCTTGCAGGCGGTTTAAAACCGTCTCGCCCGGCATCAGCGAATAGTCGTGGCGATTTCCCGTCCGCTTGAAATTGGCTGCGCTGTCTCCCAGAAATGGCCGTGCGATCACCCGGCCGATGCGAACGTCACGCCCGTCTAACACCTGCCGCGCGGTTTTGCAAAGTTCCCACAGCCGCCGCAGCCCGAAGATCTCCTCGTGCGCGGCGATTTGCAGCACGCTGTCGGCGCTGGTGTAAAGAATCGGCTTTCCCGTCCGCAGGTGTTCCGAACCTAACTGAATTAAAATTTCCGTGCCCGAGGCCGCGTAGTTGCCGAGAAATTCCACCCCCCCGCGGGTTTCCAACTCCTCTAGCAGATCGGGAGGAAATGACTCGAAAGTGGCGAAGGCTTGCTCCAAGCCACAGCCCATCAACTCCCAATGCCCGGTCGTGGTGTCCTTGCCTGCCGATCTTTCAGTCAGGCGAGCCGCGGAGGCCCATGGATGAATTCTAACATCGCCGGGCAGCCCCAGCAATTTTCCCAGTCCGAGGTGCTCCAGATTCGGCAGGGAAAATCCCGGAATCCGCGCATAAAGATGCCCGAGCGTATCCGTACCGGCATCGCCATAAGCCGCCGCGTCCGGCGCATGGCCGCAGCCGACGGAATCGAGGACGATACATAACACTCGTTTCATGGCTGGGTTCTAGCGGCGGAAAGATCCGGGTTCCAGCCGATTTAATCCGGTAGGGCGGGTTTCATCCCTGCCAACAACCCGGGAGCGTCCGAAGTTCTGCTCTTTACCCGCGCCGGAATCGCCGCTAATTCCCTCCCGCGATGCACGGTTTCTCCTACAAAAACGGTTCCCTTTTCTGCGAAGATGTCGATCTCTCCACGCTGGCCGCCGAGCACGGCACGCCGCTCTACGTCTATTCCGCAGGCACCATCCTCGACCACTACACTCGGCTCGATGCCGCGCTGGGCGAGATCGACCATGAGGTCGCCTACGCGGTGAAGGCGAATTCCAATCTCTCCGTGCTGCGGCGACTCGCCCAGCATGGCGCGGGCTTCGACATCGTTTCCGGCGGCGAGCTTTTCCGCGTGATCAAGGCGGGTGGCGATCCGGCACATTGCACCTTTGCGGGTGTTGGCAAAACACGCGATGAAATCATCTATGCCCTCGAACAAGGAATCTACTCGTTCAATGTCGAGAGTGCGGAGGAACTTGCCTATTTGAACGAAGTTGCTGGCGAGCTTGGCAGGATCGCGCCTGCTGCTGTTAGAGTAAATCCGAACGTGGACGCCAAGACCCATAAGTATATCTCCACCGGCAAATCGGAGAACAAATTCGGCGTCGATTTCGGAGCCATCGCCGGGCTTTACGAACGTGCCTCAAAGGAATTTAAAAACGTCAAACTGCGCGGCCTGCAAATGCACATCGGCTCGCAGCTCACCTCGATCGCGCCATTCATCGAGGCGGTGGAAAAAGTGATTCCACTCGTCACCGCGCTGAAGGAAAAACATGGCATCGAGTTCTGGTCGATCGGCGGTGGCATCGGCATCATTTACAAGGAAGCCTTGGAATCCGGCGACCCCGCCTGGTGGGAAAACCAACCCGAGGAAACCCGCCCACTCACCATCGAGCGCTATGGCAAGGAACTCGTTCCAAGGCTCAGAAACCTCGGTTTAAAAATCCTGCTAGAACCCGGACGCTACATCGTGGGCAACGCCGGAGTGCTCATCACCAAGTGCCTCTACGAGAAAAAGGGCGCAGCCAAGACATTTAAAATCGTCGATGCCGGCATGAACGATCTGATCCGTCCTGCACTCTATGAAGGTCATCATGAAATCGTCCCGCTCACCGCACCGGCGACCACTGAACAAGTTACTGTCGATGTTGTCGGCCCCATTTGCGAGAGCGGCGATTTTTTCTGCCAAGACCGCCCGCTGCCAGATTTTCAACCCGGCGATCACATCGCGCTGATGTCCGCCGGGGCCTACGGTTTCGCCATGGCCTCGAACTACAACTCCCGCCCGCTGCCTGCGGAAATTCTGGTAGAAGGCGCGACAGCCACCGTCATCCGCAAACGGCAGACGCTGGATGATTTGATCGCTGGGGAAATCTGAATCTCATGCAAGAACATGCGCGAGCGGATTTCCCAACGACATGCAGTGATCACGTCATTGCTCACCGGAGACTTGCTTCCAAATGTCCCCGAATTTCAAATCCAAGGCCCGACACCATCTCAATATCACCACCAAACCAGGTTGCGCCACCCCCCGTTCCGCTCTCGAAAGATGAGCGTGACTGATCCCCATCTTTTGCTTCAAGTCTCTCAACGTGAGACCCTTTTTTAAGCGCTCCTGATGAAGCAAGAAAACGATTGCCTGCAATACGTCGGCGTCCTGATCCCCCGATGAAGCGGGATCAGGAGGTTGGCAGCCGAACGCGTGAGGCATTCTTCCATGGTGGGAGGAACCACTAATGCAATGGAGTCATTTTTTGCTTGTCACCTATAAGGTCCAAGATAGCGTCATTTTGAAATCCGGTTCGACCGTGTTCACCGATCACTGCAAGCCCCACAAACGCACAATTATTTTAGCATCTTGGCATGAAGATTGAGTTGTCCTGATGATCCTTCTGAAGAAAATAGACAAACACCACCATCTGTAGAAAATCCATTTCGACATGAAATTTTTATCGGTCCATTTGACTGCTTTCGTCGCCCTCCTTCCACTTTTCGGACAGGAACTGATCCGAGACCCATCGACAGGGGCTAGCGATGCGACCATCCCCGTTCCGATCTCGGATGGGACTCAATTGCCAGCACCGTTGCCTGTGCTGCCGAATTTCAAGATCAAGAGCACGGTCGTGCTTGAGGTTGATGTGATCGAGCCGCCGCCAATGGTGGGGCTGCCACCGGTTACAGGAACGATCACCGAGACGGTGCATTTGGTGGAGGATCCGAAGTTGCCTGATCCCGTTGCTCCTATCGCACTGCCGCAGGGCGCAGGAACGAGCCAAGTCCCCAGCAGAACGCCGACACCATCGCGGATGCTTGCGGTTTCCGCGACTGTTTATGATCATAGCCGGACCTTGCTGCGCTTCCACACGAGAGGAAATCCTGCGGGCGAAATCACGGTATGGTCAAATTTGGATTTCAATGATTTTGGCGGCTTTACGAGTTTCGAGGTCAATACTGCGAGTGGCACGCTGCGGCGGTATCAACTCATGTTGAGCCTTAAAAATGAGGATACGCAGGCGCGGGCTGCATTTCTAGCAGGTTACGGAGAAGAATACCAAGCACCCGTAATCCCAACGCTCGCGGATGGCGCACCAGCTTATCAGATTGTGGGTGGCAGTCCAGATCAGGAGTGCCGGGACATGATCGCGGATTTGCATCATCTCTATCAGGATGAAGGCCCGCGCATGAAGGCGGCTTATCTGGCACGGCTCAAGGCGGAGGAGGATCGACGAGCGTATTTGTTAGTGCATCCACCAGCACCTAAAGACGTGACGATTCATTTTTGGGAGCGGGAGCATCCTGTTGGAATGTCCGCAGACACCATCAAGAAGACAAGAGGTAATTGATGAAACCAATCCATAAAGTCATCCTCAATTTGGTGCCCGTGACTTGCCTGTTGGGTGCGATTTCGGCTGATCCCGTTCCGCAATCGCCGGTGAATTTCACTCAGGGTTTGCTGGGCACTTATGCCGCCGACTGGCAGGGCGTGGAGGGCCGAATCTATTTCATGCAATGGTCAACGGATCTGGTCACTTGGCAATACGCGCCGTTTCTTGACTTCGGCGATGGGATGCACAGTCGCGGTCTTGAAAGTTCGACTGACAAATTCTTCGTGCGTTTGTTCACGGTGGACGATCCCTCAATCACCAGTCTGGAAGAGGCGATGAATGCGGATTTGGATGGGGATGGACTTTCTAACATTTTCGAGGTCACTTATGGATATGATCCTAACAATGCAAATTCCACGGCGGATGGAGCTGACAACGCGATTGATCCCGATGGCGACGGCCTGAGCAATGCGACGGAAAACACGCGCGGACTCAACCCGATGAAGAAGGACAACCCTAAGCTGCTGTTGCAAGTGACGGTGGAATGATCAGCCACCCCGCTTGCTTGATCTCAACTATAACTGAACCCCATGACTCACCCATCCCGCCTGCTGAAATTCATCTTGGTGTTCATGTTACTAGGGTCCGCGCACGGCGTTTCCTCCGGACAAAGTCTCTATAATGTGGTGATTTCGTTGTCCGATAGACAACGGGTGATCAACCAGCGGGATCAGGTAAGTATCTATCTCGTCAACCAGAACAATGCTCCAGGAGATAGTGATGCGCATTTGCCGGATGACTATCCCATCGACTGGCTGGGAATCGGAACCAATCCCACCCAATCGGCTGTCGATGGATTGAGTATTGGTGGGAAAATCGCCTTGCTCAATCAGGCGGTCGCGAATTTTAACCGATTGAAATTCGCTTTCCTCAATTCCAGTCCCGAAGAATATGCGACGGGTTCCATCGTAGGCACCCTTAAAACCTACACTTCCGGCGATTTTGAACCGCTGCCGAGGCCCACACCTGAAAATTACAACGATCTTTTGAGGTTATTGGCACAACGCGTGAGGGCATTGCGACTCATGGAGTGGCCCGCCGCTTTTCGGGAAAAACCCCTGAGAGACGAAACGTCGGTCCGCGAAGTAGTGGTTTATGATGACCTCTACGATGAGGACGACAACCACGACTACGAACCTCGAATTGAAATACACAATACTAAGGACAACACGGTCGTCAATTCGATCAATTGGAACCCCGGTTCAATCGGTCCCGGAAACCTGAACCTCGAGATCTCCAATGCTTGGACGTATGTCAACTCGTATTCCCAGACGAGTGTCCAAGTTGATGGAAGCTATCGAGAGTCTGACGCGGGAATTCAAGGAATCACGGCACCTTTGCGTTCGCAGCAAATCAACCTTTCGGTGATTTATCCTGAGGAAGCCCGGCTCAGCGCTACCGCTCCGGGGGGGCAAGGTACACAAATCAATGGGACGGTGTATATCTTGCGCAGGAGCCTTTGGCATCAGATCGATGTCACTGATGCTTCCTCCAAATACGAGGAAAACGAAGCCGGATATGTAGTCGATGGCAGTGGGAGTTCAGGCAGTATTCCATTGTTCGGTAGCCCTCCCACTGCATCCATCAATGGTTCTTGGGTGACGAGACATGAAAGTGATTCCTTCACTGACCAGATATTTGTGGAGGGCGGCTATCAGCATAAGGAGGCATTCTATCTTCCTCCTGACGATCCCGGACATTCCGATGACTATCTCCATTCCTATGAGCAGAATTGGAATATCGGCTGTGTCTTCTATTCGGTGTTTAAGCCGACTTTCTCTCGCGGAGTGGACGACTCCGACGTGCGGACGAAGCTCGAAACGGCGGATGGCGTTTTGGCCGAAAATGCTGCCGATGGGAGCCTGCTGCTTCATCCGCGTCCGAGCCTTTTGTTCGGCATTGATCTCGGGCCGGGACTCAAAGGCGGCGGAAACGGCTATGTTTCCACGCGCACCATGGTGGGTGACAATTATGATTACTTTTGGGATTATGAAAATTACGGTTGGTCTTGGGATTACTGGAGATCAATGACTCGTTTCGATTCGTCCTATCTGCTCCAGTTCGCAGGGAGTTCGGCCGACTATCATGTCGTTTATGAGAATGATCGGTCCAACCGAACCCAGAGTCTGCCTGCCAACAGCATCGGTTGGCCCATCCCTTCATCAGAAGACTCCGAGATGGTCAGCGGTTACGATACCGAGATGTTGTATCGGGCGTGGGACAGCCCTCGGCTTAAGCAGGTCGCAGGACGGGATCTGGTGGCCGACATCGCATATAACGCCAGTCACTATGGCGGATACACGGTTAGAGTTTACCGACGACCCACAGGAAGTGTGCCACCTATCCCAGGACAGGCATTGGACATTTCCGGCATGACATTGATTCGCACATGGACGTTTTCGCATCCGGGAGCGGATACCACCGCGCACCCCACAGACGCCGAAAAACTTCAAGTGACTGGCAAAGGTGGAGAAAATTTTGAAATCCAGTCCAATGAGATTCTCCCCAACCAAGGCCGCGGACTGACCGATTGGTATTATGGTTCATACGACTGGTGGTGGTCGGCGGAAGGAACGCATTCCTGGACACTCAAGCTCACGCAGGGCACCACCGAAAAGCTCAAAAAAGAAATCGCAGTTATCACTTCTCCCGATGAAAACGAATCGCTTGTGAGAAACACCACTATGAGTGAGTCTCTGGACGGTCAACTCGTATCCTCCTTGTCGTCGGCATCGCTCGATCCGTTCCGCGAGTCATTGCCGCAGGATTGGAAAATCACCACCGCTGGTAAAACCATCACCGGCACGGCTTCATTCATCTACTACGACTCCGGCAGCGGACACGGCGGGTGGCCGGATTTCGTCTCGATACAATACGACGGCATCGAGCCAGACGCACAATACACCTGGGACTCGGACGGCCTACTCGCCACCGCCACCCAAGGACCATGGACCGCCACCGGCAGTGTCTCTGGGGATACCTACTCGCTCGCCCGCAAATTCAATAACAGCACTTGCGCCACCACTTGGACCCAACTCCTCGACGGCGGCAACACCGTCAAAACTTACACCTCCGCAGACGGCAGCGCCTCCAGTAAATCCGACCCCTCCGTCGCGTTCAGCCAGTTAGAATACGGCACCGCCACCAGTGGCCTTCCCGGCCTGCCGCACCTAGTTAAGTACTCCGACGGCAGTGGAGCCACCTACGATTGGCAATGGATCGCGCCGAGCAATTCCACCCAACTAACGCTGACCGAAGGATTGCTATCAGGAAATACCGTGACTCGCGGCACAAAACAAATCCACACCACCAACGCGAATGGCCAGTCAACCGAACATGAGTCCTACGCGTTTAACGGCTCGGCACTCGAGACCGGCGGCAGCGTGTTTTCAGATTTCACCTCATGGGGAATGCCCAAGAAAATTACGGATTACAATACCGGCCTCGCCTCGTCATGGAACTACTTCCAAAACCTCTCACGAATCTCCACCGCCACTGGTGCTTTGGGTCTCACCTCGGCAATCTCCAGCTACGATGCCCTCGGACGCCCCACCGTAAGCTCAGCGAATGGAATTACTTCCACCAATGTTTACACCGCGCTCAGCTCCACTTCCACCATCACCGGCAATGCCACGGGAGTTCTGACAGACACCCGCGACGAACTTGGTCGCCTGACCTCATCGAACCGCACTTGGAATGGAGTCACCGACAACCTCACTCTTACTCATGGTGCAACCAGTGAAGTCCTCACCCGCCAGAATCTGCTCGGTACTCACACCGCCACCCAGCGCAAGGATGACGGCACCATCAGCGCCGCATCCGGCCCCACCCTCGCCTTTGGTGGCAACACTGGCACCGGATTGAGCGTGGACAACGGCCTCTTCAAAACCACCTCCCAGCTCACCGACCAATCCGCCGCCTACCAGACCACCTGGACCGACGCCTGGGGCCGCGTCCGCAAAACCGAAACCACCAAAGGCACCACCAATTATCTATACAGCGATGCCGGATCCTCTCTCAAACGCGCCGTCACTAACGAACCCTCCAGGCGCAAACTCATCACCGAATCCGATCCCTACAACACCGCTGGCTCCATCACCCGCAGTGGCATTGATGTGAATGGCAACGGCACACTCGGCACCGGCGACCGTTACGTCGAGAGCCTCACCACCGTCTCCGGCAGCAGCCTCGTCACCGTCCTAAAGCTAACTGAAGACACCGGCCTGCGCGAAATTCTCCGAACCACTTGGACACCGGAAGGAAACGTCACCGTCACCAAAATCAACGGCAATGAGGAAACCATCACCCGCACGCCCAACTACACCGCCAATACCATCACCACCATCTCCTCCAAAGGCTGGAGCAAAACCGAAACCGTCAACAACCTCGGCCTCACCACCAGTAGCAATCTCACACTCACCTTCACCGGCACCGGCCTCCCCGCCGCAACTCTCACTCCCACCTGGCGGGCCGACGGCTCCCTATCAGCCGTCTCCTTCACCACCGACGGACAAACCCACAGCGCCACCTTCAACACCAACGGCACCCTCGCCAGTCTCACAGCACCCGGCAAAGGCAATATTCTTGAAGCACACACCATCAGCGGCGGAGTCGAAACCCTAACCGTCGATGGCGTCACCCACACCACCAAACTCGACGGCACCCAAGAAGCCACCAGCGGCACGGACATCATTGGCAAGACCGACACTCTGGGAGTCCCCTCCGGCAGCAGCGGCTTCCGGGAAGTCATCCATCCATCCGTCGGGGCCGACACCACTGTGGATTTCAATGCCGCCGGGGCACCCACGGCGAAATCCTACGCCGCTGGCAGCACAGGGAAAACCTTCACCCATTTTGCGGGCGGACTGCTTCACACGGTCTCCATGGCGCGGGCAAACGGTGGCACCCTCACATTCGGCTACTCCGACGACGGCGCGAAAGACCTAACATCCGCCACTTGGCCCACCGTCACCTCCGGCCCCTTCACCCTCGCATCCATCGTCCAAGCCTACCACTCCGACCGCGCCGGACGCATCGACCAAATCGGCGACTCCTCCGGCACAAGATCACTCACCTATCAGAACGGACGCCCCGCTGAAATCGCATACACCTCCGGCGCACTCGCAGGATATAAAATCACCGAGGGTCACGACACCAGCGGGCGCGATACCGGCTTTGAACTCACACGCGGCAACGTCGTCATCCACTCCGCCCAACAAGCCCCCAACGGGGCATCCGCCGAGGTTTCCGACATCACCAGCGGCAACGTCAAGATCCACTACGTTAGAAACGAAGCCCGCCAGATCATCGGCATCCAGTGGGGAAATGCCACCGGCACCTTTGTTCCTGCTGTCACCCAATCTTGGACGCGCGGCACCGCTGGAAAAATTCTATCAGCCTCCAGCAACGTCAGCGGCGCACCCAGCTTCAACTACCTAGGCACCGCCAACAA
>JANXMQ010000234.1 GCA_025354565.1 Akkermansiaceae bacterium
GGTGAAAATCGATGCGAAAGCCATCGGCGTCGGCCAATATCAGCACGATGTCGATCAACGCGCGCTCAAAGCCAGCCTCGACGATACGGTTGTTAGCTGCGTGAACGCCGTGGGCGTGGAGATCAACACCGCCTCCAAGCAGCTTCTCTCTTACGTCTCCGGCCTCAATGCCTCGCTCGCCGAGAACATCGTCGCCTGGCGCAATGAAAACGGTGCGTTCAGCTCACGTGAGCAATTGAAAAAAGTCCCGCGCCTCGGCGAGAAAGCCTTCGAACAAGCCGCTGGATTCCTTCGCGTCCGTGGCGGAAAGAATCCGTTAGATTCTTCCGCCGTCCACCCGGAACGCTACCCGCTCGTCGAGAAAATGGCCGCCGACGCCGGTTGCAAAGTGGAAGATCTGCTAGGCAACGAAGCCGCCCGCAAGAAGATCGATTTAAGCAAATACGTCGATGACCAAGTCGGCCTGCCGACCCTGAAAGACATCGTCGCCGAACTCGCCAAACCCGGCCGCGATCCGCGCAAACAATTCGAACTCTTCTCGTTTGTGGAAGGCGTCGAGAAACCGTCTGATCTGCAAATCGGCATGAAGCTCCCCGGCATCGTCACCAACGTTACGGCCTTCGGTGCCTTCGTCGATGTCGGCGTCCATCAAGACGGCCTCGTCCACGTCTCGCAGCTCGCAGACCACTTCATCCGCGACGCCTCGGAAGTCGTCAAAGTCGGCCAGAAAGTCCAGGTCACCGTCGTCGAGGTCGATCTCAAGCGCAACCGCATCGCCCTCTCCATGAAGAGCAAGATCGATGTGGCTGCGGCGTCTTGCCGCAGTGCTTCCCCTGACGACCGCAACGCCCGCCCCCTAAACCGCAGTAAAGACCTCCAACCCAACTCCAAGCCTAACAACGACTGGTTCTCTCAAGCCCTGAGTCAGGCGAAAAAGAAATAAGGGGGATGGACGTCTCGTCCATTTAGTCAAGAAAGTGACTGGAGCGTCTCGCTCCAGTCCGTTGTCCGGACGTCCCGCCCGAGTTTCAAAAGCAGAAGGCGAGACGCGCCAACCACTCTCCCAAGGAAAATCACCCTTGTTCCATGGCGAACTTGGCTCAGAAATCTGTCACGAATAACTTTACTCTGTCATTTGAATAAATTCTCACAGTCGGTGTCGGGTTGCGCGGCGGCGAGGGTGTCCACGCGCTGGCCGGGGTGGCTTGGCTTGGGGTGGAGAAGGGGCTTTGACGGGCGTTTCCCTTGCTGATGAGGCCACGGCGCTTCCGTCCAAACCCGTTGATCGCAATGGACTTCATTTGGCCTGCGGCGCAGGCGCGACTGGAGCGACGTTCGAGTAGGCCGAGTAGCCTCCGGTATGGTAGGTGCGGACGCGGTAATGGAGGGCGGCGGGGTGATCGATGCCGGTGTTTTCAAAACGGGAGGCGTCGGCAGCGAGATCGGCGATCTCGTAAAAAGGCGCGCCGTCGAGCGAGGCCTCGACCTTCACTCCGGATTGAGATGTTTCGGAGGCGTTTTTCCAATCCAAGCGCACCCCATGGTCGCCGAGCGTGGTCGCGGTGAGAGCGGCAGGAGCGGCGGGCGGAGGAGAAGGTTGCCGCTCGATCAATACATGGTCGAAAATCCCTTCGGGAGAATCCTTCGCTTTCCGTCCGGGCGGGGTAATGCCGGTGCTCGCGAGCAAGCCGACCAGCGCGGTGCGGGGCAGAGCAACGGTGCTTTTGCCAATTTCAAACCATTCGATGCCGTTGGAAGATTGATAGGCAGTGAAATCATCGCCCACGCGCCGGATGCGAAGCCAGACGGGAAGCCAGGTGTAGTCGCAGCCGCGCTGGACGGTGGTTTTGCCGTCAACTCGCGTGCGGAAGCGCGCGAGCCTGCCGCCGACTTCGCCCAGGGTCACCGCCATGGCGCGTGGCTTGCTCGTCCCCGGTTCACGAATCGTCAGCCCCATCATGCCGACGGATCCTTTCCAGTCCACCAGTCGTGCGGTGATGCTGAAGTCGCCGTCCATGGATTGGCCCGCGAAGCTCCCGTCCAACTCCCGGCCCACGGCGGGTACCTGAAAGGAGTTGCCCGCAGCTTTCGAGTAAAGCGTGCCCTGGACGGAGACGCTCTGAATGTCTGGGGGCAGCGCTTCTCGCTTGGCCGGGACGACGCTCACGGGCGCGGAGGGCGCACTTTTGCCAGCGTTGTTGAGCGCTGCGACGGTGTAGTAATAGGTGCGACCCGGCTCGACACCAGTGTCGGTGTAGGAGGGTGTGGTCCAGCGGTTGGTCGAGTAGATGGAAGTGAACGGACCACCCGGAACGGTGGCGCGGCTGACTTCGTAGCCATCCGCATTGTAGGCACCGGAGGGCGACCATTTCAATTCGACCCGCGCCAAGCCCGGCGTGGCGCTGACCTCGCGCGGCACCGGCGGCGGCTCGGCCTGCAGCGGAGACGCCTTGGCATCAAGCGTGTAAGTAAGCGTGCCGTAGCCGAGGACGTCGATCTCACCTGGCTCGGGGCGGCGCAACGCGGCGAAAAGTTTGACGTGCGGAGCTTCAAGCCCTTGGCGGACAACGTAGTGGTTGTAAACCAGTTCGAAGTGCGAGGCGTCGAGGCGCCCGTGATAGTTCTCGGAGATGTAGAACTGGTTGGCATTGTCGCAATTGTTATAATAGGTGTAGGGAACGCCTTTCCAGAGCGTGTATTGCGCGGCGTGTTCGGCGGTGCCGAGGAGGCGATTGTTGTCATAGCCGAAGAGGTCGAGCCCTTGGTTCCACGCGATCTGGCACATTTCCATGAGCAGACCCTGACCGCCCATGACGTGGGCGTAGTCGCGACCGCTCTCCTGCCATTGGACGAGGCCGCCATCGAAACGGAAGGGCGCGGCGTTGCTGATCGAACCGGTGCCGCGACCACTTTTGAAATACTCGACGGCTTCGTCAAATTTCGCGCGGTCGTCGCAGAAGACGCCGATGGCCATGATCGCGCGCATATTGCAGGTGTCCCAGTTGGCCCAGAAAGCCGTGTCGCAGCGACCGTTGTGGCGGGTGAGGAAATCGTGGCAAACGGGATAGAAAAAATCCACGAGCATGCGCTTGAAGCGCACCTGATCGGCGTAGGCCCAGCCGGGGTAAGAACGCATCAACTCCGCCGCGATCGCGAAGGTGCCGATGGGGATACCGCCCAGGCCCGGCTGATCAATGCCATGAGAAACCTCGTTCACCTTTCCGGACCAGCCGTTGAGGATGCGCACGGCGCAGTCGGCATGTGCGGTATTGCCGGAAATTAGCCAGCGCAGGGCGTTGAGGTAGGCGGCCATGGCATCCCGCTGTGCCCGCCCACGGTCCATCATGTAACGGTGGGGTCCGGCCTTGTAATCGGACTGCGCCTTGGAGTCCTGGATCAGCACATGCCAGCCATCGATCCACGGACTCTCGCCTGCGGCCACCTTGGTTTTCATGCGATCAATATCGGCTTGGGAATGGAGGCCGCCGGGATGAACGAAGGGTTGGGCTGAAACCGGGGAGGCCAGACCAAAAGCCAGCGCGAGCAGGAAAAGGCCGAGGTGGGTCAAGCGAAACATGGTGTGTAGCACGCGAGAAAATCGGAGGATGTATAAATTATCTGTAACGATTCAGTTCATTAAGATAACCTAATGTAATTTCTAACGCATGAACGTCCACCCTTTGTTGAGTGAACGAGCCAAAGCCCAGCGACCTATCATCCAAATCGCTCTCGATAAGAATGGGTTGGATGCTACCTCGGCCCTGCTAGTGTATGTGCCGCTGCGGTTCATGGTGCACCATTTCGGCATGGGGGTATGGCTTCACCCGGCTGTTTGCCGTCACGCGTGCAGCGTTGTCGGAGCGGATCGATCTGTTAGCTTTGTTGAAATCCTATGGGACAGCATCGCCGAGTATTCCACAGGATATATCAACCTCCCGCAAAAAACGCATTCAGCCTCGTCAGATCAAGGTTCAGTTGTAGGTTTCAAGTCCCTTTTTTCGACTCAAGGCGTGTCCTGCGCGTCGAGGCGGCCAAAGAGCTTGGTGCCGGGGGCAGCGGCGCTGGCGGGAACCTCGGCGACGATGTGGATGAGCGCGCCATTCGCGGTGGCGGTGAAATTCACTCCGCTGACGGTGCTGGTGCCCACCGTGCCGGGGACGGCGACGGTGTGGCTGCTCCATGCGTCGGAAATACCGAGGTCGTTGCTGTATTGCAGGTTGAGCACGGCGACTCCGCGGTTTGAGGTGCTCAGGCAATCGAAGGTGAGGAGCAGTTTGCCGGAGCTTACAGTGGCCGTGGGCAGCAGGGAGCAGGCGTTGGCGTTCTTGTTGGCGGCTCCGAGCAGCCAGGCAAGACCATTTTTAAGGCCGTCGCCATTGGTATCCGTGTCGAAGGCCGCGCCGCCGGACCATGCAGTGTATTGGGACTGGATGGTGGAAATAGTGGTGCTGCCGGTGTGGCTGGAGCCGTCATTGACAGTGAAGGTCAGGCTGCTGCCAGCGACGGTGGGAATCACGGCGCTCGGGTTGCTGAGGACGCCCGCCGTGAAAGAGGCGGAGGTGCCTGAGAAACCGCCGGTGCCGCCGAAGGTGACGGTGCCAGTGAAGCTGGTGGCGGTGTTGTTGGAAACGTCCCGGGCGCTGAGCGTGATGCCGGAGATGGCGGTGCCGACGGTTTGTGGTGAGCCGATGGCGGAGATGACGAAGTGATCGACGGGGCCGACGCCACCGGAGACGAGGTAGCCGCTCGAATCCAGCGCGTAAGTTCCCGCGCCACTGCCGTTGATAGTGATCGTGGCGAGCTGGCCGGAGGTGAGGCCGCTGCTGGTGGTGCCGAAACGGATGGACAAGCCGGGAACAAAAGTGCCAGTGATGTTGAGCGAGCCAGTCCATGTGACGGCGCTGCTATCGGCGAAGGCAAGGGCGCCGCCGCTGCCGAGGTTGATGACGGCGCTGCCAGTGGCGGCAAGAGTGCCTGCGGTATCGGTGAAGGTGGCCGCATTCAAGGTGGCGGTGCCGATGGTGACCGCCGATGTGTCGGGCAGTACGTTGCTTGCACCGAGGGCGAGCGTGCCTGCGGTAACGGTGGTGGCACCGGTGTAGGAGTTGGAACCCGAAAGCGTTAAATTGCCAGCACTCGTCTTGAGAAGGCTGCTGGTTCTTTCGTCCCCGCTAGCGGTGACCTGGCCCAATGCGGCAGAGACGGTTAGCGTGCCGCTTTGAACGTCGAAGGTGGTGGTGAAGCCCGTTGCGGCGCTGAGGGTGATGGGCACGCTGGCGGTGGAGGAGATGAGCGAGGTGCCTGTTGACGTCACGGTGCCGTTGAGATTGTAGGAGCCGTATCCGTTGCCATTACCGACACTGGCGGAGAGCGTGCCGCTGTTCAAGGTGAGGTTGCCCAGCGGGTTATTTCCGGGGTTCGAGAGGTTGGTGTCGTTGACGGTGCCGCTGATGACCAGCGAGGGAACGTTGGAGGAGCTGAAGAGCGACTTCAGGGCCTTGGCCTGGGCGAGTTGCAGTGTCGCACCGGAGCCGACGGTAATGGTGCGCGAGTTGTCCGCCGCTCCCAGTGGGGCCGCACTGGATGCCTCGGTGGCGTTCGCGACAACCGTGCCGCTTGTGACACCCACAGGGCCCGTGAAGGTATTGAGGCCGGAAAGGATCGTGGTTCCACCTCCTTTGAAGGTCATGCCGCCGGAGGTGTTGGCGGAGGTGGTGACGGTTCCGACCGTGGCGGCAGTGGCCGACCCGCCGCCGGAGAGGCTGAAGGTCGGGGTGCCGGTGTAGTTGATGCCGGGGCTGGTGACGGTAATGCTGCCAACCTTGAAGGTGCCGTTGCCGGTGCCATCGTCCACCATGTTGGCGATGGCGGTGGCCCCTGTGCCCGTGCCAGCGATGGTGACGAGCGGCGCACCGACGTAGCCGGAGCCTTGAGTGGTGACAGGTAGCGTGGCGATGCCGCTGCCAGCCGGGGTGAGCAGGTTTCCGGAAACCGTGATCGCCGAGAGCCCGCCATTGTCAATCGTGCCGCCGTTGGAGTTTACGTAGATGCTCGTGAGCGTCGTTGGGACGAGGGTCTGGGTGGCGGCACCAGCTTTGAGCGTGCCGCCGTTGAAACTGAGATAAGCCGTGCCGGAGGTGTTCGTGATGGCGTTCACCGTGAGCGTGCCGCCGTTGAGGTTGATGATGCCGGTCGCCGTGCCCGTGTTGCCTTGGCGGATGGACAGGCTGGTGCCGGCGCTGTTGAGTGCGCCGCTTTGCATGTTGAGCACGCCGTTGCCGCCGGCATAACATAAGGAAAGGCTTTGTGATGCCGTGGCACCGCCGGTGGTGAGGTGGTTGACCGTGCCACCGTCCACCGTGAACACGCCGTTGGCGTTGGTGAAGCGGCCGATGAGTAGAAACTCGGGTACGGTGAGAATGCCGCCGTAAATGCGGGCAATACCCGTGCCGGTGGTTGACCCCGCATTTTGTCCGCCGAGCTGCATTCGCCCGCCCATGCTGTTGGTCAGATTCACAATGCCGCCGGTCATGTTGAGGTAGCCGTAGCCACCGGTGGCCGCGCCAAAGAGGAATGTGGTGTCCGGCGTAGCCGTGGCACCCAGCGTGAGCGTTCCCGCGCTCATGTTCAAGGCACCGACCGCGCCACTGGCCGTGCCGAGTTGAGTGGTGCCTGTCGTAGAGACGTTTGCGCTGCCGCTGAGGTTGAGAACGCCGTTTTGGCTCGCCGTGTTGCCGATGTTGATGACCCCGGCATTGAAGGTGTTGGTATTGCTGAGGTTCATCACACCTCCGGCAATCGTGGTGCCGCCGGTATAGGTGTTTGCGTTGGTTAGGGCGGCCGTGCCGACACCCTGCTTGGTGACACCGAACGAGCCGGAGACCACGCCGCCTAAAGTGACCATCCGTGAGGCCGCCACGTCCCACACGTTGGTGGCACCCATCGCGAGGTTGCAATTCAGCGTGAGATTCTGGGTGGCGGTGCTGAGATCGAGATCGGTGGCAGCCGCGCCTATGGTGAGCGTGTTGCCGGAGTTGACAGTTACCGGGCCGGCCGGGTCCACAATGTGGATGCCATAGCAAGTCAGGTCGGCACCCAACGAGGTGGTATTGGCTCCGGTCACGGTGTTGTCCCACTTCGCGATTCCGGTCGGCACGACCCCACCGACCCAACTGGTGCCGAGGTTCAAATTGTTGGTGTTGTCGGCTTTGACGATTTCGGCAAGCGGAGGGGTGTAGGTGATGACGATCTGGCCTAGGCCACCGGTGCCGCCGAGTTGAGTGCTTTGCCCTCCGTTCTTGCCACCTCCCCCGCCGCCTCCGGGTTTCACGCCAAGGCTGCCTGTTCCAAAGTTGGTATTCGCTCCAATCCGACCATTACCCCCCGCGCCTCCGCCAGCATTTCCACCGGCGGCACCAGTTCCACCAGTAACGGCAGATGAACCGGCGGCAGTATTGCCAGCGCCGCCACCGCCGCCACCGCTTGAGTTGTCTCCTCCGCTTACTGCGCCGAGAGTGCCAATATAACCAGCACCGCCCGCAAATACGGCACCAGCATCGCCAATGCTGTTGGCGACCGTGCCTCCAACTCCTCCGGGCTGGCACCGATGGTAGAGTTCGAACCGGTAACATACGAGCATGCCCCGCCATTTCCGCCAGCGGCCTTGACCGTGACACTGGAATCACCCAAAAACTGTACGGTGCCACCATTTACCGCCCCTGCATTGTTGGTGGTTGTGCCGTTGGTTCCACTGACCGCCGCCGCTGGAATGGTGATGGTGTAGTTTGTTCCCGGAGATACCGGAACCGATACTTTGCGGGCATAAGCTCCGCCACCGCCGCCGGCACCGTTTTGAGAGGTGTTGGCGCCAGTATTGTTATCTTTCCTTCCCGCGCCGCCCGCACCACCACCGCCCCAGCATTCCACTTGGACGGAAGTGACACCCGCCGGACAGGTCCAGTTGACGGTGCCGGCAGTGTTGTAAGTTGCGGTGTCACCACTGGCGCTGGATGTGCAAAGACCCAGCGTGATAGTGCCGGCGAGAGTGAGCAGGTATTTCGGACTTTGAAATTTGAGTTTCATGAAATTTTTCAGGATTTTGATAGGTGCGCGAAATGGCGGTGTTCTTAGAATGAGTTATTATACAGATATACTATCTACACGCGGTATGAAGACATGCCTAGAAAAAAATTCACTCATTTTTTTCTCAGACATTGTATTTTATCTGCAAACTGATTGAGGAGGAAAACTCTCAGGTTTGCAAGGTCCAGAATTCGCGCAGACGGGCCACGGCTTCGCTCCAGGGAACCCGCTGGTAAATTCGCACGCGCACCCAGCGGATGAATCGCGGGGTCCTCTGCCTGGCTCTTATGACTGCTGAGTTGATGGAGTTGCGAGCGATTTCAACTATCTTCATCATGCATACCTTCTTCGCGAACGAGGCGTTCTTCAAATAACAAAAGGCGGTTGTGGGCGAGGCACTCGAAGATCGCGTGGCTCTGCTTGGCGGCCTTTGGCGGCTCCGTGACGCAATTGCCCGGCGCTGCGGCGTTTGATGATGGTGATGTCGTGGGCTTTCTTTTTACCGTCTTCGGGGTTGGCCATTTCGAAGCAACTGAGGTGATGGGTGCGCAGGTTCAGGCGAAAGCGAGAGCCTTGGCTTCATCGCCTATCGCAAGGGCTGGCGGTTGATCATTCTGCGAGGAATGAGGTTGAGCATTTGCTTGAGGACGACCACATTGGCGCGGGTTGGTATGGTTTTAATACCTCACGCCCGAATGGATAGTAGGGATTTTAATTCAAACTTCAACATGCGGCTCCTCATCATCGAAGATAACGCCCTACTACGGGATGCAGTGGCTCAGTATATGAGGGAGGCTGGATTCATAGTGGATACCGTAACCACCGGTGACGAAGGACTTTGGGCGGCATCTGAAAATCCTTACGATGTCATTCTGCTAGATCTCATGCTGCCCAAAGTGGACGGCATGGAGATCCTGAGACACTTGCGCAAAAAGGAAAATCCGGTCTACATCATCGTCATTAGCGCTCGGGATGCGCTTGAAGACCGTCTGGAAGCGCTGGACTCCGGTGCCGACGACTATCTGGTGAAGCCCTTTCCACTATCGGAAGCGCTTGCACGAGTCCGCGCGCTGCTACGCCGCAGTTATGGGAAAAAAAGTTCTGTGATCAAAGTTGCGGATCTTTTGATGGACCCGGTCCGCCGCACCATTCGGCGCGGCGAGCGGACGATCAGTCTAACAGCCCTTGAATTCCGCCTGCTGGAATACTTCCTCTACAGGGCAGGCGAGGTGGTTTCCCGCACGGACGTCTGGGAGCGGGTGTTCGAGGACCGTTCCGGCGGAAACAGCAACATTGTAGATGTTTACATCGGCTACTTGCGGAAGAAACTCAACGCCGGTGGAGAATCCGATCTCATTCAGACCCGGCGCGGCCAAGGATACATTCTGGAGGAATCCACACCGTGAAATCACCGTCCATCCGGCACGCGCTGCTGTTCCGATGTGGCGGCGGCGTGGGCGTGCTGTTGTGCTTCCTCTCGGTGTTGGTCTATTTGCTTGTTAGACACAGCCTGCACCGTGAAATCGACAAGGCAATCCGCCAGACCGCCGAGATGTTGGCAAACCAGGTGGAGCTTGAGAACTACAAGGTCACCTTCGAGTGGCAGGAGGGCCTAGCCAGCAGCGACGCAATGGTGCTTGAGGGACTCTTCCAGATCTGGGACGAACAAACCGGAGAAACGACGCGCGCTCCCGCCCTCAGGTCCGGTGACTTGCCCAAATTCGATGGCGGAAACAGCAAGCCTGATGTGAGAGACATCCATCTGCCCAACGGTGACCGTGGCCGTGCGTTAGGTCTGCGCATCCACCCCTTCGCCCTGCCCGAGGAAATGGAGCGGATGAGAATCAGCGGCAAGGTCATCGATCCGAAATCCCTCAGCTACACCTCGGTGGTCGCCAGGGACATCGAGCCGATGCAGCGCACCATGGAACATCTACGCTACATGCTGGCGAGTGGCACCTTGCTCACTCTCGCTCTAGGTTTCACCCTGATCAACCGCGTGATCCGCAGTTCACTCAAGCCGATTGGCGAACTGAAACGACAGATGGATGATCGTGCGGAACACCAACTCGATGCGAGACTCAATGTGCCGGGGGAACTACCGGTCGAGCTGGCTGGCCTGGCTGAAAATTTCGACGCGTTGCTCTCCCGCGTGGCGGCATTGCGTGAACGAGAACGCGATTTTCTCCGCCATGCCGCGCACGAGCTTCGTACCCCCATCGCAGGGCTGCGGGCCACCACCGAGCTCGCCCTATCACAGGATCGCACGACAGGAGAATACCGCGAACACCTAACAGTCTGCCAGATTACGGCGATGGAGCTGGGAGAGCTGATCCAGCGGCTTTCCGCGCTTGCCCGCATCGGCCAGGCCGCCTCCCCCGTGGTGATGGAGCCGGTGGATGTCGGACCGGTCGTCATGGAATGCACCGCGCGCTTCCAACAGCTCCGCAGGGAGCGCGGTCTGGAATTTAAAATGGAGTTCCCGCACGAGCCCCTCACCGCCTCCGCGGAGGGCACGCTCCTCCGCATCATCCTCAACAACCTGTTGGACAATGCCGTTTCCTACGCCACCCCCGGCGGGACGATCCGCATCCACGGCGGTTTTTGCGACGGGCAGGTGGAAATCCGGATTTCCAACCCGACGCCGAAGTTCCCCGACCCGCTGGACCGCCTTTTCGAACCGTTGTTCCGCCACGAACCGTCCCGCAGCGACGCCGGAGGTCACCTTGGCATCGGGCTGACGCTGAGTCTGGAAGCGGCCAGGGCCACGAACGCGACGTTACTGGCCCGCAGGACGGATGAGGGCTGCATCGAGTTCGTCCTGAAACTGGAGCGGGGATTCCATATCTCGTGAATTCATGCGGTGACGGAGGAAAATCACATTTTTCCAATCGGTAATCCTAGCCTCATCTTCGTTTCCCATAGTGCTTTCGTCATCGGACGGGATTCGCCCGGCGGTGGCAACCACAAAACTAACAGAAATATTGCACTCATGAAAAACGCACGAACCATCAGTACCCTCGCCATCGCGCTAGCGCTCGGTGTCGGCACCGCCTTTGCCGAAGAGGAAAAGGACGACACTGTCGCCTTCGCCACGCTGCCCGCAGCCGTCCAGAAAACCATCCAGGCGCAGGCGGACGCGAAAAGCGCCACCATCGGCGACGTCGAGAAGGAGGACGAAAACGGCAAGGTTTCCTACGAAGCCGAGATCGTCGCCAAGGACGGAGGAAAATTCGAAGTCGAAGTGGCCGAGGATGGAACCCTAGCCAAGGTCAAGGTGGACGACGACAAGGAAGAAAAGTAACTTATATCCACGCGCTTGACGCCCCCAGGCCCACGACCGGAGCATGGCATGATGCCAGCCCCCGGTGGTGGGCCATTCGCCTTATCATCCCCTTTCCAGGCGATTGTTATTTGTCGAGGACTCGAAACGGCTGCAACAGGCCGTGGGCACTGCGCTGCGCCGCGCGGGCTTCGCCGTGGACGTCAGCGGCGACGGCACGGAAGGTCTGTGGCTGGCGGAAACCAACGAATACGACGCCATCGTGCTCGACATCATGCTGCCGGGCATCGACGGCCTCACGCTGCTCCGCCGCCTGCGCGAACGCGGGTGCAACACCCACGTCCTTCTCCTAACGGCGCTGGACACCGTGTCCGACCGCGTGCAGGGACTGCATGCCGGAGCGGACGACTATCTGGTGAAACCCTTCGCGCTGGAGGAACTCCTCGCCCGCGTCCACGCACTGTGCCGCCGCGCTTACGATAGCAAACAGAGCCGCATCACCGTCGGTGATCTGGAAGTCGATACCGCCTCACGCACGGTCACCCGCGCGGGCCATCCGCTCGCGTTGCAGGCGCGCGAATACGCGCTAACCGAATATCTGGCGCGACGCGCGGGCCACGTGGTTTCCCGCACGGAGATCGAAGCGCACATCTACGATGGCGATGCGGGCGTGATGAGCAACGTCGTCGATTCCGCGATCTGCGCCCTGCGCCGCAAGCTCCACACGGCCAATCCCGCGCCGCTCATCCACACCCGGCGCGGCCTCGGCTACATCATGACCACCTCTCCCTCATGAAATCCATCCGCCGCAAGCTCACCCGGCAGCTCGTGATCGGCACGCTTCTCATCGCCGGCTGCGGGGGCGCGGCGGCCTACCTCACCATGCGCGCGGCGGTGCTGCGCGAGTTCGAGGAATCATTGTTAGGAAAAGCGCGGGCCGTATGCGCCCTCACCACAAGGGAGCGCAAGGGCCGCCCCCACCTCGAAGCGGAGGACGCCCGCCCTCTGGGATTCACCGGAGACGAGACCGGCCATTTTTTCCAACTCCGGCTGCCTGATGGAAAAAACATCGCCCGTTCCGGCAGCGAACTGCCACGCCCGGAAAATCCCGGCAGCACACCGGAGTTCTGGAACATCAAGCTTCCAGGCGGAGGCACCGGGCGCTCCGTGTCGTTCGCTTTCACACCGCGTGCGGAGGACGAGGATGACGATGAAAAACGCCCGGAGTCCGCTCAAGCTCTCGCCGTGATCATGGTGGCATCCTCGCGGCAATCGCTGGATGCCACACTCCACACGATGCTCGCCGCACTGGGACTCAGCACGGGCCTACTGATAGCGGGCGCATGGGTGCTTGTGCCACGGGTCCTGCGCCGCGGACTGCGGCCACTCGACGAGCTTGCCGACCGGGTGACCGGCATCACCGCAGATTCGCTGGCCACCCGTTTTCCCGAAACTGGAACGCCGTCCGAAATCGCGCCCATCACCCGCCGCCTGAACGATCTGTTGGAGCGGATTGGCGGCTCCTTTGAACGCGAACGCCGCTTCAGTGCGGATCTCGCCCACGAGTTGCGCACGCCGCTCGCCGAGCTGCGCAGCCTGGCGGAACTGGCCCTCAAATGGCCCGATGCCCGCGCCACCACCGCCGATGCCGACACGCTCGCCATCGCGCTCCGCATGGAGCACCTCGTCACCCGCCTGTTAGCCATCGCCCGTGCCGAGGGCGGCCACGCGAACACGGCCTGCGAACGGATAGATATTGGGTCCGCCGTGCAAGCCGCGTGGCGTCCGTTCGCCGAAACCGCCGCCGCCAGGGCACTGCGCGTGGCTTTCGATCTGCCGCCCGATCTGGCAGTCGAAAGCGATCCCACGCTACTGCGTGAAATCCTCGCGAACCTCTTCTCCAACGCCGTGGACCACACTCCCGCAAGTGGCGACGTGAAGGTCGCAGCCCATCTCGCTCCCGGCGCTTTCAGCCTGAGTGTGAGCAACACCGTGCTAGGCCTCGACTCCGCAGACGTGGAGAAAATGTTCGACCGCTTCTGGCGCAAGGAAGCCTCTCGTTCGGACGACGAACACGCAGGCCTAGGGCTCGCCCTCGCACGCAGTTATGCCCATGCGCTCGGCTGGGAACTGAATGCGGCGCTCGACGACATCCCGCGCCTGACCTTCACGCTGGGCGGCCCGAATGCTTGAATTTTATCCGCCCCGTCATGTTGCGATCATCCTCCTTCTGCGAGATTCCATTCAACATCCACACCATGAACCGAACCATTCTCATTTCTAGCGGAGCCGTCGTTTTGGCAACCCTTGCCTTCGTCGCCGGGCGGCTCAGTATCACCGACGCCCCACCCGCCGCAGAAAAAACCACCGCTGCGCGGATTCAATCCACCCCACCCGGCCAAAGCTCTGAGAGCACGGGGGAAATCACCAAGACCTTGCGGCCTGCTACCGCCCCCGGTGAAAACGCGCAAGCATTGCTCAATCAACTGGCCAGCCTGTCCGTCACGGAGGGCTCCGCACGATCCGTGCGTCCCGTGCTGGTGCTGTTGGAACAGCTCTCCCGGATGGGCACCAAGGCACTGCCAGCCGTCCGCCAGTTCCTCGCATCCGGCAAGGACGTCACCTACGCCGCACCGGGTGGCAAACGCCTGCGCGAAGTGAAATCCTTCATGAACGCCGTGGTGCCGCTCTCGCTACGGACCGCTTTGTTCGATGTCATCGCCCAGTCCGGCGGCAAGGACTCCGAAACGATTCTTGCTGAAAATCTCGACCTCACCCGGCGCGGAATTGAGGTGGCCTATCTGTCGGAACTGCTCGAACAAATGGCTCCGGGAAATTACCGGAACGCCACGGTTTCCACCGCCACCAAACTGCTCGCCAATGGCGACGCGGCGGACCGCAGCATTCTATTCGAAGTCATGAAGAGCTTGGGCGACACCTCGTATGTCGCCACCGCCCAGCGCCAGGTCATCCAGCCCGATGGTCAGGTGGATCGGGAAGCGCTGCGCTATCTCCAGCAGGCCATGGGCCCACAAAGCCTGGATCTCGCGGCCCGGATGTATCAGGACCCGCGCTTGGTCGAGCCCGGAAGCAAGGAGCCGCTCGCCCGCGTGGCACTCTCCTGCGTCGGAGCAAATCCGCAAGCCGTCGGTTTGTTCCACACCGCGGTCCTGGACCCATCGCTGCTTCCCGACCAGAAGCGGAATCTGGTAGAGGATCTGAATCAGGATGGCATCAGCAACAGGAAAGCCCCGACTCGCGAAGATCTCCAGATCATCGCCAAACGCTACGAGCTTACCCAAGCGTATCTGCAACAAGACTATGTTCAAAATGACAATCTCCTCAACGCAGCGTTCCATGAAGCCAACAAAGACCTGCGCAAGATGTTAGAGAAAGCGACCGCCGCCAATCCGGCTCCTTGATGAAATTCTAACACAGCCGGTTTTGCATCAAGGTTTCACGGGTAGGGCGGGCTTCAGTTGTTGTATAAATGCTTTCTCCCCCTCCGCATAAACGATCCACACGGCATGGGTCTTCGGATCGACGGCAACGGAATGGCAGCCTTTCGCGATGGAGATCTCGCCAGCGGATTCGACTCCCGCTTCGGTCTCACGAAAAACGGTTCGACAAGTGTTTCGGAACTATAATTGATGGCAATAAATCCGACTCAGTGCGCTTTGCCCGCGCGCTGCGGCAAGGCGAAGATTAAAATACCCATCGCCACCAGTAGCACGAGGCTTGCCACCGGGCGGCTAAAGTCGAGCCCGCCTTTGGCTATCGGCTTGTCGAGGAAATCGCCCACCGTCGCGCCTAGGGGGCGCGTTAATATGAATGCCACCCAGAACAAGCCAGTGCGGGTGAAACTGGTAAAGCGATAGAGCAGCGCGACCACGGCGAGCATGGCCACAAACACCAGAGCCCCCAGGACATAGCCCGATTCCAGCCCCATGAAGGTCGATTCGCCAAAGCTGTCCGCCGTCCAATCCCCCAAAGCAGTACCCAACGTCTGAGAGAAAGTGATGGTAATCCAGTAGAACCATTCCGCACGCGGCTCCTTGACGGTCTCAACGCTCACCGTCCCCATAGTCCGCTTCCAGATGAACAAAGTGCCGATCACACAAGCGAACAGCAGCAGCGAGCCGAGCAAATACGAGGAGGTCTGGTTCACATGGCCCAATTTGGTGAACAAGGATCGCGTGGCGAAATCCGCCAACGTCGTCCCGGCCGTAGTCGAGGCGATGATCGTCGCCCAATACAGCAACGGATGAAACTTGCTCGCTTTGATCTGCGCCATGATGAGCGCCACCAAAGGCACGGAAAAAATCGCGGTGCCAATCAGATACCCCCAGCCAGTTGCATGCTCAGTGGTTTCGCCAAGCCAGCTCATACTGACGGAGTCGCCAGCGGTTTCGCCCAAAGTAGTGGCGAAAATCTTGATGATCCAAAATCCCAATGTGACGGCGGGGACTTTGGTGAGAGCGGCCTTGATATTATCGTTACTTATCATGTTATCGTGTTTTCTCTTATTTTGTTAAAAGTTTATCCCTAAGGCGATAAAGCTATGAAAACTCGCCGCGCCATCTGTATCGGCAAATGTCGGCCCCGCACTCATCATAATCCGAAAAGGCTCTTTTAAATTATAGATAAATCCCAATCCTAAACTGGTCGAACCGTCACCTCCCACGACATCGGCACCCTGGTGCTGAGCCTCGATGCCTACCAACAGTTTTTCGGAAAATTTGCGCGAAAGGTTAAACGCGCCGACCCAGTAGTCGCGGTTGCCGGATCCGGGATTAAGTGCATAGCCACCGCCGCCGAACATCACCCATTTGCCAATTTCTTTCTGTGCCCAGATCGGAACAAATCCGGTGACATGCCCCGCCCCAAAACCGTTGCTGCCCGTCGGAATACTCATTCCGGGGAACACTGCGATCTGCACCCGCTCCGCTTCATCATTGAAAAATCGGTACTTCACCGAAGCCTTAATATCATCCGCGCCACTGCGCCAGCCACTCGAATCGTGCGAAAATGCCATCGGCAGTCCAAGAGTTAATTGCACATCTTTGACCGGGCCATAGTTGACTTCGACTCCAGCCGTGCCCTCAAAATTCCCGCCACTGCCCCCCATTTCGAGCTGCGGGCCGTAAATCTCATAATGACCCGTCTCGGTCGGTTCAGGGTCGTCTGTCATGAATGGCGGACCAGCATGGCAGGGGCTGGTGAGGCCAGTGAGCAATAGCGCGACAAAGAGTGTTAGCTTGCGATTCATGGTGCGGCCTTGGTATAAGAAATAGACATGATCCTTGCATCTAAAAAATTGATCCAAACAACTCTTATGGTTTTTATCAATCATGAGAGGAATCATTCTTTAAACACTCGATAGGCCTGTTTAGGTTCAGAACTCGATGTTGAAACCGGAGCGCAGCGTGAGCAAGCGATCGGTGCCATAACCGATGCTGGTTAGGATGTTGAAATGTTCGTTGATTTTGTATTCGCCGGCTATCGCTCCGGTGAAGGTGCCGTGTTCCCCTGGGGCAGGAGATGAGTTGCTGAAGATTTCCGCAAAAAGGGTGAGGTTTTCCGTTACGTCGCGTTGCACGGACAAGTCTAGGATCAATTGGTTTCTCAGCGGCACGCCTTTCGGAGAGGTGACGAAGTCATAGCCAACGTTCGCGTTCCAAATCCAAGGCCCGATTTTTTTCCCAAGGATAATATAAGGCTGATAGTCGAATTCCCCGGTGCCGATGTTACGATTGGTCGCTGTGGGTACCTTGAGCTTGAAAGCCGCGAGCGCGGCGGGAATCCACGAATGCGGATCATCCAACACCATCATATAGGAAGGCGTGATTTCCAGGTCGCCCACGCCGCTGACGGAGGGACCGCCCTTGGGTTTGTCCCATTCGTAGAAAAACGGCTCAATGAGGATCTCGGCACGGTCCATGATCGCATATTCAAACTGGTTGACTGTAAAATAGCCAAGACCACCGTCCTTATCCCTTTCCACCTGAAGGGCGGTGCTGAATAGCATGTCGCCCTTTTTACCAAGTTGGGCAGTCTCAGTTTCGAGAACTAGATCGGCGCGTGACTGGCTGATAGCAAGCAGGGAGAAGCCTGCGATAAAGATCGTATGACGGAATGATTTCATGGAGTGGGATATGCTTGGTGGTTGCGTTGTGGCCGATTGATTGATGGATAGCACCGCTTTGATGAGAGGAGTGTGAGAAACGGAAAAATCCACAGACCAACCTTCATTTCCCAATCGGCTGGGTCCTATTGCACAATACCGCCCGCACCCTTATGATAGCCACCGGGCCTATCCGCAAGCACGGATTACACAGAGGACACGGATAAGAAGCAAGTTACGAAAGATGCGACACTCACCCTCCGGGTGATTACTTCAAATTCTTTAACTCATTCATTATCTGTGTTTATCTGCGTTATCTGTGGTTCAATTTTCTTTTCTAGGGTTAAGGGAAACCGCAAGTTGGATTTGACGTGAGCGCATCAGTTGAGCAGGCCGCAAATGAAATCGGGCAGCGTTAAGCTTCCCCTAAAGGAGTTCCGCCTCGGTGACGCCGCGCCTCCGTGCGGGTCGTGATGAAATCTCCCCCATTCCTTGCGCTTGCGCTTCCGCGGTCCAGCCTCTAAGAAGCCGTCCGATGAAACGTCAACTTGCCCTCATTGCCTTCGCCCTGTTTCCTGTGCTCGCCCAATGCGAACCCGCCAAGGATGCGGAAAAACCTGCCGTCGCCAAAGCCTCCAAGGTTCGTTTAAAGACGAGCAAGGGCGATATCGTCATCGAGTTGAACGCGGAAAAAGCACCGGTCACGGTGGAGAATTTCCTGAACTACGTGAAAAAGAAGCACTATGACGGCACGGTGTTTCACCGGGTGATCGCGGATTTCATGATCCAAGGTGGCGGCTTCAAAGAGGAGGGCAAGGGCCTCGTCGAAATGAGTGTGGACAAGCCCATTAAAAACGAGGGCCAAAACGGGCTGGGCAACGAGCGCGGCACCATCGCCATGGCCCGGACCAACGATCCTAACAGCGCCACGGCCCAGTTTTTCATCAATGTAAAAGACAACGCAATGCTCAACTACCCGAGCAACGGCGGCTATGCGGTCTTTGGCAAAGTGGTGGAAGGCATGGACGTGGTGGATAAAATCAAGGCCGTGGAAACGGGAACTTCCCCGCTCACCATGCGCCACCCGGCGACCGGCGAGAAAATCGAGATGCCTTCCGGTGACGTGCCAAAAGAGAATGTGGTGATCACCTCCGCGACCGTCGAGTGAAGCCTTTCTAACAGCCATTTCATGCAACTCTGGATTTGCCCACTCATCGCATTTTTGTTAGGATCGATTCCATTCGGCCTGATCATCGCGCGGGCAAAAGGCATCAACATCCGCCAGCATGGTTCAGGCAACATCGGCGCGACTAATGTGCTGCGGGTGATTGGAAAAAAATACGGGATTTCCTGCCTGTTTTTGGATGCGCTCAAGGGCTTCATTCCGGTCGTGATCGCCATCTCGCTGATCCGTTTTGAAGGCATAAAAAATCCGATGACCCTTACCGGCCTCGCGCCTTACGCCCAGGATTTCCCGATGCTGACGGCGCAGATTTTCCAAGTCATCACGGGCTTTTGTGCGGTCTTGGGTCATAACTATTCGCCATGGGTCGGCTTCAAAGGCGGGAAAGGCATCGCCACTTCCGCTGGCGTGCTGATTGCGCTGATGCCCGCCGCCATCGTGATTCTCATCGTGGTCTGGCTGGTGGTTTTTCTACTTACAAAATACGTCTCGCTGGCGAGCATCATCACCGCGGCAGTGCTGCCCTTGGTGACGCTGTGGGGCTCATGGTTTCATGGAAAAATCCAAAATGGCACCTGGAACAAGCCGTTGTTTATCTTCACCCTCGTCATCGCCGTTCTAGCAGTTTGGAAGCACCGCAGCAACATCGAGCGCCTGCGAAATGGCACCGAGCATCGATTCACCCGCAAGCCGAAAGCCGCCGATGTCTGATGTCCCCTTTAAATCCGCCGCGATCATCGGCTCCGGTTCGTTCGGCACGGCGATGGCGAAATTGTTGGCAGCGCGGCTGGAATCCATCGTGTTGATCGGTCGTGATCCAGCCATTGCAGAGGCGATCAACCGCGAGCGAAAAAATCCGCATTATCTCAGCAGCGTCACGCTGGATGCAAATGTCAGCGCGTCCTCCAGTCTAACCGACGCACTCCCCCACCCGCTCATCCTTTTCGCCGTTCCCACGTCCGCCACACGGGAAACCGCGCGCACTCTCGCCGCCGCCGGGCTTGCCGCTGAAGCAACATTGGTGTCCTGCGCCAAGGGCATTGAGAAACATACCGGCGACCGCATGAGCCAGATCCTGCGTGAAATTTTCCCGCACAATCCAATCGCCGCGCTATCAGGTCCTAACCACGCCGAGGAAATCGCTGCCGGGATGGCCACCTGCGCCGTGATCGGATCCGAAGACCTCCAGATCGCCGTCCGCTTGCAGGAGCTTTTCACCTTCCCGCATTTCCGCTCCTACACCAGCGACGACCTCGCTGGCATTGAGTTTGGTGGGGCGGTGAAAAATGTCTATGCCATTGCCGCCGGCATGGCGCACGGCTTGGGACTGGGCGACAATGCGGTGGCCGCGCTCGTCACCCGCGCACTGGCGGAGATGACCCGGTTAGGGACCGCCCTGGGCGGACGGATGGAGACCTTCGCGGGTCTATCCGGCGTGGGCGATTTGATCGTCACGTGTTTTTCCGAGCACTCGCGGAACCACCGCGTCGGCCTTGCCTTGGGCGGCGGAAAATCACTGGAAGAAGCCGTCGCCGCTCTCGGCATGGTCGCGGAGGGCGTGCCTAACACTTTATCGATTCACGAAACCGCCCATCGCGCGGGTGTCCGCACGCCGATCATCGACGCGGTTCACAGCATTCTCTATCAGGGGAAACCCGCACCGCTCGCGATGAAAGAACTGCTGACCCGCGATCCACGGCCAGAGCATAGTTAGACACTCTTTTTTGGCTCTGTCAGCCGCAGTGCCAGGAAATACAAAACACCGACCGCAGCGATGGCGGCGATGATCCACAGCGCCTCATGTTTCACCGCATGGATCAGATGTTGCAAATCCACACCTTGCCCGAGCTTGAGCGCTGTCAATTGATCCGGGTCCAGGCGCTTGCCCACTTTTTGCCCGAGCACCGCCAGCACGCTGCACCAGATCGCTGAGCCGACGACGGTCAGAACGCTGAATTTCAGAAAACCCATCCGCAGCATTCCCGCCGGGATCGAGATCAGATGGCGGATCACCGGCAGCAGTCGGGCGAAAAAAATCCCGCCACCACCGTATCGCCGCATGAACCGCTCCGCCCGCTCGATTTTATCCGGCGGCATCAGGAAAAATTTCCCGAAACGCATCACCAGCGGACGCCCAAGCAATAACGCGGCCCAATAAGTGATCGCCGAGCCCAGCCACGAACCGAAGGTCCCGGCCAGAATCACGCCCGTTAGCGACATGCTCCCGCCTTGTGCCGCCAGAATCGCCGCCGGTGGAATCACCAACTCACTAGGCACCGGAAAAATCGAGCTCTCCATCGCCATCAGCAAAATCACTCCACCATACCCCCACGCGTGAACCCAGTGAAACCACGTTTCGATCAGTGACTGCATCATGTGGAAAAATTTGAACGACCGACCTCCGATGACAAGACCAATCGCTGACTTACTGATACGACCCCGGATTATCTGGCGGGAAACCTTGAAACTTCTGCGCCTGCCGTGAGAATCCCGCCATGCGCTTGATCTTACTCTGCCTCGCCTTACTCGCCACCGCGCGCGCGGACAACGCCCCGCTCGAAGCCTGGCTCAAGCGCCAGCCCAGCATCACCACTCTCGACTGCGCTTTCACCCAAGAGCGCAAACTACCCGCCTTGAAAGTCCCGACCACCACGCCCGGACGGCTCTGTTTCTCCAAGCCCGACAAAGTGCGCTGGCAGTTGGGTGAACCTTTTCAAACTCTGGCCGTCTCAGATGGCAAGACGCTGACCCTAATCGATTCCGCCACGAAATCCGCTCGCCAGACCGGTGTCGATTCGCCCCAAGCCACGCGGTTTTCATTGCTGTCCGGCAAGGCGTTCCAATCGCCAGAGGCATTCTATCAGGCCTTTGAAATCATTGAATCCCGCGTCACCGAAGGGATCTCGCAATACACACTCAAAGCCAAGGATCGTCGCATCAGGTCACAGATTCCATGGATTTTCCTCGATATTGATCCGGAAAAAAACGAACTGCGAGCGCTGGAATTCGAGCTGCAAGACAAGTCCCGCCTGCGCTCGATTTTCCTGCACCCGGTCTTTAACAGCAAGCTGGACGACGCCCTCTTCAAGCCCGATCTAACGGGCTATGAGGTGAAGTGAGAACCGCCTAACGAAGCAAGGCGCTCGCGGTCCAAAGCATCGGCGACTGGCCGTGGAGGTCGCCTGCGGTGCGCGGGCGGGCAAGATAGTAGGGTTCGTCAAAGCCCTTGTTGGTCCCCACGCAAACCTCGCGGAGGTTGGCGTTTTCATCGAGAAATCCGACCAGCGCCAGCCATGCCTTGCGGGCGGCGGGGCCGTAGGTTTTCTCTTCGAGCCAGCCGTTTTTCACGCCGGTGACCATGGCAAAGGTGAACATCGCAGAGCCTGAAGATTCCGGCCACGAGTCCGGCTTGTCGATGAGTTGACGCCACATGCCCGTGTCCATTTGGGAACCTAACAAAGCGGCCATCATCTTGCGATAGCCAGCCAGTATCCGGGCGTGCTGCGGATGGTTTTCCGGGAGCGAGCGGAGCAACTCGGCGGAACCGGCGGCCATCCAACCATTGCCCCGGCCCCAGAAAAAATGCGAGTCCGTGCCGTGATAAAACAGGCCGTTAGCCTCCTGCATCTTGTCCAAATAAGCGGCCATCGTCAGCGCGGCACGGTCGAGATATTTGACGTCGCCCGAGGCGCGGAAGGCTTGGACCTGGACGATCGGAATCATATACATGTCGTCGATCCAATACCGTGCTTCTGCCGTGATGCCGTCCGGCGTGGTGTTTTCCCACTGCGCGTCGGCGAGGCTGAGACCGAGTGCCTTGCATCGCGCGTCCTGGGTCTGGATGAAAATCTCAAGCGGCGCGGTGCCGGCCACCCGCAGGTCCACATGGGCCTTGTGGCTGATGTGGCTGCTGCCCGGCTCGCTCAGAAACGGCTCAAAGCGTTTCACCAAGCGGTCGCGCAGATCCAGGTCGCCTGTTAGCTTGGCAACCGTTAACGCGCCGTACCAGGAGATGATTTCCGGATAGATCAAGCTGGCCTCTGGCTTTTCCGGGGTGGCCTCGTAGCGGAATTTCCGGACGATCACGTTCTCGGCGATCCGCTTACCGACCGCGGCGGGCGAGGCCCCTTCCGGCCAGTCGGTGAAAAATGTAGAACCAGGTTTTTCCGCCGCCAGACAAACGGAAGAAGCGGCGATGGCGGCGAAGATTAGCGATGTTAGAAAATAGATTTTCTTCATGGTGCCCAAAAGGATGAGGGATCACTTGCCCAACGTTACCTTGACCTCAACCGGTGAGGCCAAGCCGCGTGCAAACTCGGTGACATGCTGCTTCCAAGCCGCCGCATCCGTAAATTGACCGGCCTTGTCCCAACAGAAGCCGGCCCAGTAAATCGCCACATTGCCATCCGCCTTCGCGAGGACGAGTTGGTTCAATTTGTCCTCCGTCTGTTTTTCAAAAGCCTTGGGGCCGGTGATGATCGCCAGGCCCTGATTACCGGCCTTCTTTTCCATTGGCTCCCACTTCAGCAGCCAGCCTTCGGCAGGACTCGCCTCGACCGCTTCGCCCGCCGTTTTCTTGAGGCCGATCCCGACCGTCAGCGGGGCAAATTTGCCACCGGCGGGAAATGTGTAATGGCTTTCAAAGCGGTCGAACTGCTGCCCGGCATCCAGCGAAATTCGCCTGGTCTCGCCGACATTCACGCCGTTGACGGGAAATGGCGCGTATTCCAGCTCGAACAACACGCGGATGGGTCCGTTGGCGAGGACATTGGAGTTAATGAAATTGTGCCCGGTCCAGAGTTGGTCGGCGGCCCACAGACCATCGCCGCCGCAACCACGGCTAATGCCTGCGGAATAGAAGTCCGCGCCGGTGCCACGATCGACGTGATAGTCATCGGTGAGATACCAGTCGTTGATGACCAAATGCGGCGTGCGCTTGGACCAGATGTCGATGGTATTGCTGGTGAGCGGTTCGCCCTTCCAGGTTTCCAGCGCGGCACCATAAGTGCGGTGGGCGATGCGATCGTTTTCCCAAGCGAAGTCATCAAAACGCTCTCTGGCAAAACGCCCGAAGGCCTTCCATTGTTCCTTCTCACAGACCTGTTTCGTCCCGGCGGTCACCGTGAAAGTCTTGGTTTCACCGGCGGCGAAATCGGCCTGAAAAATCACTGCGTCGTAGGTGCGGAGGGCGTCGCCGTCGTTGTCGATGGCCTGGCAGACCAGCTCTTTGCCGGTGGCGTCCTTGACGTGGATTTGGTTGAGGTTTTTTGCGTTCAACGGGGCGAGTTCCTTGGCCGTGAGTGCGAGGGTTTGGCTGGTGCGGGCCAGCGGCAATTTGTTGATCGCGCTCACATCGAGTTGCGCCGCCCAGCCCACGAAGGGACACGTGAGAAGGGCGAGCATCAAGGGGGTTTTCAGGGTAGTGGCCATAACGTGGGTTGCTAAACGTGCGGCGGGGTGGCGATCTTTCCCGACCGGCGGCAGGCGTCAGGAAGCGGCGGCGACGTTTAAAGCAGCGGCCGATTTCCGCAGTTCCATCACCGTGATCGGCGGGACGTTCAGCAGGCAATGCTCGCTGCGAAAGAGGTCGAAGAACGAATGCTCGGCGATCATCAATGACACTTGATAGGTAATGAACACGCTATCCGGCCCCATGGCCAAGGCGATGTTAGAGAGCAATTTTTCCCGCAGCTCGCGGTCCATGATGGTGAAGGGAATGCCGGAGACGATGTAGTCGGGATTGGAAATGCCGAGGTTGTCCAAGGTCACGCCGAGGTGCAGGGCGTCGGTATGCACCACGGTGACCCGGTCGTCATGGGCGAATTGTTTTTCCAAATGCGCGGCGAATTGGTCGTCCAGCTCGATGAGGATCAGCCTCGACTCCGCGTTCATGCGGCGGACGATCTGACGCGTGTGGCAGCCTTCACCGGGTCCCAGTTCGATGACCACGCGAGGTTTGGAAAAGTCGATGCGTTTCGCGGTTTGGCGGGTAAGAAAGCCCGAACTCGGGACGATGTAGCCGACCCGGATCGGGTTCGCGAGGACGCGTTTGAAGAACAGGAGACTCATGGTGGCAGGTGAAGTGAGGGAGTCATAACCCGGTCATTTGCAATTTCCTAGCCCAACTTCATCCGACTTTGCAAGCAAGCAGCAGGAACGGTGCTGGCTGGCGGGTGCCGATGGCTCCGTATTTCGCAATCCGCCAGCCAGCGGAGGCTTGCGCAGTCATCCAAAGCTCCACCGCCACTGCCTCGGCGGCACCGGCAGGATGACCGGGGTAACAGATCACGGCAAGGATGCCACCGGGTTTCAGCACCGTGGCCGCGGAGGCGAGGGCGCTTAGCGTGGTGGCCTGCTCTGTGGTTAGCGCATGATTTTCCCCGGGCAGGTATCCGAGGTTGAACATCACCACGGCGGCGGATCCAGCGGTGGCACGGGCGGCCATTTCCGCATGGGACTCATGGAAAAATTCGACCCGTGGGGCAAATCCCGCCGCAGTCACCCGCGATGTCGCAGAAACCAGCGCCGCTTCCTGTACATCGAATGCAAGCACCCGGCCTGCCGCGCCGACGCATTCCGCGAGGAAAATCGTGTCATGACCGTTGCCTGCGGTGGCGTCGATGGCGAGATCGCCGGGAGCAACCAAGCGGCGGAGAATTTCCTGCACCAGCGCGGTCGGGCGCGGGGGAAACAACGGGGCCGAATCAGCGGGAGTCATCTTGCCGAGCGTGGGCGAGAAATACCCGGAAGTCCACCTCAGGCTCCGGCTCCGCGCCATCTAACAGCCATCGCGCCAAGCGCCGGGCCATGCCGGGTGCGTAGAGCGTGCCCTTCGAGCCGAGCGCGTTGAACAACCAACCGCCACCCTCTAGCGGACCAATCAACGGCTGGCTGCGCCGTAAAATCGGCCGCACCGCCGCATCGTGGCCAATCACCTCGAAGGCTGCGCCCCCCAGACGGCTGGCGATTTCCTCGATCCGCACCCGCCCGCCGGCTGTCGGGAGTTCGTCGAGATCGTGCCATTCATACGTTGAGCCGACCTTGAAAACTCCCCCACCCTGCGGCACCAGCCAACCGCCCGCGCCGATGCGGATGTGCGACTGATCCCAGCCCGTTGCACGAATCGTTAGAATTTCTCCCTTCGCGCAACGGTGGGGGCCGTAGTCACCTGTTAGCAAACCCGCCGCGCCCTCACAGCGGATTTCTCCAAGCTTCCCGCTGCTAGAAAATTCGCCTAACTGATAACGGCCGTGTTGGGTAAAAAACTCCCGCGAGCCATCCAGAAACGCCTGTGTGTCGAGCCGTCCGCCGCCCTGAACCGCCACTGCCCCGACCCAGCCGTCGGGCGCGGGCACCTCCACCGCCGACCACGGCGAGCCGACAGGACACTCTAACTTGCTAGTGATTTTCCGCCATTCTTTAGCCGATCCCGCGAGCCTCAAGACCGGTAGCGGATGCCACAACTTGCGCCCAAGTCGTAGCTCTACTGTCGTGTAAAACTCCCGCATTTCCGGCAGAAAATCCGCGATCCGCCAGCTTGGCTCGAAGTTTTTGCCGGTCACCGGATTCACCATGCCCGCCGCCATCCGCGAGCTACCGCCCGTGCCGCGATCCACGATCACAAAGTTCGCGCCGCGTTCCCACAGCGTCCAAGCCAAACAAGTCCCCGCCAAGCCTTGGCCGATTATCACCCATCTGAAATCGCCGTCATTCACCTCGGCATCCATTCCTCATTGGGGTCCAAAACAAATGTTTCCTTGTGCTCATACAGGTCCGGCATTTGCACGTATCCGAGAGGTAGCGGAGGAAGAGGAAGGAAAGCATGTAGTCACGGAAGTCATCCGCACTCATCGACCCGCGCAGGTCGTCGGCGATCTTCCAGAGAGTGGTGCCCAGTTGCTTTTGGTTGGTGTCGGTCATGGGCGGGGTTTTTCTGCGTGATAGGGTGTTGGCTCTTCGCGGACCATGGATGACGACTCAGGGCGCAGAAGCAGGGCCCGCTCGCGCAGGGCATCAAGCATCTGGAGTTTTTCGGCGATGGGGCGCGCGGCGAGCTGTTGCCGGTAGCGGCGCTTGCTTTCGAGGATGGTCTGGAGATCGGCGGTCATGGCGTGTCAGAGAGGAACTGCTGTTGGAACAGTGCCCACCGTTCCGTGAGTGCGTGCCGGGTGAGAATGTCCTGGAAGGTCACGGCATCAAGGATACCTGATTCGATGAACTGGAGCAGCCGGGCCTTGTCTTTGGCGCGTCCGGTCTGCAGCGCGATGGCGGCGAGATATTCCGCTGTGAATACCCGGACAGGCACTCCGGCGACATCATGCACCACGGCTTTGGCCAGAGCTTCCTCGGCAAGCGGACCCGTGGGACGAAGAAACTGCACCGGCCAGCCGGCGATGACGATGTATTCGCCATCCACCGTGCAGCCTCGTGCAGTGAGGTAGTCGTAAATGGGTCGCGGACTGATCAGCATGGAACCGGGCTCGGATCGGAAAGAGACGAAGATATCCACATCGAGCGTGGACACCGGCTCCAAATGAAACGTCGCCCCCACCGCTCCGCCGATGGCATACGCGTCGATGATGCCGTCCGCCTGCATCTGGTTGATCGTCTGGATGACTTGCTGGATGTTCATGGGTGAGTGGAGATTTAGCTCGTATCGGTCATGGGGAAGGCGGGACTTCAGTCCCACACATAGCGTTCGTCATAGTCGATGCCGTTTTTCTTGAGGAAGTCGCGGTAATCGTCCTGAAAGGTCCGCGTCTTGTGATGCTCCTCCTGCGTGTCGATGTAATGGAGCAACGTCTCCTTCTGGCTCATGCTCACAGAGAAGGCCCCATAGCCGAGTTGCCAGTAAAAGTCCGCGAACGCCGGGCCTTGTTCCTTCAGCCATTTACTGGAAGCGGTTTTGATCTCCTTCACATTCGGGGATATGCAGCGTTCCTTCAGAACGCGGGGATCGGGGGCGTGGCATGCCCAGAGCGTTGCTCTGGGCTGGTATGCGGTGTCCCGTTGGGACATGTCTTCGCCCCAAAGGGGCGATTGCATACCAGCCCGGGGTGCTACCCCGGTAACAGATGGCACGAAACCCATGCGTTCTGAAGGAACGCCGCATTGAGGTGTCCATGCCTTCATCCGGCCACCTCCTCCGGGGATGGGAAAAGCCCAGGGCGTTGCCCTTCGCGGGTATCCTCCCGGACGACGGAACTGGCGGGGGCCGGCGCATCGTGGTAGAAGATTTCGGATTTGGTCATGGCGGAGCTTCGAGCGAAGCAGGACTGGGTGTTTCTCACGCCTGTTCTATCCGATGCGTAAGATTCGGGAAGGGCAAAATCGTGTAAACGTCGCGGGCTTTTCACCGCAGCGTGGAGAAGTCGGCTGTGATTCCGCCTCCCGGCAGCCCCACTGCGAGGAAGAGAGAGGAGCGGGGTATAGCGGGGGATTGGGATTGTGGACCTTTTTATGTTGGGGAGGCGCTTTTCCTTGCCGGAAGATGGCTGGCCACCATCACCGACAATGGACCATCTAACATCTCGCTTATTCACTTGGGAATCAGGTCCTCGTTCGGGTCCACCCAAGCAGCGTCATGACCTTTTGCGTAGTTGAACAAATGCTTGTGCAAATAGGGCTTGAACGCGGGTTGCTGGTCTTTCGCCAACTTTGCCACCACGGCCTCATTCACAGCACGTGTGAGCTTTTGCATCAGGTGCAGGGTGAGTTGCCGACCTTTGCGGGCCTTCTGCACTTGCTTGTGATTGAGTTGTTCAGTGGAAATTTCTACCAATTCATGATTGGTGATTTGCCAACGGTCTAGCAGGCAGTCGAGCGGCTGTGGTCCGTGATCGCGGGTCGGTTCATCCATGCCTTGGTCTAGCGCATCGCGGTGGCGATGCTAAGGAAAAAATTAGCTAGTGGTCCTGAAGCTCAGCTTGACGGCTGGCCGTGCCGGATTGTGGTTGTGGCGTCTCGCCGCAACCGCGACCGCACCTACTGCCCGTCACTTTGAATTTTACACGACACTCGTCTCTCAGCGTCTCACGAGGTGATAACTCTATTCGCGCAAGCGGTTAAGTGTGTAGTAACCGGTGGCATTCGTCATCGGCGCACCGTCCGCACCGGCAATGCCCTTGATCGTAAATTGATAGACCTGCTCCTTGACCAGTGGCATTTCCAACTCAGCGGTCAAGCCATCGCTCGATACCTTGACCGAGGTTGGCGAAAGTTCTGTGAGGCCGACTTTGGGGGAGCCGTATTCCGCTTGGTAAATATAGGTCCAGTGCTTGATCTGATAGCTCTCAAGCTTCGCCGCCGCAACGCGGTCGATGGGCTTTGTAAATCTTATGACAAAGCCGGTTTTGGTCAGGCTGACCGAGTGCATTTCCATCGGCATGGTTTTGCCATCCCAGCGGATCCGTTGGAGGCCGAAGGTTTTTTGTCCGGCAGAGCGCCAGCCACGTCCCGTTTCGCCGAGCCAAAGGCTTCCGTCTGGGGCGAAGCGGTTGCGGATCACGCCACATTGCAGAGGATCTACAAAGTCGAAAACGACGCCCTGATATTCGCCGCCGACTTTTTCAAGCCAAGCCCGCATCTCGTTGGAGCGGGTTTGATCCCCGATGAATACCTGATCGCTGAAGGGGCCGAATTTTCCACCGGTTTCGTCGAAGACCGGCTCTCCGGGCGAATTTGATAGCTCGCCGTGCGGTAGATAGACCGCCGGGCGCTGGCGCAGATGATCGTATTCCTCCTCACTGATGCGATTGAGGTTTTTCCCCTCATACTTCGGATCATCCATGAGGGACGATGGGTGGCCATAGAAACGGCCCTTCACGATCTGGTGCAGGCTGGAAGTACAGTTCCAGTCGCCTTGGTTGTCCGTGTAGAAAATCTCGTTCCGCTTGTTGATCGTCAGTCCGGCGGGTGAGCGCAACCCGTTAGCATAGGGGACAAATTGGCCATCCGGGGTGATTTGAAAACACCACCCGCGATACTTAGCAGCCCGGCCCATCTTGCTGTCATGCACTCGGCCGATGTCCCAGCGGTCGCTCTTCGACCAACCCGGCCAGCTCAGACTGGTGTTGAGCGTGCCATAGAAATTTCCGTCCTTATCGCGCACCGGACCGAAGGCGTATTCGTGATAATTGTCACTCAGTCCCCAGTCAGCATTCACCGTCTGATAGAGATCCGCTTTTCCATCACCATCTTCATCGATGAGCTTGGTGAGTTCTGGCCGCTGCATCACCCATACTTCGCTGGTCTTAGGATCAATAAAGAGTCCGAGAGCTTCATGCAGTCCACTCGCGAAGAGCGACCAGTCACCGTTCCGATAGCGCCAAACCTCGCCTTCGCGAGTGCAGATGTAAAGGTCGCCATTGGGGGCATACGCCAGCCCACCGACGCCGAGCGTGATTTGCGACGGGATCTCGATGGTATCGAGCGAATAACCCGCTGGCAGCTTGGGTTCGGCACGAACGTTCGCGATTAGCAACAAAGCCGTTAGGGAGTAGATCAGATTTTTCATGGGTCCACTTTGGGAGTCTTGGGTTTGGCTTTGCGCTCGGCCTTGGTTTCCGTGACGATCGTCACCATAAATTTCTTGCCTTCGCCCGCAGGCAGTTCAAGTCGGCCATCATGCCAAGTTCCTGCAGATGAGGTGAGCTTCAAGCCGTGCGGTGTGACATAGAAAAAGACCGCTCCCGGATCACGCCCGAACTCGAACTCCATTTGCAATCCGACACCTGTGGGAGAGGGCTGGGTGACCTGGGTGACCGGATTTCCGTCGATCGTGTAGAAGAACTGCGGGGCATCCTTGCCACGCATGCGATAGCCTGCGAAGACGATCTTCTGCTTCGCATCACGGGTGCCGGTACTTATCGGGAAACCGCTGTCTCCAAGTTCAAACTTGTCGCCGAGAATCTGGCACCAACCACCTCCTCGGTCATTGGGAGTGGTCCCAACATTGGGGCCGACATCGAGAAACATCCCATACCAACCGAAGCGCACGTAGCACAGATCGGCATCGAAAAGGTAATTAATGCTGCCCGGCAGACCGACCGAGATGGACCGGGGAGGCCCGCCATCCACGAAGGCGCGGATGACCTTCGGTTCGTCAGTGACATGCAGGTGGTGACTGGATTCTGCTGCCGCCTTGTCGGACTTGGTTGCCATGACGACTGGCTCATCGACTTTGCTCACACGCATTTTTCCGCGCATGGAAAACACATGCCCAGGCATGGTGCAAACGTAAGGATAGTCGCCTTCCTGCATCGGTGCGGTGAAAGTGATCGTATCGGACTGCTGCGGATCGAGTACCCGCGTGTGGAAAAGCACATCGGGGCCGTCGGGTACAAACTGCTTTTTCACCGCCTCGGCTCCGAGCGCCCATGCTTTTTGCGCGAGTCCCAAAATTTTATCCTCACCCGGCGTGAGGATCAGGAGATTGTGCTGCATCTCGTCGGTGTTGCTGAAAATGAGGTTGACCTTGGCTCCGGGTTTCACCTGAAAACTCTGGACGTCATATTTCATCTGCCCGTGTAGAGTCCCGATTTTCACTTCCTTCTCATCTGCGGCGAAGGCGACTCCGAGGGAACCCGCCGCCATCACGATTGTGAGTAGTCTGCGGTGCTTGGGTCTTTGGTGAAACAGGGATTTATAGGGCGTCATCGGGTGTTGGCTTAATGCTGGAGAGCTTTCGGTTACAATCTGAAATCACGGATCTTTCGGGAAATCGTTTCTACGCTCCCCGGTGTGGTTCATCATTAATCGCCTTTACCCGCCTTCGACGAGGCGGCGCTTGTTAGATGACCGGCCATCGGTGGAGTTTCAAAGAATTTTCCGTCATCGATCACGCGGGGATCACCGGTGCGACGCAGTTCTTCCATGAGGCGCTTTTCGAGGGTAGTGCGGGTAGCGGCATACTCTGGGTTCGCGGCGATGTTGTTAGTCTCATGCGGATCTTTTTTGAGATCGTAAAGTTCCTCGCGTGGGCGTTTGCCAAATGCTTGATCGAATTGTGCTTTGCGATTCGGATCGTTGCGCGCGGCGACGAACCACGCCTTGGTCGGGCCGGCATCCATGTCGGAAAGTGTGATGCGCGTATTGTTCGTTAGAGTCTGCATGTCTGGCGGATTCGGGTCATCCAGGTGGAATGGATCGCCCAGCGGCCAACGGTCCGGGCGGAAGTTGATGATGTAGAGAAATTCGTGGGTGCGGATGGCGCGTTGGGGATACGGGACGAAATCCGGGCGGGCGTTTTCCACATGCCGTTCGCGACCGATGAAGACGGCGTCGCGCTCCGGCTCGACTTGTCCGGAGGCCGTGGACTTGAGGAGCTTGACCAAACTGCGCCCGGTCATCACTTCGGGAATTTTCACCTCACCCAGTTCGAGAAATGTCGGCGCGAGATCGGGTAGCGTGATGAGGTCGTCCACCACGCGAGCTCCCTTGGTGCCTGCGCCGCGGATGGCGAGCGCCACACTTGAACCAAAGTCGTAGAGGTTGCACTTGCCATGCGGGAAACCACCAGCGCCGTGGTCGCCGCTCACGACGATGAGTGTGTTGTCGAGTTCGCCGATGGCTTCGAGTTTTTTGAGGAAGATGCCGAGGGCCGCATCGAAGGATTGGGCTTCGCCGAAATAGTCGGCAAGATCCTCGCGCAGCTCCGGCACGTCTGCTAGAAATGGCGGCATTTTGCCTTTGAGCGAATCCGGATCGATGCCCCACAGCGCCTTGCCCGAACCTTTCGTCCATGAGCGATGCGTCTCTGTCGGCCCGAACCAATAACAGAACGGCTGGTCCGGCTTTCGGTCGGCGAGGAAGTCATCGAAATTTCCCGAAACCTCATTGTAAAGTTCCTGCTTAGCGGCGTCGATCGACTTGCCCTCGGCCACCAGTTTGGTTACGTTTTCAGAAAACTGGTTGAACCTCGCGCCCCGCTTCACATAGGCGTATTTTCCCGCACCGTAAGGCGCATTGCTCGGCTTGCCTGGACCCCACACTTTGTAGGTCTCGCCGATGTGATAGCCGGCATCGCGGAGCATCAGAGGATAGGCTGGATTTGAGTAGTCCCACACCGCGCCTTGTAGGATGGCACCACGACCTGTGCGCCAGAAATGTTGGCCGGAGAGCAGTGCGCTCCGACAAGGTGTGCAACTCGGGGCGGAGACGAACGCACTGCGAAACAACACTCCCTCACGAGCGATGCGGTCGAAGTTAGGCGTCTGGATCACGTCATTCATTCCACCAGGGCCATCGAGTTTCGCATAGGCGCTGGCATGGCGACCCCAATCATCGGCGAAGCAGAACAGGATGTTAGGTCGGCCGACGGCAAACGCCAGCGGACCAATCAACATGGGAAGTAAGAAAGATAATACTCCCGAAAGTTTACCGGTAGTCTTCACTTGCTCGTGCTCGCGGCGATGGCTTCGGTGATCGTTTTCTTGCCAATTGCTTGAAACTTTTCTGAGGGGTTATACGAGCTGCCCTTTGGCCAGGTAGAGGAATCGGCATACTGGCCGTCGTCCTTGTATTCCTTTTGGAGGCGGACGATTTCATCCTTCAACTCAGCGAACTTGGCCGCGATTTCCGGCTGCTTTGCCTCGGCGGCATCGAAGAGGAGGTTGTGCTGCTCCGTCGGGTCCTTAGTGAGGTCGAACATCTCGTAAGCATTCTTTTTCCAAAAATAGATGAGCTTGTGGGTGGCCGTGCGAACACCCAGATGGGCGGCGGTATTGTGATCGCCCGGGTCGTGATAGTAGCGGTAGTAAACGGAGGTCCGCCAGTCGCCAGGAGTCTCGCCACGCAGGAGCGGAGCGAGCGAGCGACCCTGCATCGATGCGGGAATGGGGAGCCCCGCGAGGTCGAGAAACGTGGGGGCGAGGTCGATGTTGGCCACAAACTGAGCGGGCACATTACCCGCCTTGATGCCGGGTCCGCGAACGAGCAGCGGCACATGCATGCCCGGCTCATACATGAAGCGCTTGTCGTAGAGCCCGAGGTCGCCGAGATACCACCCGTTGTCGGCGGAGTAGAAAACGATCGTGTTCTTCGCGAGGCCGTTTTCCTCCAGATAATCGAGCACCTTACCCACGCCGTCATCCACGCCCTGCACACATGCAAGGTAATCGCGCATATAATGCTGGTATTTCCACTTCACGAGTTCTTCACCCGTGAGGGTTTTACCATCGACCTCCACCTCTGTTGGTTTCACCCCCATCCACTCTAGCAAAGCCTTCCCCTTGAGGCCCGACGGTGGCGTGAGCTTGAGGTCGCGCCGCGTGAGATCGTGGGCGACAGTCTGACGATTGAAGGGCAGCGCGGCTGGCCGGGTGGCGTAGTCATCCCGGAGGGTGGCGGGCTCGGGAATGAGCTTGTCCTTAAACATGGCGATGTGGCGCAGCGCAGGTTCCCAGTCGCGGTGCGGCGCCTTCTGGTGCAGCATGAGGAAAAACGGCTTGTCCTTGGGGCGGGTGTTCAACCACTCGATGCCGAGATCGGTGGTGATGTCCGTGCAATGGCCTTCGATGGTCATTTTCTTACCCGCGACGAGGAAACTCGGATTCCAGTATTCGCCCTGAGCCGGCAGAACGATCCAGCGGTCAAAGCCGGTGGGATCGCTGCCGAGGTGCCATTTCCCGATGATGCCGGTGTGATAACCGCCGGCCTGCAGGTGCTTCGCCACCGTGTCGCGCGAGCCGTCGAAGGTGTTGAAAACTGGCACGCCGTTGAGATGAGAATACTGGCCGGTGAGGAGCGTGGCGCGGCTCGGGGTGCAGATGGAATTGGTGACGAATGAATTCGTGAACCGCGTGCCTTCCTTCGCCAAGCGGTCGATGTTAGGCGTCGAGTTCACCTTTGAGCCATAGGCGGAGATGGCGTTCTGCGCGTGGTCATCCGAAAAAATAAACAGAATGTTCGGGCGCATTTCCGCAGCGGATGACGATGCTTGAAGCACGAAAAGCGCAAGGAGAAATGCGAGGAGGAGATAGCGTTTCATTACAATGTTAGAGGATGTGAAGGTGAATGAAGTTAGAGTTCGGCCGCTTTCCAATCAGGAATGCCGATGGTCGATTGCTGCTGCTTGAATGACTCATGAAACGGTCTAGCGGGAGGTGTTGGGGCGGTTTCGTTGACCATGAGTGGGCGTGCCTCTTTCCAATATTGCTGATAGGCCGCTAGCATTTTTGCCGCGATCTCAGGATGTTGGTCCATCACATTGGACGTTTGACCGGGATCGGCCTCCATATCGTAAAGCTCCGCTTCGCCTGCCTTTTGACCTTTGCCTCCTCCCTCTAGCGGGCCCACGTAGCGGTAGCGCTGGTTGCGGACGGAGAAATTCACGTCCTTGAATTGATCCGGCTCCGCCCCGGCGGGCCAGCGGCATAGGTGATTGAAAACGAAGCGGTCGGTCCAGTCGTCAGCGTTCCCTTCCAACAGTGGCAAAAGACTGCGGCCTTCCACCTGATTCGTCGGCAGGGTGGCTCCGGTCAGCGCGGCAAGCGTCGGGAGAATGTCGATGTGCGCCGCAACGCGATCAATGTCGCGGCCCGCTTTAATCTTTCCCGGCCAGCGGACGAAAAACGGCACCCGGCTGCCGCCCTCGTCCGTCGTGCCCTTGATGCCCTTTTGTCCGGCGTTATAATAAGCATATCCCGGCGCGACTTCTTTTCCTGGGACACCGGGACCACCGGGACTCATGCCGTTGTCGGACATGAAAATGAGCAGGGTGTTTTCCGCAAGCTTCCACTCGTCGAGCTTGGTGAGGAGGAGCCCCATGTTCTCATCGATGTTTTCTACCATGCCATAGAAGCCCGCCTGCTCCTTGCCAAAGCCGACGTCGGTGAAGCGTTTTAAATTTTTCTCCGGAGCGAGGAACGGGCCGTGCGGCGCGTTGGTGGCGATGTAGGCGAAGAACGGCTCCTTGGCTGTGGCCTTCTGCCTGATCCAGCCGAGTGCCGCATTGAAGAAGACATCGGTGCAAAAGCCGTGAGTCTGCACGAAGCTCCCATTGTGGCGGATCACGGGATCGGTGTATTTATTGCCCGGAGCGTCGCCGCTGGAACCGGAATAGGCTTGGCCAATGCCACCGGAGCCATGAATAAAGACCTCATCGAAGCCGCGGCGGTCGGGTTGGTATTCGGGCTGATCACCGAGGTGCCATTTGCCGAAAATGCCGGTAGAGTAGCCTGCGGTTTTTAGCACCTGCGGCAGGATCGTGGCGTTGAGCGTCATGCGCTCGCGCTCAAGGATGGTGTGGGTGATGCCGTTTTTCTCCGGGTGACGACCGGTCATGATCGCGGAGCGGGTGGGCGAACAAGTGGGCGCGACCATGAAGCGGGTGAAGCGCGTGCTGGCGGCGTGGAGCGCATCGAGATGAGGCGTTTTCAGCCACGGATGCCCGTGACAGGCCAGCGGCCCGTAACCTTGGTCATCGGTCAAAACCAAGATGATGTTCGGCTTGGTGCCTGCCAACTCCGCGTAAGCCGAAGTGGTGATGGCGATGAAGAATAGCGTCAGGAGTCGAGCTTGCATGGGTGAACGGTAGTCCGTCGAGAGTGCGCCAGTTTTGCCTAGTGGTGGATCGTGCGGCTTCAGTCCAGCTTACGAGAAAGCGAAAACGGTTCCCAGAGGAAAGTATGCCGCAACGCGAAACTTACCTCAGCTCTGCGCCTTATCTTTCAGAATGTGGCGACCAAGGCCTCAGCGGGAGAAAATCGCCGCTTTCGGACCGATAACTCCACCACCGCCCAAACAATCACTGGCAAGAAAAGCCAAATAACACCAGCATGCTCATGTATTTACGAAGTGAATAGCCAATCGGAATACCCGCTTCGACGCATTGACGCAAATGCGCGTCATTTTTACGGAAATACGATGTTTCCCGAGCTTGCTACCGTAAATTGACCGCATTAAGCTGCGGAGTGTAACTAAGAAACACTGGAAACAAATTTTAATCCCGATTGACCCATGGAAAAAACCTTCCCGAAAAAACGGCGGCATCCTGGATTTGCCCTGGTCGTTACCCTTTCGTTATTGGTTCTCCTGACGGTGATCGCCATTGGCTTGCTCAGCCTGTCGTCGATTTCGCTGCGAGCATCCGCTCAGAACTCCGCAGGGGCGACAGCGAAGGCGAACGCCAAACTGGCACTCATGCTGGCGCTCGGCGAGTTGCAGAAATCCATGGGTCCAGACCAAAAAATCTCGGCCAATGGCGCGATTCTGGACGCAGCGAACGTGAAAAACCCGATGTGGACAGGAACCTGGGATTCTTGGAAGGCGGGTGCCGAAAAGTCCGGAGATGACGCAACCAGCGAACATTCCACAATCCTCGGTGCCACCAACGCCGGCATGAGTCCAAGCTACCTGACCAACCGCAGCGATCATTTCCGCTCATGGCTACTTTCACTCAGCCCGCAAGAAATCACCGATGTGACATCTGCCAAATCACTCGCACTAAACGGGGTCTCGATACCCAACAGCAGCGATAGCGCAATCCGTCTAGTCGGCGCGGGTTCAATTGGAACCACCGATCCCACAGGATATGTGAGCGCACGTCTGATAGCGGTAAAATCCCCATCCAACACCTCCACCATCGGTCGCTACGGCTGGTGGATCGGCGACGAAAGCCAAAAGGCACGCATTCTGTCTGATTCTTACCTCAAAGACTCCACGTTGAGCCTTGCACAAAAACTAGCTCGCGCTCAAGCCCCCGCATCCACCGGGACTAATGTGATGCTTGATTTGGAAAATATCACTGCCACCCAGGAGGCGAAACTAGGGACACTGCCATCTCTCAACACGCTCGATGTCCTCCTGCAAGATAGTAGCAAGCAACCCGCTAAGAAAAATTTTCACACAGTCACCGCCTTTTCCAAAGCCGTTCTAGCAGATGTGCGCGAGGGAGGTTTGAAGCGCGACCTCTCCACCATTCTGGAGCGCACGATCAATCCATCCGAGGTTTACAACTTGTCAGCGGTTTCGGGCACAGAGACGGCATTCCAAAGAGCCACTTCCCTCACAAGCTCCGGACAAGACTTCATGCTCTATAACTTTGACAGTATGGTTCAGAGTTCCAATGGTAAAATCGGTGAGGCATGTGTGCCTATCCAAGATTTGTCCGCTTACTACCAACTTTACGATAATAGCAGGACGGGCTGGAAAGGCGGTATTCAGTTTTCATCCTCCGAATCTTCTCCTGCTAACCCCTTGCTTTCAGCAGGACTCATGGTCAGCAATCCAGATTATGGTACATCTGCTCAAGCCTCCGATGATCCGAAGTATCTTCGCCAGACCAGCGCCTTATATCGGAATGTATATCCTGTTAAAATAGAGTTTGTACTCAGTTACCTCACTGAACAGCGAACTCAAACCGAAATGGATGCGGACCGTAATGCCACTCCTCCCATCGCCAATCCAGACACTTATAAACTCAAAGTCGGCTTCACTCCTGCCATGACTTTCTGGAATCCCAATAACGTGCCAGTCGTCATGAACCTGGGTAATCCAGAATATTCCTCAATCATGATCCGCGAGACTCCGGTGCTCATGCAGGTTACATTTCAAAAGCAAGCCAGCCCCACGGGGCCGGCCGTGGCCAGCAATATCGTCCAGTTCGACAAGTTAACCAACACACAGCAAGGTGAGCTTTACACACTCTTCATCTCCGGCAAACAGTCGCTGGTCTTCCAACCCGGTGAGTCCAAAGTCCTGGCCTTGCAAGCGAGTTCAAATACTAACCCTGCTGCCGGACTCGGGGAGATCGACTTCCTAGATCGCAGCAGCGGAGTCAATGAAGACTTTTTCCCGGATCTTGAGCTTGTGCCTGGCTGGAATCCCGAACGATTCGTCAGACCCGCAACAAGTCGATTCGGTGCCCGCTCAGGAAGAGGTGCTGTAAATATCCTGACTTTCAAGCCTGAGGATTACATATCCGCAGTGATCAATACGGGAGCAGGTCGTAGTTTTTCGATGATATACCTCAAGCGTTTTTCTATTATGGCATGAAAGCCGCAACAGAAACTCAGGAGCAGAGTAATATGATTCGCGGCGCAGGACGCAGATTCCCCTCACGACCTTTTACTCATTCTACGGTTATGATGCCACAATTCATCGACAATATCACTGGACCTTCCATGTATAACACCGGTTGGAACTGGTTCTATGCCCCGCTGGACAATCTCCTGCAGGCTTCTATCTCCATATCAGCGAAAAACTATGGATACTACGGCGGCGGTTACACGGCGGAAAACGGTACCACGCACGTCGTCCAGCAATTCCTGCCACTGGCACCGCCTATCTCCATCGCCTCACTGAGCAATGCACAACTCAGCGGCTATAGCTTGTCCAGCGAGTCAGCTGCTGCTGGCTTCAGTGATTTGCCGGGAAGAACCACCAACCCCGCGCAATCCGAAGCATTCCACCGGACAACAGCGCTCGGATTCGGCGGACTTGAACCCCGCACGCTTCAGGCGATCGGTAATTCTTATGCCCATCCCTTTATCCCCAAGGACAAGGCCATCACCACTTTAAACCGTGTCTTCTATTCAAGTACCGCTGCCGCCCCCCCGGTCGCCGAACCCTACGCCGATCACTCCTACCTCGCCAACAAGGCCCTCTGGGACGAGTTTTATTTTTCGTCCATCACGCCGGTTCCTGCTAGCAATCCGGTTTTCAATTCCACTCAGAAAACTGTCAATGCTGTCGCCGACGGATTTTTCTTCAAGAACGAGTCCCTGCCAAATCGGCGGATGACTCCATATATCGCCAACTTCAATTCTACTAAGCTAACGACTCTGCTGGGGAAATATTCTGATTATCGTAATGGCTTTGCTGATAAAATCGCCTCTAACATGATGGTAGAAGGTCCGTTCAATATCAACTCCACTTCCGAAGCCGCGTGGAAAATTTTGTTCTCCAGCCTGAGAGGCAAGCCCGTATCCTATCTCGACTTAACCGACTCTACCAGCGGTCAAATCACGACCAAGGAAAATACACCCACCGGAATCTCCGTGGCAGGCGGGCCACTGCCAAACGGAAAATCCTACACCGGCAGCCGCTCAAGTCCGAGCGACCCTGAACAATGGACAGGCTGGCGTGAGTTGACTGATAAAGAAATTGGCGAACTCGCAAAAGCCATGGTCAAGCAAGTTAAGAAACGTGGACCCTTTCTCTCCCTCTCCGAATTCGTCAATCGGCGACTTGATTCTGCAAACACCGATCTTTGCCTGATGGGAGCACTACAAGCTGCCATTGATGATCCAGACTGCTCTATCAATTCGGGTTTCCGAAATGCCTTGCGTAAGTTTTCGGCGAAGGAGATATCGTATGCGGGCGCGGTGTTTCCCGAGGCGATGGATGGCCCCGTGGCCTACGGCAGTTCGGCCTATGTCGATCAAGCGGATATCCTCCGCAATTTTGCTGAGCAACTCACCCCGCGAGGAGACACCTTCGTCATTCGTACTTACGGTGATGCACTGGATAACAATGGGAACGTGGTGTCGAGGGCATGGTGCGAAGCCGTTGTCCAGCGCACCCCTGAATACTTGGATACCACGGATGCACCGCACCTGAAGCAATTGGATCTAACTTCTTCGGCTAATAAAAATTTTGGCAGGAGGTTCGAAATCATCCAATACCGCTGGTTGAAATCTTCGGAAATCTGATTTTTCTAACTTTTTCTTATTTTTTACACGATCATGTGCAAACCATCCGGTTCTCGAACTATACTGGCATTCTTGCCCATGCTTCTATCAATCGCCCTCGCACAAGAGCATGTCTCGCTTCAATTTCTGGCATTTCCTAAAAGTCTCAACCCAGAGCCCGTCGAACTCCAGATCGCGGCAGGAAAAACGATCAAGGTTGACACTCCGGGAAATGAACTATCACCAGCATACCAAGTTCCCAAGCTAGACTCGATCGTGGTTGGAAAGACTGTCAAAAATGAAAAGAACGAGGACGTTTTCAAAGTTTATGGTGGAGCCAAAGCCATTTCAGCATCCAAACAGATTGTCTTGCTGCTCCATAAGGGTGAAGCGAATAGCGATGGCTTTGTGGTGCTGCCGGTGGATGGTGAACTAGCGAATTTTTCCGGCGCGAGTTTTTTATTTATCAACGCCTCTAACATGGGTGTCGGTGGAATCATTGGGAATCAGAAATTTGCACTCAAACCCGGTCAAAGCCGCCTGCTCAAGCCTGCACCAGATCACGATAGCGGCATTTGTCAGGTAACACTTTCCTATCTGACAGAAGAAAAATGGAAAATGTTCTACGATACGCGGTGGCCTGCTAACAACAAATACAGATCGATCATTTTCTTCTACAGCGATCCCGTATCCGGTCGGTTGAGCGTGACACCGATTGTGGACATGTTGCCCTATAAAGCAGAATGAGATGAGCTACCTTGCCCACCAACGACAAGGTAAGGGCCATGATTTTCTTCTATGAGGATCCCATTTCGGGGCACCTCAGCACCCATAGCATCCGGGATTTTATGGATTGAATCTGGATTCTCAGCAACTCCGGCAGCGCATTCTCAAAGCCTACGACCGTGGGGATACCACCCGCGAACAGGTCGCCAAACGCGGTCAAGCGCTCGATCGGGACAGGTCCACATTCAGACTACTGAGAAACTCCGACGCGGAGGAAAGCGGGCTTCCCAAGAGCTGTTGCCATTGGCTCCGCCGTATGCGGTGAAGGCGAGACCTCCTGCGGAGAGGGTCAGGTTCTTGGTGGAAACTGTTGTCAAAGTCGCCGTGGTGGCGGCCCCGGAGGCACTGGACTTGAGTGCTTGGCCGCTGCCCAGGGCCAAAGCACTGGTCAGGGTGGACACATCGAAGTTCGCGCTGCTAGCCAAGATGATGCTTGGGGAGTTGGCGATCGAACTCGCTGCATTCAACTTGAGGGTGCCTGCGTTAATCGTGGTGTTGCCGGTGTAAGTGTTCGCGCCGGAGAGGGTTTGGATGCCATTGCCGATTTTCGTGATGGCTAGCGTACTAGCGGTGTTTTTGATGACGCCAGTGAAGGAAGATGTCTGGTCGTTATCGCCGACGGTCAAAGTCGGCGTGCCGCTCACCCCATCCACCGTGCCGGCACCGCTCAGGCCATTAACGGTATCGCTGAAGCCCGCCATGTTGAAGGTGCCTAGGGTGATTGATAGATTGCCTTTGCCAATCCCATTGGGAATCTGGTCATTGGCTCCCAGCGTGATGATACCTTGGGTATAGTTTACCACTGTATCACCGGTGTAGCTGTTGGCTGGCCCCACGTTGGCCAAGGTCAGGGTCGTGGCCTTGTTTTGAGCGGTGCTCGCTAAAATCGCATTCTGCACGGTGACGCCGGTGGCGGAGCCGCCAATCGAGGAAATTTGACCGGAGATGGTGATGGATCCAGCGGAGTTGGAGTCAATCGCAATGCCAGAATTATTCAACTGCACAGCTCCGGCGATAACTTCGCTGGCAGCATCGACACGCAGCGTGCCATTCAAGTCCACACCCACTGCGGAATTATCCACAAGGCCGTTTGCAACAGTCACGCCGGCGGCACTGAAATAGATCTGCGCCTGGTCGGTGGCATTGGTCCCGACGATGATCGGTCCGGTGCCGTAGGGTCCCTTAGTCACGGTCGTCACTCCACTGGAGCGTCGTCGAAAACCGCCGCGTCGCTGGCGACCGCTCGGTTCAGAAAACCCTGCTCTATCTCGGCGAGATCAACGACGCGACCGCGCCTCTTGGACTCGCGCCATCGAAGCCGTCGATGAACACGAACAAACCCGTCAACCTAAAGAGGAAAATGGAAAACTCGCCAGAACGCGGCAAGTGACGTAATTTCAAAGTCATGGATGCTCCCATGGCTGTGATTTCCGCTCACCCGGCGGGTGAGACAAGAACTTCCCCTCAATACCCATCTGGAACCT
>JANXMQ010000004.1 GCA_025354565.1 Akkermansiaceae bacterium
CAAAGGACTGAACGCCGGAGATATCATCACAGCGTCGGTGATGAGTGCGCCTGCTGCATTGCTGATTTCGAAAATCATGCTGCCGGAAACAGAGAAAAGCCCAACCGGAGAAAGCTGCAAGTTTGATGTGGAAAAGTCGGCCGTGAACAGCGTCGATGCACTTTGCCGCGGAGCAAGCGAAGGAATTGCCTTGTCGATTAACGTCCTGGCGATGTTGTTAGCTTTTGTCGCGCTCGTGGCGCTGACGAATGCGCTCTTTGGTTGGGTGCAAACGAAATGCGGAATCACGGCGCCGGTCAGGCTCTTGGCATCCGGAGTGCCATCGGCGCTTTGGACCGGCTTCGCGGGATCACCGGGACTTTCGGCCGCTTGTGCGGTCCAAGCGGGGCTGCCGATGATGGCTCCTGCTAGAAATGGGCGGAGCATGTGGGTTGTTATCGAGAACACGGTTATTATCTATTGCAATTTAGTGTTTGAGAGGAAGATCGTCGGGTTTGTGGGAGACCGGATGAAAATGGCGATGTCTATTTCCGCTCGACCACGCAGTTTTCCAGTTTTACGTCGGCCTCAACAATCGAATCCGCCTTGGCGATGCCCTTGAACGACGAGTTGAGGATGCGCACGCCGCTGATTTCCGAACCCCGGAAGCCCTGCACGTCCAGCACGCGTTTCGCGTTGCCCACGGTCATGTTTTCGATGACCAAGTTGCGCAAGATCGGCTTGTGCGGTCCCTTCGCGCCCTCTTCATAGACGAAGTCGATCTGCAATGCGGCGTCTTTCACCGTGCCGACCTGCAGATTGCGGACGAAGACATTTTCGACCACGCCGCCCCTAACTGCGTTTGATTTGAAACGGATGGCGCGCTCCAGATTCGGGCTGTCCATCACGCAGTCCTCGACGAATACATTCCGGCAGCCACCGGAAATCTCGCTGCCGATGGTCACGCCACCGTGGCCGTCCTTCATGGTGCAGTTGCGCACGATGACATTCTCCGTCGGGACGCCGATGCGGCGGCCGTCGTTGTTGCGGCCGGACTTGATGGCGATGCAGTCGTCGCCGGTGTCGAACACGCAACCCTCGATCAGCACGTCCTTGCACGCTTCGGGATCGCAACCGTCGTTGTTAGGTCCATGGGTGGAAATCCTGACGCCGCGCACGGTGACGTTGGTGCAAAGCACGGGGTGGAGTTCCCACATCGGCGAACGGAGGACGCGGACACCTTCGATGAGCACGTTCCGGCACTTGAAGGGCTGGATGAAAGCCGGGCGCAGGCAGTCGCCCTCACCGAACCGGCGGTCCTCCACCGGCGTGCCGTCCTCAGTCATCTTGGCGAGGCGTTGGCGGGCGGATTTCTGGTTGGGCGTATCGGCTTTCCAGCCGTCATCCTTTTTGCCTACCCACAGCCACCAGTTGTTGTTTGCCGCCTGGCCGTCGAGCACGCCCTCGCCAGTGATGGCGATGTCCTCGGCCTCGTAAGCGTCAATGAGGGGTGAATAGTTGAAGCACTCCATGCCCTCGAACCACGTGCGCACCGCCGGCAGATAGGCTTTCGGGTCGGTCTTGAATTTCAAAGTCGCGCCGCCTTCGAGGTGGAGTTCGATTTTACTCTTCAAGTGGATCGGACCGGTCAAATACTCGCCCGCCGGAACAGAGACCCGGCCGCCGCCGGCATTCGATGCGGCTTCGATCGCTTGGGCAATCGCCTCACTGGCATCCTTGTCCGCCGCCGCGCCGAAGTCCGTGATGGGGAATTCATGTGCGGGAATCACCGGCGGCTTGATCCGCGAGAGGATTTCGGGGACTTGCGCCCATTCCTTGGCCACGGAGGGCTTGGCCGCATCCGTCGGGTTGCTTTCGTTTTTGACGGTCATCGGCAGGGCTAACAACGTTTGCATTTCGATACCTGCGAGGATGAGGGGACCGACACCCTTCAGGTCATTGTCAACAATCGGTTCACGGAGATAATACGCATAAGATCCGTCACGCCCGGCACCGAGACCGGCGACCGAGCAACAGCGCGTCAGTGAGATTTGACCGTTGGCGTTTGTTTTGACGAGTTCTTTGATGATGCCGTTGTAACCTTTGAGAATCGCCGGGACATCGTCCTGCGTGAGATAGCCGTGGTTCACCGCTTTCGCCATGGAATAGACAAACATCGCGCTCGCGGTGGCTTCGAGGTAGTTGCCCTCCTTGCCGCCCTGGTCGAGCACCTGCCACCAAAGTCCGCTTGCGGGATCTTGGTGCTTGATAATGCCGGCGCTGGTCTTCTTGACGAGCGCGATGAGTTGCGCACGGCCGGGATGATCCTTCGGCAGGAAATCCAGCACGTCCACCTGTGCCATGATCCACCAACCGACCGAGCGGCCCCAGAAATTCGCGGAGTGGCCGGTGCTCTTGTCCGCCCAGTCTTGTTCGCGTTTCTCGTCCCAGCCGTGCCAGTAGAGTCCACTCTTCGCATCGTAGAGGTGTTCGTCCACCAGGCGGAACTGTTTGACGACGTCGTCGAAATCGGTTGCCGGACCTTTTAAATTCGCCGTGTATTCCGCATAGAACGGTGCATCCATGAACAAGCCGTCCAGCCACATCTGCCACGGGTAACGTTTCTTGTGCCAGAATCCGCCCTCGCTCGTGCGCGGGTGGGTGGCGAGCTGTTTGCGAAGAAGACCGGCGCACTTCCTGTAGCGTTCCTCCCCGGTGATTTCATATAGCGCGATGACCGTCTTGCCGGGCGCGACGTTGTCGATGTTATAGTCGTCCGCCTTGTAGCCTTGGATGTTTCCATCCGCGTCGATGAATGAGCCGATGGCATCCTTGGCGAACTCGACATAGGCGGGCGTCGGAACTTTCTCGTTTAGCCTGAGCAGTGAGAGCGTGAATAGACCGGCGGTGTAATCCCACTTCACCGAACGGCCCGGGCGCCACGCGAGTTTATCGCCGAGCCGAGCGGTCTCCGAGTCCGCCATCCGCACCGACCATTGCAGCGGTGTCGCACCGTTGGCCGTGGCGGCGGTCATATCAATTCCCGATCCACCGACCGTCAGCGATCCCGTGCCGACCGTGATGCTGTAAGCGACGGCATTCGTGTAGCGAAGTCCAGCCACCGTCAGCCCTGTGCCCACTGGAGCGGTGGTGCCGCTGCCACTCGTGAACAGCGCCACATCCGTCGTGGCGGGTAACGCGGCACCCGTCCAGGAAGCCGCAGTGTCGAGGGCGGTGACGTTGTTCGCCCTCGTTACATCGGCCGCATGAGACAACGCACTGAGCGAAATGAAAATCAAGGAACTGGCGAGGAGCCGGTTGGGTTTCATGGGATTTTTTGGACTGCTAGGACTGAACTCGGCTCCGAATCCGAGACCGACGATGGCGCAGAGCTTGGTTTTTTTGAGTGGAAATGGCGCGTGGGGTCCATAAGAAGACTAGCGGATTTGACGGCTCCGGCTTGTAGATTCGCGGCGGGTTTGTGTAGGATCCCGATCAGGGAATTACGCTAAGATGAGCCGCTGGACCGTGACTTCCCGGCGTCGATCGAGCCGGTATCGGCTGGCGGTCTGGCCCATGTAGCGGCGGAACTTGCTCGCCTGTTATATCACTGCCCGCATTGTCGGAATTCTGATCTAGCGGGAAATACCGACTTCATCGCTTGCCATACCTGATCTCCGGTGCGACAGGTGGCAATCCTTCCAGCCGCATCCGGCTGAGGGACTATGAAATTTTACCATGTATCATTGTACCTCATCACTCGCTCGCCGGAGTATCTCCAGTATTTTTCTCGTCAGTTTGCTGGGCTCCTGTGCCTCGCACCATTCGGGAGAAAAACCGCAGAACCATGCGTTTACGACTTATTATGGAGGTGGGCAGAACGATGGGACTCTGAAATTGGGCGTGAAAGACCTCATCGACATGAAGGGCACGGTCACGTCCGCCGGATCTGAATACTTTGCGAAAAACCGTCCACCGGCCAAACATGACGCCGCATGTTTGGCCATCGCGAGGTCACGAAGAGATGTGCAAATCGTTGGCAAGACGAATTTAACCGAGTTCGCCATTACGGTTTCCGGCCGCAATGGTTATTTCGGAACTCCGGTGAACCGGCTGGACGGTGACCACAAGTTCATCCCCGGCGGTTCCTCCAGCGGTTCAGCAGTCGCAGTCGCCACCGGTCAGGCGGATGTGGCGTTTGGCACGGATACCTGCGGCTCCATCCGGGTGCCGGCGGCGTGCTGCGGCATCTACGGACTCAAGACCACTTTCGGCTTAGTCTCGACCAAGGGCGTGTTTCCCATTTCTGCCAAACATCTCGATACCGTCGGCCCGATGGCGGCGAATCTGCCGAAGTTGGTCGATGGGATGGATCTCCTGCAAGAGGGCTTCAAAGCGCGCTACGCGGCTGCGATCTCAGCCAACCCTTCTGCCCGGCAAATTCGCATTGGGCGGCTCTACATTCCCGGCACAGATCCAGCGATCGACAAGGCGATTGATGATCGACTAACAGCCAAAGGATTCAAGCTGGTGAAGCTGGGTGCGGGTTTTGTTGAAAAGTTGCTAAAGGCACAGGCGGATGGAGAAACGATCGCCACTGCGGATGCTTGGAAAAACGACAGTCAATACACAGGAAATCTCCAAATCGACAGCAACACGCGTGCCGTGCTTGCTAAAGGAGCGATAGATAATGCCATCGGTTACAAGGATGCAGTGAAGCGCAAGGCAGCTTGGAAAAGAGCCCTTGCGCGGGTTTTCCAGAAGGTGGATTTCATTGCAACTCCGACCTTGCAAATCTTGCCGCCGCGGCAGCCGTTCTGGCGCTCAACCTCCATTTACGAGTTGCTCATCCTCAACGCACAAAACACTGCGAGCTTCAATTTCTCCGGGAATCCGGCACTGGCCATGCCCATCGCGATGCCGGACAGCAAGATACCCACCAGCCTGCAACTTGTCGGCCCTCCGATGAGCGAGGCGAAGCTTTTGAACGCCTCCCGCCTGCTCCAAGTGAAGCCTTAACCGGTCACAAAATGTGATGAAGCGGATTTACTTCAGAAACCCATTCGACAAAAAAGGGCCAGAAAAAAGGGGCACCAGTCCCGACTAGGGACAAGTCACGGCCTGTCCCCGTCGTCTGATAGGAACCGCCGGATGCAATGCCATGGCCGCTGTAGCGGCTCAGAAAAAACCTGCGAAGCCTGACCGCATGGACGGAGGAACGCAGTCAAACCCGCATGTCCGGTGGTGTGAGAGGGGTGACGGGCGCAA
>JANXMQ010000075.1 GCA_025354565.1 Akkermansiaceae bacterium
CCTGCGTTGCGCCGAGTCTTTTGGCGCAGCCTTCCTCGTCCACGAAGTCGCCAAGACCTGCGCCATTCCTAAGGCTTTGGGCACCAGTGAGGACGCCAAACTCGCCCTCTGGCAAGTCTGTGCCCGCGTGCTCACCCCCGCCACATCCCTACTTGCCATGATCCGCCTTGCCGGACGCTGCGCAGCTCCCGCCTTGTTAGGATTTAAAACATCATTCAACGAAGACGACCTCTACGCCAACGGTGCATGGCTCGCCTCGCGTCAGGCCAAAGTGGAAGCAAAATTATGGCGTGAAAACCCACTTTCCACCGCCCCATCCAAAAGCCTCTTCCTCTACGATGTCACCAGCTCCTACTTCGAAGGACAAAACAACGCCCTCGCCTATTTCGGCTGAAATCTAAATAGCTTGGCAGAGCAAGGTCGCCAAAGGGCTTGGCACGCAGTCTTTCCGGATGATGGAGTAGCCAGCGAGGTAAATGAGAAAGAATGCTGCCACGATCTAGAGTCCGGCTTTTGATGGGGGGCGAGTTTCCTCAGTCCTCGACGGGGAGGGCGCGGGGGGGGACTTCTGGGTCATCGACGGGAAGCGCGCGCGGGGGGGCGGCGGGGGCTGGGAGGGGGAGGGCGGATTCGTCAACGCTGAGGGCTTTGGCGGGGTGGATGGGGCAGAGGTCGTCGGCGGGGAGGAGGATGTCGGAGGGGACTTGATCGGTGTAGGCGGTGTTGGCCTGGCGACAGGCGGCGGTGGCGCGTTTGCCGGAGAGGCGGCAGAGTTCCATGGGGACAAGGGCGAGCTTGCTGTTGAGCTGGCCGGCTTTGTAGCCGAGGCGGTCGGCGGTTTTCATGATGTCCACCCAGACGGGGAGGGCGAGGGTGGCGCCGTAGCCGCCTTGGATGGTTCGCTGGGGGGTGTCGAAGCCGACCCAGACGACGCAGGTGAGATTGGAGGTGTAGGCGGTGAACCAGGCGTCTTTGAAGTCATTGGTGGTGCCAGTTTTGCCGCCGCAGGGCTTGTCGAAGCCGAGCTTGGTGACGGCGGCGGCGGTGCCCTCGGTGGTGACTTCTTTGAGGATTTGGGAGATGGACCACGCAGAGCCTTTTCTGGCGGCTTCGTAAGAGAGGACGGGGGTGGTGTAGAGGATGTTGCCCTCGCGGTCTTTGATTTCCGAGATGAGATAGGGACGGAAGCGGGTGCCGTCGTTGGGGAAGATGGAGTAGGCGGTGGCGACTTCCCATGGGGTGGCTTCCCAGGCGCCGAGGTAGGAGGCGGGATTCTCGGGCATGGGGGTGGTAAAGCCGGCCATGCGGGCGACTTCCTTGACTTTGGGGATGCCGGCGTAGTTTCCAACGCGGACGGACATGGTGTTGCGCGAGTGAATGAGGCCGAAGGAGATGGGCTCCATGCCGCCGAACTTGCCGTCGGAATTGTGGGGTCGCCAGGTGCCAGCGCCGGTGATTTCGCCGGGCTGGATGGGGCCGTCGCTGATGCTGGTGTTTGGCCGCAGGCCTTGATCGAGGGCGGCGAGATAGACGAAGGGCTTGAAGACGGAACCGAGTTGGCGGCGGGCTTGGATGGCGCGGTTGAAGCGAGATTCGTTGGCGTCCCGGCCACCGACGAGGGCGAGCACGGCGCCGGTGCGGTTTTCGACGACGACGGAGGCGCCTTGGATGTATTCGGGCTCCTTGCGCTGGGCCTCGGGGGTGGTGCGCCAGGCGGTGCGGGTCTGGTGGGGGTAGCCGGGGATGCGCTCGACTTGGCGGAGTTTCTGGTCGAGGGATTCCTCGGCTTTCTGCTGGATGCGGAGGTCTATGGTGGTGGTGATGTTGAGTCCGCCGAGCTCGATGTTTTCCTTTTCGAGAATGACTTCGAGATCGCGACGGATGGCATCCATGGCGTAAGATTCCTGGTTTTCCCGTCGCCATGTGGGGCGGACTTCGGGGGGGGCTGCTTTCGCGGCCTCGGCCTCGGCGATGGTGACGTCACCGACGGCGACCATGCGGTCGAGCGTGGTGCCGCGCTCGCGGGTGGCGGCTTCCATGGAGGTGAAGGGATTGAACGAGTCCGGCCCACGCACGATGCCGGCGAGCAAGGCGGATTCTGATAGCGTGAGCTCGGATGGGTGTTTCTCGAAATAGATCCGGGATGCCTCGCCGACGCCTTTGATCTGGCGACCCCAGTTGATCTGGTTGATGTAGGCTTCGAGAATCTCGTCTTTCTCGTAGGTGGCTTCCAGGCGCACGCCGATGGCGATCTCTAACGCCTTTCGATCCAGTTGTTTTAAAATATCGCCACGGTCCTCGTCACGTTTGAGTTGGAAAATGTCGGAGACGAGTTGCTGGGTGAGCGTGGATGCGCCTTCCTTTTTGCCGCTGAGGTTTTTCAACACCGCCCGAACGATGCCGAGGGTGTCGAAGGCGCCGTGGTGATAGAAGCGTTCGTCCTCGCGGGCGAGGATGGCTTTGCGGAAATTTTCAGCGACCTGATTGAGCGGAACGAGCGAGCGCTTTTCGCCGTGGATGCGGCCGATTTCCTCGCCCTGGCGGTCGTGGATGATCGAGCGCTCCGGCATGGCGTGGATTTTGGAGAGGTCATATTTCCGGGAGCGGTAGCCGTAGATGACTGCTAGAAACGCGAGCACATAGATCCCGGCGACCAGCGGATAGCCGAGAAAGCGGGCGAGTAGTTTCACCGGCGAGGCCAGCGGACGGGTGAGTAGATTGAACAGGTGAAACGGCCAGAACAGCAGCAGGGACAGCGCTCCGGGCCCGCGTGAGCGCTCGCTGGCGGGTGGATCTTGGCGGAGACGGAGGGGTTCCGGCGGCTTGCTTTTCGACATGTTCGTGGCCATGCTAAGCGATCCCGAGCCGCCAATCCATCCTTGTTTATCGGAACAGACGAAGCGGCGCAGCGGCGGCGCTGTGAATCATACAACCATGAAAGTGAATCGAATTCTTGCGCTCGCGGGTCTCTGCCTGTGGGTTCCCGCGGCCAGCATTTCGCAGGCGGGGGAACCCGTCCACAATCTGGCGGATTTGACAAAACTGGAGTCTAAGGTGGAGGCGGTTTCCCAAAAGGTGCTGCCCACCACGGTCGCCCTGATCTCGGATAAAACCGGCTCATCCGGCTCCGGCGTGATCGCCACCGCGGATGGCCTGATCCTCACCGCCGCCCACGTCGTGCAAGGCGCGGAGGAACTTCAAGTCGTGTTCCCGAATGGCGAGCAGGTGCCGGGAAAAGTGCTGGGCGCGAACTATTCCAAGGACATCGCGATGGTCCAGATCACCGGCAAAGGCCCGTATCCCTTCGCCGCGATGGGAGCCTCCAAGCCGCTCGTCGCGGGCGACTGGGTGATCGCGCTCGGCCACTCCGCTGGCTTCGATGCCGGACGGACGCCGCCAGTCCGTTTCGGGCGCGTGGTCTCGAAAGGACCGGGCAATTTCCTCACCACCGACTGCACCCTGATCGGCGGGGATTCCGGGGGACCGCTGTTCGATCTGGCGGGCAACATCGTCGGCATCAACTCATCCATCGGCATTTCACTAACTAACAACAATCATGCTGGCATTGACGGCTTCAAGGAGGACTGGGACCGCATCCATGCGGGTGAGGCGTGGGGGAGACTCTCGATGAACCCCTTTGCCAATCCGGAGATGGCAGCACTTGGAATCGTCTTCGGCGAACGACGCGGGGCCAAGGGGGTGCCGGTGGAAGGCATGGTTCCCAAGTCGCCCTCCGCGGCGGCGGGCGTCCGCGTAGGCGACGTGATCCAGAGCATCGATGGCAGCGCCACCCCCGGCGCTAACAAACTCCTGCAGGTGCTCGCGAAACGCCAGCCCGGCGACAAGGTGAAACTCGGAGTCCTGCGCGACGGCAAGACCCTGGAAGTGATCGTCACCCTCGCCCGTGCTGATAGTCTATTTGAAGAACGCTAACTATCATTTAATTACCATGAAACCTATTGTCTATTTAACGATTAGTTTATCTCTAGTGAACGGCCTCATGGCCCAGGATGATATTCCATTGCTGATGCCGGAGGAACGTCAGGCGGTTGACTCGCAGGCGACCGAGTTCAGCGAGGCCATCGCACCCGCCATCGCCACGGCGGCGAAGTCCACTGTTAGGGTGTGGGCCGGTGCGCGGCGGATCGCCTATGGCACGGTCATCGGCGACGGCTCGCGGATTTTGAGCAAGTGGAGCGAAGTCGCCCGTGCGACCGGCGAGCTTCGCGTGGATGTCTCCGGGAATGAATATCGTCAGGTGAAATTAAGCGGAGTTTACGAGGATGAGGATCTGGTGGTGATGGAAGTGATCGGCAAACCGCTGACGCCGGTGAAGTGGTCATCCGAAACGCCCAAGCTTGGGGCGTTCCTTGCCGCCCCGCAGCCAGACGGCAGGCTCGCCGCTTTCGGCGTGGTCAGTGTGTTGGAGCGGAATTTGCGCGATACTGATCTCGCCTACCTCGGTGTGATCGGCGAACCCGGTTATACCGGCCAAGGCGTGAAAATCCATGAAATCGCCGCCGGTTCGGGGGCCGCCGCCGCTGGCTTGAAGCCGGGGAATGTCATCACCAAAGTCGGCAACCGCTCGATCTCTGGTCTGCTGGCACTGAAGAACGCCCTCACCGGCGTTGCCCCCGGCACGACCATCGCGCTGTTAGTCGAGGCGAATGGCAAGGCCGACAATGTCAATGTCTTGTTAGGGAACCGACCCAAGCTGCCACAGTTCTCGGGCGACCGCCTCGCGCAGATGGAGCGCATGGGCGGCGCGATCAGCGAGGTCCGTGACTCGTTCACTCACGCCATCCAATCCGACATGCGGCCCAAGCCAAACCAAATCGGCGGCCCGGTTGTCGATCTGAATGGCGAGGTGTTAGGGATTACCGTCGCCCGCGCCGACCGCACCCGCTCCTTCATCATGCCTGCCACCGCCGTGGTGAATCTGTTGAAAAAGGAAGCTGGAAATCCCGCGATCGCCCAAGTCCGTAAACCGGATGACGAGCCCCCCCTGCCCACCGGCGCACCGGCCCCGCGCGGTCGTGGTGCCCCCGGTGGTGAAGCCCGGATGCGCCGTCACCTTGCTGACATGCAACGCCTGATGGACCACCTGCGCGCGGAAATGGATGGGCTTGAAAAGCCGTGATCCCACACCACGCCGCGTTCTTTGCGGTAAAAAATTTTGATGCGTCAGACTTGGTGAATTTTCTGGTTCACAGGGCGATAAATTTGTGATTGGGTAAATAGGTATTTGGGTAAATACAACCCAAAAGTTGCTAGCTAATTTCCAACCCATCATGGAAGACCATTTCTCCATCAGATCTTGTGCCTTCATCACGCGTCTCCTGCTTGTCGGCCTGGCGTTTTCCGGCATCTACACGGCGAAGATCACCGACAAAACCTCACAAGCTTACTTCCACATCACCTTCATTGTTAGAGACGCCCTCCAGACGCGGAAACAGATCGCGTTGCTGGCCTCGACGAACACCTGGCAAGCCTACAATTTCTGGCCGGGGCAGAATTCGTCGCTCTATATTGGTCACAGGAAATGTATGACGCCGTGATGCTCTATCTCTCTGAGAGACGCTGCCGGTAACGGACAGGCTTAAAAACCCACGTCATCGCGTGACCTTGGGCCGTTGACAGCGAGTGGCCGTATTCTAGACTCTTGGCATCGCCCGCCATGAAAGATTTTCCCGGTGGGCGCTTCCCCCGTTCATGAAAATCCTCGTACACGATTACGCAGGCCATGCCTTTCCCATTTCGTTGAGCCGCGCCCTGGCAGCTCGCGGGCATCAGGTGGTCCATGCCTTTGCCAGTTCCTTGCAAACCCCGCGCGGTGATCTTGTGCGGAAAGCCGAGGACTCGGCCCAACTGGAGTTCCGGGAAATCCCGATGAACCCGGACTACCGGCGTTACAAATACTCTTTCCGCCGCCGTCGGAGCATGGAGATCTGTTACGGAAATGAAGTCGCTAAATTCATCACCGCATGGCAGCCTGACGCCGTGCTTTCCGGCAACACACCCACCGAGACTCAGGAACCTATCACCCGTGCCACCCTCGCGGAAGGCGGGCGATTCTACTACTGGGTCCAAGATTTCTACAGCCTCGCCGTGGACCAGATCCTGCGGCGGAAATTCTCAGTCGCCGGGGCCATGGTCGGCTCTTGGTACCGCCATCTCGACCGCCAACAGTTCCGCCGGAGTTCGAAAATCATCGCTATCACCAGCGACTTCACGGAAATTTTATCCCGCGAGTTCGGCGTCGATCCGGCCTCAGTTGCGGTCGTGCCGAACTGGGCGCTGATTGAGGAAATCCCTCTGATGCCGAAAGCGAACGCGTGGTCGCACCGCCACGGGCTGCATGACAAATTCGTCTTCCTCTACTCCGGCACCATCGGCATGAAGCACAATCCGGCGATGCTGTTAGAGCTCGCTCGTAGCCACGCGACGGATGCGGATGTGCGGGTGGTCATCGTTTCCGAAGGCCTCGGCGCGGACTGGCTGCGGCAACAAGCCGCGGACTCCGGGCTATCTAACATCCTCATCCTGCCCTATCAGCCGTTTCACGAACTGCCCGCCGTGTTAGCGACGGGCGATGTGTTGGTGGGCATTCTGGAAGAGGATGCCGGAGTTTTTTCCGTTCCCTCGAAGACCCTGAGTTACCTGTGCGCTGGGAGGCCTTTGCTGCTGGCGGTGCCGCTGGAAAATCTCGCCGCCCGCATCACCCGGGAGCATCACGCCGGCCTAACCGTCGCCCCTGGCGATCTGCCCGGGTTCCTCGCCGCAGCAATGCGGTTGCTAGAGTCCGCTGAGCTCCGCCGCACGCTGGCCACCAACGCCCGCGCCTATGCCGAGGCCACTTTTCCCATCGCGAAAACGGCCGCCATTTTTGATGAAATTCTCGCCCGTTAGAATCCTGTGATGTTCTCCACCGCCGAGCCGCCGGACCACATCCACATCCCCCGGATGCCGCAGACCGTGTGGGTAGAACGGCTGATCTGGTTGTTCATGCTGTCCTTCGCCCTCGACTACCGGGACTCAAGCGCGCGCGAAAGCACTGGCGGCGCGGGCATCGATCAATTGATTTTCCTCGCCACCTGCATCGGCTCGACGGCGGGCATCGTCGCCCTCGGCTGGCGCTTTCTAACGGTCCGCCCCGCCGCGTGGCTGATCGCATTCTGGGGCCTGTTCATTACCTTCATGCTGCTGAACTCGTTCTTCCAAGGCGTACCGCTAGCGCGCTCGGGCCGGGTGATCCTGCCGTTAGTGTTCTGCTTTTTTGGAATGATTAACGCCCACATCGCCGCCTGCATGGGCCTGCGGCCGGCAAGCATCGTCAGGCCCATCTTCGCCGCCGCCTGCATCAACATTGTCTGGCGGATTGTTCAGGGCTTCGTCTTCAAAAATGCCAGCATGGAAACAGTCCGCTTTGAGGTCCAAAGCCCGGCGATCAACTGGCTTGCCGCGTGGATCGGCTGCGCACTCCTGCTGCGTGGACGTTTCCACTGGAGTCTGTTAGTTGCTAGTGCCGTGCTGTTCACTGGCATCTTCATCACCATCACGCGCTCGCTCTTTTTTCCGGTGGTGGCTGGCGGACTGGCTGCCACTTTTTGTTTCATGCTCGGCGTGCGCTGGGGACAGTTCGGCTGGGCGAGTCTCGGCAAACGCCTGATACCCGTCGCCGCCGCCGGGACTCTGATCCTCGTCGCCATCGTCGGCGTCGCGCTGATCTCGCCGGTGATGATCGAGCGTTGGAACGAGCGTATCTTCCACAATGCCGGTGACCGAAACCTCGGCGCAGACATTTCCTACCTCACCCGCAAGGCCGAGGCCGATGCGATGTGGAAACTCCTTTCCAACGATCCTGTCCACTTTATCCACGGCCGCGGCATCGGCTCATCCTACTATTGGGACACCGCCTACATGCCGGAAATCTGGTTGGTTATCCCCAAAGCGGAAGCCAGCGTCGATGACATCTGGTTCGCCGGTCACTCGCTCTGGACTTACGGGCTGCTCTCCGGCGGGGTCATCGCGATCGCCAGTTACCTTTCGCTGATTGGCCTAACGGTAGCCTTCAGCCTCTCGACCGCACGGGCGAATGCTTCTGATCCCGGCCCTGACCAATGGCTCGCATTTCTCCCCTTCGTCGCCACTTGTTGCCTGCTCAGCGAGTCGCTCACCGCCAACCCTTTTCAAGAACGTCTCGTCGGCATCATCTTCGGCATGATGGTCGGCCTGCCACAGGCTTTCATGATCCGCTCGTCATGGATGCACACCAGCTCTCGCGCGCTACCCGTCAGCCATTCATGACTCCGCTGAGACATAAAACCGTGGCCATCGTCGATCCGCTCTGGGTCGGCCACCATCCCATGTATTTTTGTCAATTCGCCGCGTCCTTCCTGCGGGCCGGAGTGCATGTCATGGGTCTTTGTCCAGACCCGCTGGCTGCCTTTCGAGATTTGCAAAACGCCTTGGGATCTGAGCTGGCATCGGACCTCGGCGAACGCACCTTTTTTCATACGCTTCCTGCGGGGAAAGCCCACTTTTTCCAAGGCCGCTACGAGAGCGATCCCGTCCGCACCATCCTGCGTTGGAGAACCGCGTCTGACACACTCGCCGCCGCCGAGGCTGAGTCTGGAATGCACGCGGATCTCGTTTATTTCCCCTATCTCGATAGCTACCTGCGTTTTCTCCCCTTCGCCGCCATTCCCGAAATTCTTCTGAACCGACCGTGGAGTGGCCTCTATCTGCGGAACCATCATCACGGTGGATCTCCCTCTGTGAAAAAATCCCTGCTCCTGCGGGCAAAAGGCGATGCCATCCTTCGCAGCCCACTCTGTCGCGGCGTCGGCGTGCTCGACGAACGCTTCATCCCTGCGATGGAAAATTATTCCGGCAACACCATCATTCGTTACCCCGATGTCACTCAGTCGGATTTGCCAGCCACGCCATATCTGCCCGCCATGGAAATCCAACGCAAGGCGGCTGGCCGGAAAATCATCGGCATCATCGGGCTTGAACGCCGCAAGGGACTGCTTACGCTCCTCCGCACCGCCGCCCTCGCCCGGCAAGCTGGGCTACCATATTACTTCGTCTGTGCCGGCACCATTTTGCTCGCACAATTTACCGCCACCGAGCAGGCGGAAATCCAGGCCGTCCGCGATGGCATCGCCAGTGGGGAAATCCGAAATGTCCACTTCGACCCCTCTCTCGGCCGCATCAAAAACGAGGCGGATTACAATTTCCTGTTCCGCACCTTCGATGTCGTTTGGGCCGCATACGAAGGCTTCGAGGGCAGCAGCGGCACCCTGAGCAAAGCCGCCGCCTTCGAGCTTCCCTGCCTCGCTACCGCAGGCGAATGCGTGGGTTCCCGCGTGGAAAGCTACCGCCTCGGCCTGACCATTCCGAGTGGCTCGGCGGCGGACGCCCTCACCGCGATCACCCACCTGCTGGCCCATTCCGATGCCGCAGGCCAGCCGCTCGCCCCGCGCTTCGCCGCCTACCGCGAGGACCATTCATCCACCCGGCTGGATCGGATTCTAGCTGAGTTAATCAACTCATTGACTTGAAAGATAGGTAGCTACCGTGCTAGCACGGAACCCGCGCGTGGCGAGTAAACGCGCATGAAGCGTGGACATTTTGTCCACTGAGTGCCTGGGACATCCTGTCCCGCGTGCCTCCGGCGTTCAGAATGAACGCGCTCCAGTTGATTCCTCACAAACCACCTTTGACCTCCGCCCCCATCCGCGACACATTCCGCCCGTCATGGCCTTCGCCGATTTTTTTCCTGAGATCCTGCAGCGCCCCACGCCGTTGATGCGGCGCTTCTCGCAGCTTGTGTGCGAGGCCACAGGCGGACCTCTGGAGGCGCTGGCCCGCCGCAGCCAGCAGACGACGCGCCGCCATTTCGGCAGGACGATGCGCTTGTTCGCCCCGCTCTATGTTTCTAACGAATGCGTGAACAATTGCAGCTACTGTGGATTTTCCCGCGATGCCGCGATTTTCCGCACCACCCTAACGGTCGATCAAGTCGTCACCGAGGCGCGACATCTGCACGGATTGGGCTTTAGAAATATCCTGCTCGTCGCCGGGGAACATCCGAAATTTGTTTCCGAGGGCTACCTGCAAAACTGTCTGGACGCGCTCAAGCCCTTCATCCCCACCCTCGCCCTGGAAGTCGGGCCGATGGAGGACGACCAATACGCGGAAATCGTCGATCACGGCGCGGAAGGACTGGTCGTCTATCAGGAAACTTATCATCGCGAAACCTATCAGAAGCTCCACACCGCCGGGCCGAAGAAAAATTTCAACTGGCGGCTCGATTGCCCGGAACGCGCGTATGCCGGGGGCTTCCGCCGGATCGGTATCGGCGCTTTGTTTGGACTGGCGGATTGGCGCTTCGAGGCGCTCGCCCTCTGCGCCCACTTGGAATATCTCTACAAACATTGCTGGAAGGCCCAGTTCACCGTCGCCTTCCCCCGGATGCGGCCCTACGCGGGAAATTACAATTACCAGCCAGACCCCGACCTCTATCTGCCGGACAAGGACTTCGTCAGACTTATCGCCGTTTTCCGGCTGCTATTCCCCCAGGTCGGCATCGTCGTTTCCACCCGCGAACCGGCCCCGCTGCGGGATGCCATCGCCACCCTTGGCGTCACCCACATGTCCGCCGGAGCGCGAACCGAGCCCGGCGGCTACACCGGCGCTGGCGCGGACGACCTCCACCTAACCGTCAAAGGCCGCCGCGTGGAGTTGCAGGAAAAATCCGGCTGCGAGCAAGCGACCGAACAGTTTCAAATCCACGACACCCGCAGCCCCGCCGCAGTCGCCGCCATGTTGCGCGGGCAGAATCTGGACCCGGTGTGGAAAGACTGGGACGAGTCATTGCTGGCGATGGCTTGAGAGGCTCAAAGCGACGGCTTGCTTTAGAAATCACGCCCAGTGCGTGCCTGAGGCACCGGTGGATCAAGATCCGATTCAACTAGGGACGTCGTCGCCGATTGCCTCGCATGGCTTTATTGTTCGGCTTTTGAATCTGCTTGGGATGCATGATTCGATATGGAATTTCACGACCTTTCCACCTCACACTGGCCTGAGCCACTTAAAAATATGATCCAAATCCCCCCTGGACACGGATCATTATTGCACTGAGAAATATAATCGTCAAAATTCATCCCATGAAACCACAAGCCTCCCTCACCGCTGTCGCCCTGTCCGTCCTGCTTACCATCGGAACCTGCGGCTTCATCGTCGGCGGCAGCATGGCCTCCGCCCAAGCCCCCGCCGCCATCGGCCTCGCCCCGCTGACCAATATGAGCGTCGGCGAAACCCAGCGATTCGACATGGACCTGAAAGTCACCTTCCTTGGGGTGAAAAACGACAGCCGCTGCCCCATGGGCGTGTTCTGCATCGCCGCTGGGGACGCCGAGGTGCTGCTCCGGGTGCAAGTCGGCAATAAGCTGCCGCAAAACATCAGCATCCACACCAACCGCAAGCCGCAGAAAGTGACGCTCTCGGTCCTACGAGCCGGAACCTTCGGTATTCCTAAATCCTACACGCTTCATGTGAGCGAGTTGACGCCAAATCGCCTGGGAATGATTCCCAAACAATTCGATTACCGGCTCTCGCTCGGGGTGGGCGTCGCGCTCTAACCGAGGCACCATTTCAAAAGTCGAAAACCCGCTTTGACGCGCGGACGATTGGTCGGCAGTCTTGCGCCACATGACCACGCAAGAAGCACTCGTCGCCCTGAATCTATTGCCCAAGATCGGGCCGGTGCGGGTGCGGCGACTGCTCGAGGCCTTTGGCTCTCCCACCGCCATCCTTGGCGTGACCAAAGACCGACTCATGCGAGTGGATGGCATCGGCGAGGAAACCGCGAAAATTCTGCACAACTGGCAGGACCACGCCGACCCGCTTGCCGAGATCCGCGAAGCCGCCGAGCGCGGGATCGCCATCGTGACCCAGGACGATGCCGACTATCCGACCCCACTGCGGGAGGCCTACGATCCGCCGCTGCTGCTGTATGTTTGGGGAAAACTGGAGGCGCGCGACCGCCATGCCATCAGTGTCGTCGGCTCACGGCGGGCGACGAACTACGGCACGCAGGCGACCAAGAAAATTTCCTATCAACTCGCACAGGCCGGTTTCACGATCATTTCCGGCCTTGCCCGTGGCATCGACACCGCCGCCCACGAGGCCGCCGTCGCTGCGAACGGCCGCACCATCGCAGTGATCGGCTCCGGTCTGGCGCAACTCTATCCACCGGAAAATTTAGTCCTCGCGGAAAAAATCGCCTCCGGCTTCGGCGCGGTCGTTTCCGAATTCCCGCTGCACACCGCGCCGGACAAACAGACCTTTCCCATGCGCAACCGCATCGTCGCCGCCTGGGCGCGGGCGGTGCTGGTCGTTGAGTGCCCCGCTTGGTCAGGTTCGCTGATCACCGCGAATCTCGCTTCCGAATACGGCAAACCGATTTTCGCCGTCCCCGGTCCCATCGACAAGCCCACCTCCGCCGGTTGCAACCAGCTCATCCGCGACGGCGCAACGCTGGTGGCGGATGCGAGCCACATCCTTGACGACCTCGGCGAGCTGCCTTTCGCCCGGCAACCCAGCGCACGGGAACCCGCCACCGAGCTCCCCGAACTGCCACCGGAAGAAGCCGCGGTGTTCGCCGCCGTGACTGCGGACGAAGCCGCCGTGGACCGCATCATCGAGCGCAGCGGCCTGCCCGCCCACGTCGTCACCGCGACCTTGATGAAGCTGGAAATGCGGCGGCTGGTCCGGGTGTTTCCAGGCTTCCGCTACGCGCGGCGTTGAGAGTTCTTGAAAATTGCACGGTCCGCCGCCCGACAGCCTGCATTTTGCGCGGGCGGTTTATGCAAACAAATCGATGAATAGCTTATAAGTCATTGATTTACAGCATCTCCAATTCCAAATCTGCCTTGGCCAGAATCTTGCAAAAGTAATGTTGCACCCCTCACCAACGACGGAGCGCACATCAAAACACCAACCACCAAGATCATGACCAAACTCCAAATGAAAGGTTCCTGGAATGAAACCAAGGGCAAACTGAAGCAAAAATACGCCGACCTCACCGACGACGATCTCATGTTCGAAGAAGGCAAGGAAGACGAACTGCTAGGCCGTCTCCAGAAAAAAGTCGGCCAAACCAAGGAGGACATCCGCCAAGCCATCGCGGATCTCTGAACCCGCAACAACTCCCCATTAACTTATGAAAACAACATCTAGTGACTCCGATCCGCACGTTGAACTCCAACACCTTTTCGTCGATCTGCTGCGGGATATCCTGTGGGCTGAGAAACAACTGGTGAAGGCGTTGCCAAAAATGGCGAAGGTCGCCCGCGATGCAAAACTTAGCAAGGCTTTCACCAGCCATCTGGGCGAAACCGAAAACCAAGTGAAGCGCCTCGGCGAAATTTTCGCCGGACTCGGGCTTTCCCCGCGTTCCAAAAAATGTCCGGCCATGGAGGGACTGCTCAAAGAGGCAGATGAACTGGCAGAGGAATATCACGATTCCTCTGCACTGGACGCCGCGCTGATTGCTGCGGCACAAAAGGTCGAGCATTATGAAATCGCGACCTATGGCACGCTTCGCACCTTTGCCGAATGCCTCGGCCACACCGATGCGGCGAAACTGCTGTCCGCAACGCTGCTGGAAGAGTCCAAGGCCGATGAGACGTTGACTGACATAGCCATGAGTCAAGTGAACGCAGAAGCCTCAGTCTGAGCCTCTGGAGATAGCAAGGCGGTTCCATCTAAATCACCTGTCAGAGTAATTCTGGCAGGTGCTTTTTGCGCTTCTGACGCAGACGGTGCGATGGGAGGTTTGCGCGGGTTGGTTGCTCAAGTTCGCGAAAATCTCACCAATCCGCTTGCCAAATCCTCCCCCGCAAGTCTAGTCCCTCAGCCCGTAGCCGCCACACGGAACTCTTTCACCATGGGAAAAACACTGATCATCGCCGAGAAACCCAGCGTCATGAATGACCTGAGCAAGGTCCTCACCAAGGTTCTAGGCAAGTTCGATAAACAGGGTGCCGGGCGCGATATTTTCTACGAAAACGATACCGCCGTCATCACCTCCGCCGTCGGTCACCTCGTCGAACTTCGGATGCCGATGGGACCGAATGGCAAGAAACTCGCATGGAATTTCGGCGTCCTCCCCGCCATCCCGGAAAAATTCGAACTCGATCCGATCCCCGATTCCGAGGCCCGCCTGAAGCAGGTGCTCAAGCTCGCCAAGCGCAAGGATGTCGATCTCATCGTCAATGCCTGCGACGCCGGCCGCGAGGGTGAGCTGATTTTCCGCTACATCGTCGAAATCGGCGGCATCACCAAGCCCGTCAAGCGGCTCTGGATGCAGTCGATGACTAACAATTCCATCCTCGAAGCCTGGGAACACCTCCGTTCTGAGGAGCAGATGAAGCCCCTTGCCGATGCCGCCAAGTGCCGCTCCGAGTCGGATTGGCTGGTCGGTCTCAACGCCACCCGCGCACTCACTTGCTTCAATTCCCGCCACGGCGGCTTCAATATCACCGCCGCCGGGCGCGTCCAAACGCCAACGCTCGCCATCCTCGCCCAACGCGAGGCCGAGATCCAAGCCTTCAAGCCCACCCCGTATTTCGAAGTCCACGCCACCTTCGGCGTCAAGGCGGGCGAATACCTTGGCAAGTGGATCGACGAAAATTGGAAAAAGGATGAATCCGCCCCGCTCTCCAAGCCCGAGCGCCTCTGGGACCAGCTCAGCGCCGAAGCAATCGTCGCCCGTTGCACGGGCAAAACCGGCATTGTCAGCGAGGAAAAAAAGGCCAGCGCCCAGATTTCCCCGCAACTCTACGACCTCACCACTCTTCAGCGCGAGGCACCCTTTTCCGCGAAGGGCACCCTCCAGCTCGCGCAGGCGCTTTATGAAAAGCACAAGATGATCACGTACCCGCGGACCGATTCGCGCTACTTGCCGGAGGACTACACCGCCAACGTCCGCGAAACTATGCAGGATGTCGGCAACAGCGGCCTCGATGTCGCAAAATACGCCAAGGCCGTGCTCTCCGGCTCTGCGGAAAATGGGCCCCGCCTTCACAAGTCACGCCGCGTCTTCGATTCCAAGAAAGTCTCGGACCACTTCGCCATCATCCCGACTGGCAATTTCGCCAAACTCTCCGAAGCCGAGCAGAAGCTCTACGACATGATCGTCAAGCGCTTCATCGCCGTCTTCTATCCGCCCGCCGAGTTCGAGCAAACCACCCGCCTCACCCGCATCGCCGCCGACACCTTCAAGACCGAGGGCCGCATCCTCATCAAGCCCGGCTGGCTCGAAGTCTATGGCCGTCGCCCGGGCGTCGCCGCTGGCAAGGATGAACTCTGCCCCGTCAGCACTGGCGAAACCGCCGCCGTCGAGTCCATCGAGGTCCATGCCGAGGAAACCAAGCCACCCGCCCGCATGACCGAGTCCACCCTCCTCTCCGCCATGGAAGGTGCAGGAAAACTCATCGACGACGAAGCACTCCGCGAGGCCATGGCCGAACGCGGACTTGGCACACCGGCCACTCGCGCCGCCACCATCGAGGGCCTCATCTCCCAGAAATACCTCGCCCGTGAAGGTCGCGAACTCTTCGTCTCCGGCAGCGGCATGAGGCTGATTTCCCTCGTCCGTGAAATGGAAATCGAAGGCCTCTACTCGCCCAAACTCACCGGCGATTGGGAATTCAAACTCCGCCAAATGGAGCACGGCAATCTCAAGCGCGGCGATTTCATGAAGGAAATCATCGCCTACACCAACGAGATCTGCACCAAGGCCCGCAAAGCCGCCGATCTCGCGAAGAGCGAGGTCTTCCCCGACCTCAAAGTCGCCTGCCCATGCTGCGGCGCACCCAGCCTCATGCAAACCGAGGCCACCTACGAATGCCGCGAGCCGGACTGCAAATTCAAAGCGAAAAAGCACATCGCCGGCCGCCTCCTCACCACCGACGAAGCCACCCAACTCTTTACCACCAAGCTCGTCGGCCCGCTCACCGGCTTCAAATCCAAGTTCAACAAACCCTTCGATGCTGCCCTCGAACTCGATGCAAAATTCAAAATCAACTTCGTTTTCGAAGGTGACGACCGCGACGCCGCGCCCGAACTAACCGAAGAACAACTCATCGGCGAGGCCAAGACGGACGACGGCAAATCCTACAAGGTTTACGCCACCGAGAAAGCCTATCACGTCCCTGAAATCGTCACCAAAAAGGACCCTAACGGCATCCGCATCGGCAAGACCATCCTCCAGTGCGAAATCCCGCCCGCGCAGATCCTCAAGCTCATTGGTGCCGGTAAGACGGATGTCCTCAAAGGCTTCGTTTCCAACCGCACCAAGCGCAAGTTCGACGCCCACCTCACCTTCGACGTGAAGGACGGTAAAATCGGCTTCGATTTCCCCCCGCGCCCGGTGAAAAAAGCCGCTGCCAAGAAAACGGCCAAATCCGCCGAGTAACCTCCAAGTCGCTGACGCATCCTGCGCCAGTCCGTTGCGGGAGCGTCCCGCTCCCAGCCAATCTCATGAGGCGAGACGCCTCATCCAACGGTCTGGGGCCAAAGGTCCCAGCCACATTTCATCGCCGCCACCGCGATTAAATTCGGACTCCCCGCCGTCACCAGCAATCTCCGCAACTTCTCGAAATTCCCGGGCCTCGCCGTGCTCGATTGGCGTGAGGGCGGGATGGCTCCGTCATCTAACGTCGTGAATTAAACCTGTGCCTTCTTGGGGTGATGAGCCGGATCAACAAGGCAAGCAGTATTCCCAAGACCATGATGTAAGGAATAATCAGCCACCAAGATATGACATTGGTGTGTAATGCAACTGTTAGTGGGATCAACAGGAGCAGCGGAGCGGAAACGGGACCGCTCAAATAATCTTCAATAAAAATCCCAAGCTGATAACGGTTCGAATTGGAATCCATGTAATTACCTTCCCCGATCCCGGGATTGATCGCGAGGGCTGAGCACACCATGAGAATTACAAGATACGTTGCGCCGAACGCCAAACCCAACAAAAGCGTATTTCGCCATGTTCTGGAAAGTTTCATGGTTTCTTGAAGAGTCTCATAAAGTGAAGCTCACTCTTTGTCTAGGAAATGCCGCGTTCAACCTCCCCGAGGCGATCTCCCACAATGCCACGGTGAGGTGCATTGAGTGGCCTGCACGGGAGACACTTATCGCAGAACCGGAGCCGATACTGGCAGAAGCAGTTCCCGTTTGAAAAACGCGCTGAGCTGGCGGGTGATGATGCGGTGTACCTCCGCTGCGGGCTGGGTGCCGACGCGCGCGAGCCAGGGAATCCGGCAGGTGAAGATGCGGTCCATGAAGGCCGGGTGGAGCGTGCCGTCCATGATTACGCGGAAACGATCAGGCTTGCCCATTTCCTCACGGATGCGTGACTCAGAACGACGAGTCTGCGCGTCTTCCGGACTTTCATGTGGGCTTGCGCTTTTGAGCAGCCAGCCGGGCATTTGTTCGTCAAAGAACAGAAATGGACCGCGCGGTTTTTCATTCCCCAGAAACATGCCGTCCTCGTTTGCACCAGCGCCAAACGATGGGTCCACCGCGCACAATCGCAGGGCGCAGGTTCCGCCAAAGGAGAATCCAAAAACACCCGCCTTCGCCAAAATCAGCCTACCCGCCAGCGGGCTCGGGACACCACGAGACAGCGCCTGTTTAACTCTAACCAGATCCCGAATCCGTTCCTCGATACAGGTCTCCGCGAGTTTCTCGAAATCCACAACCTCGCCCTCGGACGCCAGTTTGAATGAGTTCGGCAAGTGGGTAACCATGACCCTGCCATCTTGGTATTTCACCCGTCCTGCTTGACCGGGATGATCCGTCGCGATCACGACGAAACCCTGGCTTGCGAGGTCCTCGACCTGCGCCACGTTTTCCTCGCGGTTGCCGGTCCATGAATGTTCGTAAAAAACCACGGGATAGCGCATGGAAAAATCAGATAGATCCAGCCCGATCCGAGAACGGGCCAGCGCCTTGCCAATGCGATGGAACGGAAATCGCGGTGCGAGTTCTGGATCGGCCAGCCACGGCGAGAGAGGTGCGGCCTTGTCCTCCTTCGCAGGATACCAAGCTTGCACTACGAGCGCGGGAGCCGGGCCATCGGCAGCTATCTCGAAAGTCAGCGTCCCGATTACACAAGGACCGGACAAGGTTGGGATTTCGGGAAGTGGAAACAACCAGCAGAGAAATAAACCCGCCACAGACCCTCCGAGCGCCAACGCCAAGCCCGTCCATTTCCAACGGTCGCCAGCTTTCCACAAAAACCAGAACACGATACATCCGAATATGGCGGGAAACAGCAGACCTTTTGCCGTGCCAAACAGCCACGCGGCGACCAGTGCCAGCATGCCACCAATTAACCACGCTCGGCCTTTGAAATAGCAAACCACCGCTGCGGACGCTGAGACGATGCACGCGCTCCACTCGATCCATGAACTGTTCGCTGGCATGATTGCGTTCATGAAAAACCTATTTCCGGATGCGATCCAGTCGTGAAATTTTCCGCTTCGTTCATAACCTGCTAGTGATTTCGCGTGCGAGGGCCTCAACGTGACTTGCGGCGAACATCGTCAAGTGTTTGCCCTCGACCTCGACGATGTCCATCGAGCTGACCAGTGGCCCCCAGCCGTAATCTGAGGGGATCTCGAACTTGTCTTGGGCCGCCTGTGACTTGAAGAGGGTGATGTGGCAGTCGAGCGGCGCGGGCTGATAGATCTGCATCGACTCCCAGTGGGCCTCGCGGACTTTGATCATCCGCAGATTGCTGTGAGGCTCGGTAATCCCGGCACTCTTTGCCGCGCGGATCTGTCCCTTGATGCGGAAGCGGTTGGCGAGACCCTCACCGGTGCGTGCGAGAATGCGGCCAAACTTGGAGAGTATGTCAGGATGATCCTGGGCCTCCCAGAACACTTCGGCTCTTTCTAACAGGGTGTATTCCCGGATGGGGGCGGCGGGATTGATGGTGTCGAAAAGTCCGGCGAAGGCCACGGTCTCGCCATCGGCGATCAGTCTGCGTGCGATTTCAAACACGAGCAGGCCACCATAGGAATAACCTGCGAGATGATAAGGGCCGGTGGGTTGGTGTTCTCGCAGAGCGGTGACGTAGATTGCTGCGGTTTCCGCCACCGTGACGGGTGCCGCCTCCTCATCGTCGGAGAGGGCGGGGGATTCGATTGCAAGCAAGGGCCTGCCGGGCGGGAGATGCTCGGCGAGATCACGGTAAAAGAACACTCCGCCATCGCCACCATGAATGCAAAACAGCGGCGGTAGATGACCTTGTGGCCTAACAGGTATGACGATGGAGCGGGCGGCTCTGTCGCCGGAATGCCTGGCGCTCTCGCGGTCGATCAACTCGCCTAACATGCGTGGCGTGGGGGCTTGGATCAAGGCCGCCATCGGGATGCGGACTTTCCATTCTTTCGCGATTCTGGCGAAGAGTTGGAGCGCTGCGAGCGAGTGGCCGCCGAGTTCGAAAAACGATTCGTCGCGACCGATGGTCTGGATGCCGAGCAAGCCGGACCAGATGGCGGCGAGTTGTTTTTCCGTGGGAGTGGCTGGTGGATCGGAGGAGGCGTGGGTACTTGCAGTGAGCAGCGGTTCGGGAAGTTTTCGGCGGTCGAGTTTTCCGCGCTCGGTGAGTTTGAAATCGTCCACCACGGCCCATCGTGTGGGAATGGCGGCGGTCGGGAGATGGGCTGCGGCGTAGGCGGCAAGCAGGCCTGGCCAGCCTTCTTCGGGTGGCTCGATCCAGCGGACCCATGCGGCGAGCACGTTCGTTCCCGCATGGCCAAGAACTGGTCCCGCGTGGGCGGCGGACACGCCGGGATGGCTTTCAAGCACGCGGATCACCTCGTTGGGTTCCACGCGGTTGCCACGAATTTTGAGCTGATCGTCCTGGCGGCCGAGGAAGCGGAGTTTTCCATCGTCGTCCCAGCAGACGCGGTCGCCGGTGCGATACCACCAGCAGTCGTCCATGAAACGAAAAGCCATTTTTGTTAGGTCTGGCCGTTTCCAGTAGCCCTCGCCCACGCAGATGCCGCCGAGCCAGAGTTCGCCTGCCGCTCCGGGTGGCATTCTCCGTCCCGAGGCGTCACCCACTTTCGCCAAAACTCCGGGCAGCGGTCGGCCGATGGCCGGATCCCCGGACTCGTTCCAGTCGCCTTGGACCAGCTCCGCAGTGCCGACGACGGATGCCTCGGTCGGTCCGTAGGTATTGATGAGCAGGTGCTGGCGTCCGTTAGCGGTGAACCAGTCCTTGATAGCCGCTGCGGATGCCCGCTCGCCACCGATGATGGTGGTGCGCACGTTTTCCGGGACACTGCCGTTTTCAGAAACCATCCACGCGCACCATGCGGCCCAGTGTGCGGTGGATAGATCGAGGATCGTGATGCCCTCGTTGCGGACGAATTTCTGAAACTCGTCAAGGTCCGCTGATAGATTTTCAGGGCGGGGCACCAGCGTGGCTCCGCTGAGCAGGGTGGTCAGAAGTTCTTCAAGCGAAGCGTCGAAGCCGGGCGATGCGAATTGCAGGAACCGGTCGCCAGGGCCGACGCCAGCAAGCCGGGCCATGCCGCGCGCTTCATTGGTCACGCCACCATGCACCATCATCACGCCCTTCGGTTTGCCGGTTGAGCCGGATGTATAAAGTATGGAAAGCGTGGCTCGAGGATTGTTAGGTAGCTCCGCCGCGCAGGTTTTTCCCGACAGGCCGTTGACGGTGACACAGGGAAGTGAGAAGTCCGCGCATCCTTCCCGTGAATCGCTGACGATGATGCACGGACCTGCATCCTCGATGATCGAGAGTAGCCGGTTTTTCGGCAGGGTGGGATCCAGCGGCACATTGATTGCTCCCACACGGGCGACGGCTAACAGAACCACCGCGAGATGTTTCCGCGCCCAGAGAATACTGGCGACGGTCTGTCCGTTTCTAACACCGGCTTCCGCAAGCATGGCTGCCAGATGCTCCACCTGCGCGGCGAGTTCCGCATAAGTCAGCGAGGAATCCGGCGTCCATAGCGCACATTGCGAGGAGAAGGTTGCCGCCGCATCGCGCCATGCCGTGGCTAAATTCTGATGAGCGGCTTGTTCACCGCCGGTTTCCCAAGACGCGAGCGAGTCACGCATCGGCGCGGGCAGTTCGGTTAGGCCCTTGATTTCGTCAGGGGGGCGCACCGCGAGAGCCTTCACAATGGCCGCCCACTGTTGAAGCAGGGATTCCGCCGCGCGCTTGCCGCAGGGCTTGCCACTTACCTCCACCTCAAGGCGCAGCTCTGGATGAAGCCAGGCGCTGGCCAGCAAGGGTTCGCCTCCGAGTTCGTGCAGCGTGATTGCCCTGATGGCATCGGATATGCCCACTTGGTGGTGTAGCGTGCCGTGGTCCACCATGATCACTCCGCCGGGCCATGGTCCACCGGTTTCCTGGAAGATGCCCGGAGGCAGGGCCTGAGGTGAAACGTTTTCGATGGAACGCATGGCCAGCAAGTGCTCGCGGAATTTCGTTAGAGCGGATCTAGCAGTTCCCGCCGCCGCGCGTTTGATGAGGAGCGGCACCGTGTTCATGGAAAAGCCCGCCTGTCCGGGTTTTGGCGGGCCGGAGCGGACCTGCCCCACTGCGACAGCATCCGCGCCGGCGGAGCGGGCGACGGCCTGCCCCCACGCCCAAGTCAGCAGGGTGGCTGCGGTCACATCCATTTCATGAGCAGCGGCCTCGATGCGCGCAGCGGTTTCAGGGCCGAGACAGAGATGTGAACAGGCTGGCGAGTCCGTTAGGTCCGCTGGGAATTCCGGCTGCGCGGCCTCAAGCAAGGAAAACGCACGACGGTGGAAATCCGCCGCCATCGCGATCTCATCCGCCGTGGGATCTGGCGAGCTTGCGAGTTCCAAGACTCCGGGATCCGCTCCTCCTGTTAGGCGCACCTGAAACGCACGGAGGGTCTTTGCGATCGAACGTCCATCCAACAGCGCATGGTGGAAGGTCCAAACTAACTTGCCGGCTTGCGGCCAGAAGACCGCCCGCCACGGCAGCCCCCCATCCAGCGGAAGGGGTCGCAACCGGTCTCCGGCAAGCCAGGTTTCCCAGGATGGCGGGAGATCGTTTTCAATTTGGACGCTTGGTTTAACTCCGGTTGTTAGACAGGCGTACGGTTCTCCGTCGCGGATCACAAACCTGGTCCGCAGCGCGGCTGTCCTGCCCACCGTCAGGTTCCACGCCGAAACGACTTTTCCCATCGGCACGCCTACGGCGAAATCGATTTCCACCTGCTCCACGTTTTCGCCGTTTGTCTCCGCGAGCGAGCCGCGCAGCATCGCCGCTTGAAGCGGGGAAAGGCGGAGCTGCCCACTGAAGGCCGACATGCCACGGGAGGGCCGTGGGCGCTTCGGGGAAAGGGCCGGGCGTGGATCCAAGTGAGGGTTCCTGATGTGCATGGTTCTTTCGGGTGAGAGTTAAGTGATTGCGGGCAGCGGCTTGTGGTCGAACCGTTCCTGAAGCCGGTGAAAGCTTCTGGAGCGGAAGATGATTCCTAACAGTGTGGAAAGCACTGGCACCTTGGGCAGGATGACAAGATTGTGGAGCAGGCGTTTCTCCATGGCCCAGTTCTTGTGCCATGTGCACTCGGCCACGCAGTTGATCTCGTCCAGATCGCCGTCGAGGCAGGCGTTGATGATGATCTGTTCCAGCAGCAGGTTGCCCGGCGAACATGCCGAATAGGCCTCATCGTAGCCGATCTTGAGGAGGAAGAGCGTGCGCTTGATACGCACGGCGTAGTGGGCTCCGATGCTTTTGCCTCCGGTCTCCACAAAATTCCACTCCATCCAGCCGTGTCTGCTAAAGCGTTCCGCCGCGAGCGCATACAGCCTTGCGTTGCTCTCGTCCGCCTTAATCGAGGAGTTCTCTTCGCCCTTCCAGCCGGCGTTTTCGACTTCCTCGAAACGGCGCATGTTTTCATCTGGTGCGCGTGATTCGTCGCGGCACAGGAAACGGACGTCCCCGAGTTCATCGAGTTTTTTCCGCCCACGTTTTAACTGACGGCGGAAATTCGACGAGAGCCCAGCATGGAATTCTTCGACGGTGGCAGGAATCCGGATGTAGTTCTCACCACCGCGGACTCTCTGGATCGCCAGCAGTTTCGCACCCGGACGTTTCATGCAGACCAGTGACGGCGAGTGTTCGGGAACCTCGCGGATCCGGATGAGCGGCCACGCCCGCGGCATGCGGGAGAGATAATCCACCAGCACCTCGATCACCTCCTCGCGGCCATACAATGTTAGACAGTCCACGCCGCCGGTGTGCAGGATGTTGTAGGGTGTCTTGAGGAAGAGCATCTTGAAACCCGGCACGCCGATGGACCGTGCGGCGATCAGAGGAAACACGCCGAGCATGCGGTCGCCCTGATAGACGAACAGGCACAGCCAGGCTTGCGGAGGTTGAACCTGTGTTTCGAAAAACGCGCTGATCTGCGGAAACGAAAGCATCGGCGAGGCGGCGGGCGACTGGAGCAGCAGGTCCGCCCAGGCATCGGCGTGGTGTGCGAGTTCATCGTGGGTGCGCACGTCCACGATCCGGAGATTGGCCGGAGGATCAAATTTCCAAGGTGGGGGTATCAAATTCGTTTTCAAAGTTAGGGAAAGATTTGGTTTCAACGGAGGAGTGCCTTGACCTTCTTCTTGGTGGTTTCGGGAACGAGCCGCATCACGCCGGTTTTCTTCACCGCTTCTATCAGCCTGCGCGAGGGGCGGGTCGTTTCAGGGGGATTGATAGGTTCAGTTAGAACTTCTTGCCACAAGCCGGTGATCAGGTCGGTGAACATCCGGTAGTCCGGCGCACGCCGCAGCCCGGCGTCCACGGTCAGCATCGTGACCAGCAGCCGCCGGTTATTGAGTGGGGCGAAGCTTTCCTGCACCATGTCGTATTCGGCGCGCACTTTGGACTGCCAGCGGCCAGACATTTGTTCCCAGCAGAATAGGTCCAGCAGGTCGATGGGCGGAGCGTCGGCGTCTTCCAGCCAGCGGGCGAAGGCTTCGATGGCGAACGGGTGCCTGCCAAGGCGGCTGAAATCCGCAAGCTCCGTGGAAGAGATTGGCTCTGGGCCAGGGCGTTTCCGAGCGTAATAACATTTCACGATTTCCGCTGCGTCGCCGGTGACGCAGACGCGGTTTTCCGGATAGACTTCATTTAACGCTTGGACGTCCGCGCAGTAGGCCTCGTTTGCGGAGGCGTTGTTGCGGCGGAAAATTTCCTTGAAAACGACATCAATGGTCTTCGGATAGGGGATCACATGATGGCGGATGCCGATGCTTGCTAACAGTTTCGCCGGGACCGCCACGTCCCTCGCATCGACGGGTAGATTCGGATAGGCCAGAGTGAAGGCGTAAAGATCATCCGCGTGGTCACGGCACAAGGCCAGCATGAGCCGGCTATCCCATCCGGCGGTCATCGGAACCGCTAACGGGTGGCGCAAGGCGACGCTCCGGAGCTGCCCGCGCAATAGCCGCACGCATTCCGTTAGAGCGTGTGCGTATTGGATGGGAGCGGGCGGCTGAAGCGGCCAGAAACGCCGACAGTTCCCAGTCGTCAAGGAAAGGCAGTGGTTGGGCAGCAGGGCAGAGATTTCCGCATAAAGCGAGGTGTCCCCGGGCATCCAGTAGATTTCAAAGTCGTCCGTTTTGCGTGACTTGATAAAATCGACCGCTTTGGTATCCATGGTTAGACCAAGCCTCTCGGCCATCAGGCCGGGTTCCGAAGCACAGACCACGGCTCCCGTCGCCACGTCGCGGGCATGATAGACTTGGCGCTGCGCGGTGGCGTCGTGAAGCATTATTGTTTCAGCGCCGTCATGCACAATCAGGGCCCAGCGACCGCCCAGGGTATCGATGTGTTGGAACACATCGTCGCATGTCCCGATTACCTCCATGAGGCGCAGCAGGATTTGCTTGTTGCCAGCTTCCGGGTGGTCTGGATCAAGGGCGAATCCGAGCAACGTGAGCGATTTCCCGCCGCTGGCGACGTGGGTCAGTTCGAGATCTGGATGCGCGCTGAGGTGGTGGCGAGCGCCGATGAGAACTTGCTTGCCGCCATGCAATGCGTGGTCCGCCTCGCTGCTGAGGATGAACTGGCGGCGGAAGAGCAGATGGTCTGTTAGTTCGGATTCCATGACTGCCGGCTCAATGGGTTAGGCGAGGAAGACGAAACGCCGCAGAGTGGAGCGCGATTACAGGTCACCCATTGTCGCCCCGTGTGGCGAAACAGGTTGATGTGCTTCGCTTGGAAAGCCACACGGAGTTCCTGTTGGGAGAAGGACTCCTTCAGCTCAGCGAAGTCCCTTTTGGACAAGCCGTATGCGAGGGTGACGTGGAAGTGAAACTGCGGACCCTCCACGACCTCGGCGGTGACACCGTATTGCTCCAGCAGGCCCGTTAGGACTCGCTGACGGAGATTCTCAAGTTCGTGATTCGGCTCCACGTTGAGAAACAGGATCCCCTCGTCGAAAAAACCAAAGTCGCGGAGCGAGACCTCGAAGGGCGCTGTATTGGCCGCTATCTGTTCGACGAAATTTTCGAACGGGGCAGTGTCTTGGGCCGGGAAGCCCATCTTGAGCGTGATGTGCGGGTGGGCATCCAGCGCCGGATTACGGCCGTATTTCCGGTAAATGCCGTTCCGCACAGCGTTGGAATGGTGCGCGGTTTCGTCGTCCAACAGGATCACAACGGCCAGTTGCATGGTGTCGCGCTGGCCTGATCGAAGACGGCGCATCGAGGATGCAATGTTTCGCAGCAGGCGAGGAGAAAGCGTCATGGGGGGAGAGGGGGCAGGGGAATTCGGGACAACGCCATCACGGGCGATTGATAGCTCATGATGCGGTCTGGCAGAGTTTTTTGAAATTACGCGATCATGTATGTTCCAAAAAGGTAGATAACTAGGATCGAAGTGCCCAAAGTTGGCAGGATATGCCCAACCCAGACTGTGGGACAGCATCCCCATCGGATAGGCCACTGGATCAGGAACTCTAACGCATGAGTCAGCCGACCCGATCAACGAGATTTTTTCTCATGCCTCAGTGACGAGGACGAGTGGCGGCTCAGTGGTTGCCAAGTAACGAAGCCACGTTGCGATGTCCTGAGTCTGGCCGGGAAGGATGAGGTCGGGGCGAATTTCCGCGAGCGGTTGGAGGACGAAGCGCCGCTGGCCGAGGCGCGGGTGTGGGAGGACGAGTTCTTCAGTGTCGATCACCGCGTCACCGAAATAGAGCAAATCGACGTCGATGATTCGTGGGGCGTTGCGCACCGTGGTGCCGGTTCGGCCAAGTTTTTGCTCAATGGACCGGGTCATTTCCAAGAGCTCAAAGGCGCTCCCGAAATAGTCGATCTCGACGACAGTGTTGTGGAAAAACGGCGAGCCAAGCGGACAGAACAACGGCTCGGTCTGATAGATAGAGGCTTGTAAAAAGGGTGCGCCCGGCGTGGCGATTTCCCGCAGGCATTTGCAGGCAGCTTGCAGATTGGCGAGTCGGTCGCCGAGATTCGAGCCGAGGGCGATGCCGACGCGGGGCATGGGTCAGTCTTTCAGGTTCTCCAAGTGGATGATGCCGTTTTCTTGCATCCGCTGGTTCGCCCCGGCGACCATGGCGGCGGGAATGACGACCGGACGCTCGGCTCCGAAGAGTTCGATGACGAAAAACTCCGGCATCACTTGCGGGTGCAGGAGGTCATGGAGATGGGCGAGATCGCGGACCTCGACACCGTTGATCTTGTCCACGGCGAAACCGCTGAAATTCTCAAGCTGGCTGGTCACCGGATCGCTCTCAACACGGGTGAGCACGACGATGTCACGGTGTTTTTCAAACAGCCCCTTGGGCACGTAGTCAGTGTAAAGGCGACGCAAGGTGATGTCGTCGAGTTTAGTGGCGGAAAGCAGGTTAGTATCTAACGGCTGAAAAACGAGTCCGGCGAAGACGAGGTAGCGCGGCGTTTTTTCATACTCCACCGCATACATGCGCGACCACTCAAGAGGCTTGAGCTTGATTTCCACGGTGTGCGCCACTCCTTCGCGCAGGTAGCCGACGGCCACGGTGTCGCCCGCGAACTTGCGCTCGACGATTTCATTGAGGTTCACGTCCTCGCCGTCGATGGTAACCATGCCGGCGCTGTCCACGGGCTTGCGGTCGAGGGCCATGAGGATGTCGCCCTGCTTGAGGATGCCGTCGCTGGAACTGGTGGGGACGACGTTGCTGATGAGCACGCCGTTGCCATCGTTGGGCAAGCCAAGGGCCTTGCGCATCGCGGGGTTGAACAGAGGAAATTCGGCGACCCCAAGGTCCGCGTAGTTGTCATATTTTCCGTCCTCGATGTCCTTGAGAAAACGGCGGATGACGGGGGTGGGAATGATGTAGCCGGTATTGTTCGCCTGAGTGAGACCCTGAAAGGCGACGCCGACGACTTTGTCCCCCTGGACACAGGGCCCACCGGAATTGCCGGGGTTGATTGCGGCATCGATCTGGACGATGAGATGGGAATCCGCGCGGGTGTGGGAATAGGCTTGGAAGTCGATGCGGGAAACGACGCCGCGCGTCACCGATAGCCGCTCGCCACCGACCGGGTAGCCGATCACGCGGACCTGGGATTCGAGACTCGGCACCTCGCCAAGCTCGAAGGTGGGAAAGCCCTCGAAGTCGGTGAAATCCTGGACTGAGAGCAGCGCGAGATCGCAATCATGGGCGATGAATTCCACCTTGGCCGGATACTTTTTCGGGCTGCCATAGACGGTGATGAGGACGCGGCGACTGTTAGAAACGACGTGGGCGTTGGTGAGAATTTTGTTTTTCCCGATGAGGAAACCGGTGCCGATACCGCCGCTGAATCGGCCGGAATTCCAAGGCGTCTGATAGTCGGGAACCTGGGTGGCGACCTCCACGCGGAGCACGGATTTATAGACTGCGGAGGGCAGGGCCGGGGCTTGTGCGAAGAGTGGTGAAGCGGCTAACAGTAGTAGGCAAAAGATGCGGAACATGGACTTGGTGCGGAGCTTAGGTATGCGCAGCCGGGCGGCAAACGAAATCTGGGTGGCGGCTTTTCAAAGCGCTTGCAGCAGGTGACCAAGCGCCGCTGCGGCCCGGGCGGTCGGGTAGTCTTGGGCGAGAGGGAGATGAATGAAACCAGCTCGGCAGGTGATGGCGTTGAGTTCAATAAACGCAAGACTGTGGTAAAACACCTGATTGCAGAGATAGCGACCGGGATCGTGTGAGAGGGAGACGGCGTGGCCGTTGGCGGCGAGCAGCGTGTGAAATTCCCCCATGGGCAGGGTCGCGCTTAGGCTAGCGGGTGAACCGGGCAAGATCGCGCGGGCGGTCGGCTGGCGGCCGGCATTGTCCGGGATTTTGAAATCCAGTTCGTTCCATGCAGTCGTTTCTAACCGGACCGAGTTACTGCCAGCGGCCTCACCTAGCAGAATCAGCACGTCGGGCCGGAGCCAATGGAGCGTCTCCTCAAGCTGGGCCGGCGCGAGTACCGAGTCCACTGGCAGGATGCGAGTGAGGATTTCCGGAAAGACCACTCGCAATTCATGCAGCGCGAGTGACGAGGCGTTTTCAGCACGACCGGCAAACGGCCCGAAGGCGGTGACGAGGATTTTCATGGCATTCGGCGAACCTAGTGGTTGGTCAGGGAAGACATTGAAGTCATCAACTCCGGGATTTCAAACGAAGGTCTTATTCGTCATCATCGTCATCTTCCTCCTCTTCGTGCTTGGACTTGTTAGCGTGTGCATCGGTGTCACCACTTTTTGATGGAGGAGGGGGCGCGATTTGCTTTTTGGAAAGAGCTTCGGCCGTGGCCTTGATATCCTCCGGCAGCTTGGCATCTGCCAACTTCGTGTCTTTTTTCGCCCCGTCGGTGATCCACCATTTCAGCAAGGCCAGATCCTTGTCCGTGACTTGGTGAGCCTTGCTGTCGCTCGGCGGCATGTGGTCTTCGTCATCCTTGGGTAGGCAGATGAGCTTGATCATTAGACTTTCGTCAGCATTGCCGGCTTTCACGGTGGGCTTCCCCTTCGCTTGGCTACGTCCGCCTTTCAACAGGGACTCGTAAGTGGAAAGGTCGAGTTTGCCCTTTTTTTTGTCGGATCGGTGGCAACTGATGCATGAGGCTTTGAGAATTTTTTCGACGGAATCGGTATAAACAGTGGCGTCAGCGGCATGAACCGCCGTCGCCGCAAGGAGGGCACAGCCTGTGATAAGTAAAAGTTTTTTCATCGTGTGTTAGTTGGGTTTTTTCAGAGGCTTCCAGAATCGGCGACAATCGCCGGTCCCGCAGGATCTTCCAGGTCCGGGGCCGGCGGAATCACTACGTTTTCCCCCAACGGATTCCTATGCTCCGGAAATGGGCGGAGGAGATGGAGCTGAGGTTTTGAGAAATGGTTGTATTGATCAAAATGTTTCGCGAAGACTAACTAACAAACGATTCACTCGCTCCCGATCAGGCTGATCCTGAAGATTGGAATTTTCGAATGACGCAATGATTTCCAAGAGTTGAAACTCTGCCTGACTGACGAGGTTTTCATACTCAAACTCACCGGATCTAACACGCAATAAATAATCACGATTCGGTCGGCGAATGCGGAGCACGCCTTCCCGGGCAATCTCGCTGGCCATGTCGAGCAGGCGAATCGTGTGCAGGAGGTTTTTGGAATCATAGCCACGACCATGCTGGGCATTATTGGTGTATCGTTCCTCGTTCCGTTGGCTGACCCATTCCCAATATTCCCGGTGCGCCTTGCAATGGGCGCGGAAGGCGTCGTGGCTGAACTGCATCCAACCAATCGGTTCGGCTTCCTTGGGGACGCTGCTGAAAATAAGCGCGTCCGGGTCTTTGGGCGAAACCAAGCCGCGATAGCTGGCGTCCGGATCATGATAGATCGCGAACATTCCGGCGGCGTGCTGGACAGAAGTGAGCCCGCATTTCCGCGGATCCAGATTTCTATCTGACAGCCATTCAAGCACCGGCACGCTGCCTTGCCCTTGTGGCACGTGACAGAAATCCAGCAATGCCAAGCGCTTCTCCGGCTGCGGATTGACAATCTTCTTGTTCAGCCCGCGCGCCTTGCGGATTTGGCCCATCGCATATTCCCCGAAGGTCCTCGCACAGAGTTTGGAAAGAAAAATCGACGGATCCAGCAAATCGAACAACGGATGCCGATAGCGGATGCAGTCCTCCGGCATTGCCAGAAGTTCCAAGGCATTCGGGTTGTTTTTGAGAAGCAGGGCAACGAAATGTCCGAGTTCATAATAGACTTGGTCGTTGCGTTCATCCGCGACCTGCTCGATGGCGTCCAGTCCCCCGATGAAGGAACGCGGTGCGACAAAGACACCTCTTCGATCCTCATCTGAGCCTTTGACAGCCGTACCGTAGGCGTGGCTGCCGGCAACAGAATCCAATAATAACAGATCCGGCTGACGGATGCGCTCCAGAGTGAAATCAGCAGGCTGGAGAAGCTTGACCGGACTGCGGATCTCACTTCGCAACAGGCGGTCAAGTGAGGAAAAGTTAGCGCTTCCTTGTGGCAGGGTTGTCGTGCTTTCCAGAAACTCGTGGAGGAACGCATCCAATTCCGGGAGCCGTTCCATCCGCTCGCTTTCTGCTGTGCGAGCCTTGTGGTCTAGCAACTCTGGAATCAGTGATTGAACACCCAAAGACGCGGTAGCGAAAAGTTCGGCAAATGGCACGGGCGGAATTGAGTGTGATTCGCTGATCCATTTCGCCGCCAGCACCGCCCGGAGCGCGTAAAGATAATCCTTCGCCCGGACGCGCTCATTGCGAAGTTTTCCAAGCACCATTTGTTTCGCGAGTCCGCGATAGTGATCCGATGACGCACGTGGCGAGAAAATTTCGCAGGCCATCGACTGCCAGCGCTCGCGAAATCCGTTCTCATTCCGGTAAACGATTGGCGAGTGCAGCCACTCGACGAGTGCGCCATTGGATTTTCCCAGCAGCCTCGCGGCCTTGCGGATGTCCCAGCCCCCGGCATCCAATTCACCTTCCAAGGGCATATCGATGGATTCCAGACCTTCCTGCACTGACAGGTAGGACTCTGCCTGCCGGATGAAAATGAAGCGGATGTCGTAGTCACTGTCCGGCGACGCAAAACCCCACGCGCGGCTGCCGGACTCGACGGCATAGACGATGCGGACGCCATGAGTGGCTTCGATGCGGGTGAGGAGAGTGTTGATTTCGGCGAGCAATGCTTTCGTGAAGGGGGTGGTTTACGGATGATACCGGCGAGCGTCTCGGACAGGAAAGCTATTTACCGCGATTCTCAAGAATCTGTTCGTAAAGTTCATAGACGGCGTCCCGGGTGTTGGCGTATTCGAGCTGGATTTCGTTGCCAGAAATTTGACGATGAATGATGCGTAATCCTCCGACTCGAAGCCGGTTTGGTGAGGGTTGGTATTAAGAGGCGACAGTAAGGTCGCGACTCCTTATTCAGCAGCGACGGGCTGCTGGGCTTCGTGCTCGGCGGCTTTTATACTGCCGCGCATTATGATTTGTGGAATAAGGAGAAGGGACCTTATTGTCCCTCTTTTTCGTGTTGACGTCGCCTTTTTTGACGATGTCTTCCACGTTTTCGGTGCGGCCTTCGGCGAGTTCGGAGACGTGGACGAGGCCGTCCTTGCCGGAAATGTCTGGGCAAGCACGGAATAATGTGCGAGTTTTCACCCATGCAAATTGACCTCAAAGAAGACGTCGTAAGTTTGACGGATTTCGCACGCAACACGAAACAACACGCCAAGGAACTCGCCCTAGGCGGACGGGCGCGAATCCTCACTCAGAACGGCAAGGCCTCAGTGGTGGTGCTCTCGCTGGATGCGTTTGAAAAGATGGCGCACGATGCGGAGGAATATCGAATGGACCTAAGGCTTCGCGAGGCGGTGGAAAGCTACGCGGCGGGAGAACCCGGTGCACCGGTGACGACCGTGATGGGCAGGCTCCGCAAGCGCGCCGATCAACGACGGACTGCAAGCTGATGGACTACGAGTTGCTGCTGTCATCCGAGGCCGAACGCTGCATTGAAGATCAG
>JANXMQ010000084.1 GCA_025354565.1 Akkermansiaceae bacterium
TCGAGAAAACGTTCGAGTAGTTTCCAGCCAGCGAGTTGTTCCTCGGTGATGATTTTTTGCTTCGGCTTAGACACGCGGAGCATTGAGACATACTCGATAAAATCGTACAAGTGACAATTTCGTCACATTCAACGCGGTTCCTCCGTTAGAATCATTCTAAGAAGACAACTGGCATCAGGCCCGGTTTCTGGCGCTTGCCACGGATGTTCGTCATGCGGAACGGCAGGCCGGTGACCATGGCGAGCGATAGCGCGGTGCGGAGCATTTGTCCGCCGCCGCTCGTACCGTCGATTTGAATGGTTTTCATGGTTCGTTAAAAGAAGAGTTTTTTAACCGCAGATGAACGCAGATGGAAGAAGGGATAAGAAGTCGGGAGTGACGAGCGGAATAACTGTACGCGTCCCTACCCTCCTACAGCTCTTCTCTTATCTAGGTTCATCTACGTGCATCTGCGGTTAAATTCTTCTTGTTTTCATCAGTCATCCGCCGCCGCTTCGTCCTTGATGACGAAGCGGGCTTGTAGCTTCGCAACTTGTCGCGCAAGGCCGGCGGCTTCGACGCTGCGGAGGACTTCGGGGAAGTTTTTGTAGGCGTCGGGGGCTTCGTCGATTGGATATTTCCGGCAGTTCGTTAGAATGTCGGACGCGTCGAAATCAGCGTCCACGGATTTCTGATCGAGCGTCCGTGCCGCGTGTTTGCGGCCCATGCAGCGGCCCGCGCCATGGTTGACCGAGAAGGCGGTGCGCTCGGCTCCACCCTCGGCGACCATGACGACGGAGCCATCGCGTGGGTTTCCGGGAAGCAGGATCGGGTGGCCACTTGCGGCGAAGCGGGTTCCGGCCAGCGAGAAATGTCCGCCGGGAACCGCACGCGTCGCGCCCTTACGGTGAACCCACGACTTTTTGCCACCCACGATTTCCTCCCGTGCGATGTTGTGCGAAATGAAATAGACGAGCTGTCCGTTAGAACCTGGAAGGATTTCTTGGAAAGCTTCCAACACAAGCGCGTTGATAAGCAGATGGTTCACGGTCGCGAAGTTCGCGCCGATGGACATGTCATCGATGTAGGCATTCGCCTCGGGAGAACCGAGCGGGGCGTAAACGAGTTGCTTGTCGCCGGCAGGGAATGGTGTGCTCCAATCGCGGAATTTTTTCTCCAGATCCTTGAACTGGCCTTGTGCTAACAGATTGCCGAGTCCGCGCGATCCGCAGTGGCTGAGGAAGGAAACATGGCCGTCGCGCAGCCCGAAGACATCGGCGGTTTCACGTGCCGAAGGACGGTCGATCACCCGGGTGATCTCGCACTCGCCGAAGTGATTTCCGCCACCGTAGGAACCGAGTTGTCCGGCCTTGTCGGCGAAGTTTTTGACGCGTCCGGATTCCAGAATGAAATCGAGACGGCTACGAAGAGCGTCGTAGGTTCCATCGTGGCCGCGGTGGGTCGAGTCCTCACAATGATCCGCCCATTCGGGTGGAATTCCGAGCGCATCGCAAACCCGTGCGGTGGCCCCTTCGGTCACGGCGAGCACGCCGAGATCGCGGTCCACACGACGGCTCTTTTTCACCGAACGCTGGCCACGTCCGGCACCGGTTGGAGTGCGTTCGACGATGGCGTTGATGAGCGCGCGTCGCGTCTGCTTGTCGAGGATCGCGTCCTCGGGAATGTCGAGCTGGAGCAACGACATCGAGCACTTGATATCGACACCGACAGGTCCCGGATAGATATGCGTCGGCGAAACCGTAACGCAACCCACCGGTGCGCCGTAGCCCGAGTGAGCATCTGGGTTCAGAATCAAATCCGTGACACCGGGAGCCAGCCGCGAATTCATCGCTTGTTGGAGGCAGGCGTCATCAAAGTTATCACGGATCGCATCAGTGCCGACGACGGTGATCGGTTTTCCGGCATCGTTAGGAAGTGGCATGAAGCCGAGGGCCTCGTCGGTTTTATGGATGGTGTGCATGGGCTGTGGATTTGAAATCTAAGATTTGAAATTCGAGATTGAAGAGGGGCGACAAGGGATTTGGAAAGTTTTCATTCACTGCTCTATCCAGGCTGAGCTACCCGTTTGCACGGGGCCGGATTCGAACCGGCGACCAATGAGTCCAATTGTAAACTTTCCTGCATTCGCGGAAAATGGATGCTGACAAGATTTTGCGAGACGTGCGGGATTTGAACCCGCTGGTTACGATGGAGTCTCGCAGGCATTCAGCAATTGAGGGAAGTGCGACAAGGATTTGAAAGATCGGGATAACTGCTCTACCACTGAGCTACCTTGCGGGTGCAAGGGCCGGGATCGAACCGGCGACAAGTGTAATCTTCCAGGGCATTCGCGACATTGAAAAATGCCAGCACGGCGGCGAGTGGTGATGAGACTGTTTTGGTTTTCGGTTTTGAACGATGTAGTCTCATCGGCATCCGCCGTGCTGACGGATTCAAGAAGGAGCGGGACGCTCCTGACACGGTCTGGAGCAGGGATGCTCCAGCCACTTTGGTTTTAGGCGGTTTTCATGTGTTGTGTTAGAGGTTGGAGTTCGATTTGCTTGATCCAGTGGTCGGCTCCATCAGCACCGGCGGCGAAGCTGGCAATGAGGTCGAAGACGTTGTCGCTGAAACCCGCGATGTTGAGGATGTCCTTTCGATCGGGAGCTTGCGTGGTCATGTTAGGAACGATGTCGATGCAGACGAGCCGCGCCTTCGGGTTGCGGTTCTTGAGCTTTTCCCACTCGACCATCATGGCGGTTCCACGATTGGCTTTTGGGTCGGCCCAGGATTCGTTATCGGAAACGAAGACCACCAGATCGGGAGTCGATTTTTCCTGATTGAGCAATGCGAGCGGTGCCGAGCAGTTGGTTCCGCCACCACGGATCTTGGCGAGCGCGGTGGCATTGGTCATGACGGAATCACGCGGGTTGAGCTTCACATCCACGACCTTCACCTCGAATGGCAGCACCCGAGCCTCGCGGTTTTTCCGAAGAAATGCGGCGGCGACGAGGGCTGCGACGTCGATGCAGCGGACCTTCGAGCTGGCTCCCTTGCGGAAACCAGTGACGGGCGCTTGCATGGACCCCGAAACATCCGGGCAGATGACGATTTTCCCTACGACTTCCGGGACGTTAGAGATGGCGGTTTCCATCGCGTCTTGGAGCGCGTTTCGGAGTTCCACTGGCACGTCGTTCCCCGCATTCATGAAGGCAACGAGGAGCTGATAGGGAAATACCTTCGCGCGCCGGACGAGATCGGGATCTGCTAGACGAGCTGCCAATAGATGCACCATCGCGCTGGAATCAAAGACCCCGTGGCGGGCGAAGGTGTTGAGATTCATCCGAGTGGTTTGCCAGGAGGCGTTCTTGGCAATGCCGGTCCACTCGCCACGACCGAGATCGAGCGCGGTGAGCATTTGGAACGGGACAGCAGGAACTTCTCCCATCCGGGAAATTTTCCAAGCTTCGAAGGCGCGAAGCGTCTCCGGCAGGGCGGCGGCATCGTAAGGCTTTCCGACCAGCCAAGCGTAGAAGGCTTCCCGAGAGGCATCGGCTGGACGCGGGTGGACCATCTTCACGACATCTGCTAGAGACGGATCGTTGCCGATGGTTGCCTGGATAAGCTGGCGTTCCGTGGCGCGTTCGAGCCATTGCCGGACGAGGCGCTTTGGAGCCGACCCGAGCGACTTGCGACCCGTGACGCCGGAGCGGAGGATCTGCACGAAGTTCCGGAGCATTTTCCCATTGTCGATGACTTCGGGGAAAACCTCGATGAGCCGATCGAGATCGCGAGTGGCGAGCACGGCGCAGAGCAGTGCTGGCATGTCTTTCATGAAACCTTTTCGGCGGGCGTAAAGCGCGGTCTTCGCGAGGAAATCGACATCCACTTGGTTGGCCAGATCCAGCACGCGGTCGAGCTGAGTTTCGGCGGAGGCGTAGAACGTCCGGGTCAGGCAACCGGTGGCGGCGAGGCGGGCGAGCGTGGCTTTTGGCGAAAGCTCGTAGGCGGTAGTTCCGGCGTCGTTGCGGACGGTGGCTGCTGGCACGAATGCACCGCGGAGAGTTTGGAATACGTTCTTGTTGGCCATGTGGGTGTGTCCGAGGTTGTTGCGGACGGATTCTGTATTGGCACGGGCTATGCCAAGATGAATTTTTGGTCATTCAAAGAGTTGTAAGACATTGATTTTAAATGAGAAGAAATGTTTTTTGGTTTTCTCAAAGAATTGATGGCATATCTTCACTTGATTCATAACTAGAATATTCGCTAAATATTTATCCATGAAGCGAGTTGTAATCGGGCTACTTGGAACGAACTTGGACAGTGGCATGGATGTGCGGCGCTGGGATGCGTGGCGGCCTACGGTTTCGTTGTTCCAGCATGAGGATCTGCTGTGGGACCGGCTGGAATTGCTGGCCGAGCCAAATTTTTCGAAAATTTCCAATCAGGTCATCGACGACGTGCGCCAGGTCTCGCCGGAAACCACGGCGCGGTTGCATGAGATCAGCTTCGGCAAGGACCCGTGGGACTTGGAAACTGTCTATGCAGCGCTGCACGATTGGTCTCGCGGCTATCCGTTTGATCGCGACAAAGAGGAATATTTCATCCACATCACTACCGGCACGCACATCGCGCAGATCTCGCTTTTCCTACTGAACGAGGCGGGAACCCTGCCGGGAAAATTGATCCAGACCAAGCCGCCGACCGCGAAATCCTCGCGCGATATTCCGAAGCCCGGCTACTCGGTGATCGATCTGGATCTCTCGAAGTACGACCAACTCAGCACCCGTTTCGCGCGTGAGCAGGCGGCGGTGACGGATTTTTTAAAAAGCGGCATCGCCACGCGCAATGCCGGTTTCAACCGGCTGATTGATCGCATCGAGAAGGTCGCGCTTTCGTCGAAGGCGCCGATGCTCCTAACAGGTCCGACAGGCGCGGGGAAATCGCAGTTGTCGCGGCGGATCTACGAGCTGCGGAAACAACGGGGTGGCTTGCGGGGAAACTTCGTGGAAGTGAACTGTGCAACGCTAACAGGTGACACGGCGGCATCGGCGTTGTTCGGCCACACGCGCGGCTCCTTCACCGGGGCACAGAAAGATCGGCCCGGACTCTTGCGTGAGGCGGACGGCGGGCTGTTATTCCTCGATGAAATCGGCGAGCTCGGCACCGATGAACAGGCGATGCTGTTGCGGGCACTGGAGGACAAAACTTTCCTCCCCGTCGGTGCTGACAAACCGGTGAAGAGCGATTTCCAACTCATCGCAGGAACCAACCGCGACCTTCGCGAGGCCGTGGTCAGCGGGCGTTTCCGAGAGGACTTGTTAGCACGGATCCACCTGTGGACTTTCGCACTGCCAGCTCTATCGCAGCGCCGCGAGGACATTGCGCCGAATCTGGAATATGAGCTCGATAAACATCGCTTAACAAATGGCCGTGAGGCAAGTTTCAACAAGGAGGCGAAGCAAGCATTCCTGAAATTTGCCGAAGCACCGGACAGCCATTGGTTAGGAAATTTCCGCGACCTCAACGCCGCTGTCACACGGATGGCTACGCTCGCGCCACGCGGTCGCATCCGGGTAGAGGAAGTGGATGAGGAAATCCAGCGACTGCAGGAGAATTGGCAGCGTCCGGGAGCCGCCGCGCAAGTGGAAAGGGCGGATCTTGAACGCACGCTCAGCGCGGAGGTGTTAGGGGAGCTCGATCCATTTGATCGCGTGCAACTCAGCTATGTCGTTGCTGTTTGCCAACGATCCAGGACGATGTCAGATGCCGGGCGTGAGATTTTCGCCGTTTCCAGAAACAAACGCAGCGTGACCAACGATGCGGACCGGTTGAAAAAGTATTTAGCGAAATTCGGCCTGGATTTCGAGTCCGTCCGCCATCAGTCCGGGATGTAATGCGAGGTCTGCTTGTTTATTCCGGCTGCTGAGTAATCGCCGCCCGGCTTTCAATGACAATGACGGGACGATGGAGCTTGCGCACCGCTTGATTCCAGACCTTGCCCCGCACCTTGATTTGCTTCCCTATCAGAGTCTTGATTTGCGCTTCTTCCAAGCCGGCAGACGCGCCTTTGGTATTGATCGCTCCGCAGGGTTCGACATTTGTTGGCTTTTTTGAAAAGAGGAGATACATGACCGCCCCGCCACGCGAATAGGAAATTCCGGTCAGCACCCCTTCGAAACTAACTTCGCCTTTTTGGGCGAGAAGAAGATCTCCATTTACGATGGTGTAAACTCCGTCGGCACGCAGCGAAGATGGCTGATTACTGGCCGGTTGCGGAGTAACATTGTGATGGACCGCCGCGTTGAGCTCAGCGGCTTTGTGGGTCGCTTGTTCTGTCGGCGACTCACCTGGGACGGCATTGGGCTCGGGAACTGGCTCGGCAGCCGTGGTGGGTGCAGGCTTTTCAGGTGAAATTGCTGTGGAGGCGGGAGCCATGGGTTCCGGCCTAGTGATCGCCACCTTGCCGGCCGCTAGGTCAACATTTGGGATTCGATGCTTCAGATTGTGCCAGTAAACGAGTCCTGCCGCGCCGAGGCCGATAAGCAACAGGGCGGCAACTCCAGGCAACAAGGAAAATTTGTCAGAGGTTTTTTTCCGTTGAAGGATCAGCACGGGAGCCTGCCCCATCGGTCGCTTGATCGGGATGGTCTGAGCTGTTACCGGTGGTTCGACGCTGAGCGACGCGGCTAACATTTCCCGGGCCTCTTTCAGGGTCGTGGTTTTTGCCACGCCACGCAACCATTTCAGCCAGGCTCCGAGACCACCCGCCGCTTGCTCCTCAACAGCGATCCCACGCCAGCCCATGACCTCTTCGGTTAGACCGACAAGACCATCCAAGCCACGCTGGCGTTGGTGCTTTCCCAAGCCTTTCAGGGGGGAAATCGAGAACGTGAAACCCCGGCCGGTGGCGGCATCGCCGACGAGGATCGTGTGCAGTCCGGTCTCTACCCAGACCACTTCCTCGGCGAGCGTTTCCGACAGCAATTGGGAAACGTCGAGCGCTTCTAAAATGAGTCGAGTGGCATTCTCCGGGGAGAGCGGTTTGGCATCCACATAGGTTTTTAAAGGCATCCCCTCGAGCCACTCGGTCGCGATGTAAGGCATCCCATCGACCGGATCACAACCGCCGCCGATGACGGTACACAAAGCGGGATGAGTGACGCCAATCAGGCGGGCGATGGCGATGTTATAGGCGGCCTGCTCGTCAACACTTAAGCCGCCGCCACCCGGGCCGAAGGGGAAAAACCGGCGGACCGCGACAAGCTCGTTCGTTTCCGAGTCTATCGCGCGGAAAACCACCCCCGAAGCATCTTGGAGCACTAGATCCTCAATTTGAAAACGCCGGATCACGATGGGGTATCTAACTGGGAGTTGAGAGCGGCACAGATGATGCGCTCCGGAACCGTTGTGGTTGGTGGAAATCCGGTTCACCGGCACCGAGGGCGGTGGCGGAGAGGAATTTTTGGTCCGGTGATTCCAGAATCATGGTGACATTAACGCGGGTTGCCGGGCCGAAATCAAGCCGTGCTTTCAGCAAGTCCAGGGGGATTGCCAAGGCCGCCAGCCATGAGCCGTCCGGCGATAGATCGGCAAAAGTCGCCACGCCAGGCATTGCGATGTCCGCCTCGTCCGCCCGCACGCGCGGCGCGGTGAACTCGCAGGACCACCAAGCTCCGTTAGGCGCAAGGTTGAACTCGAAATATCGCTGGCCGGCCGGGTCTGCTAGAAACAATTCCGCGACATCATACTGCCAGAGTCCGGCATGGAACGCGCCGGGTCGGGCCTGCGGGTGAATCCGGGCAGCTTGGCGATGATGGGCGATGAACCACAAACACGCAGGATCCCGAATAAGACAAAAAGCCGCCGGTTGCCGCAACGGCGCGCCGTTGAGGTCCTGCACCAGCCCTTGCAGCGGCACGTCCAACTCACCCCAAACCAGAGGTCGGGGACTGGTGAAAACCGTCATGCCTTGGATTATGCGCAAGCCGTAGATTTGCTGTCGAGGCTGGAGATGCGGCCATCCCTGAAAGTATTCGCAAAACGCGTGGAAATTAGGTGGCTATTTGGCCGGGATTTTGCTCACTTCGGGCGTCAAACCAATTTCATGTCCCGCTCACGCTCAGAATTTTACAACACCATCGAGTACATTGGCCTGCGCCCGCAAAAACCAAAGCGCCGGAACTTCTTCGGCGGCTGGGTGATCATCCTGATCGCCTTGGCGATGGGATTTTGGTTCGGCAAGCCGCTGATTCCCTTTCTCAAGGCGGCCCAGGCGGCACCCTCCACCGAGCAAGCGGATCTGCTGATATCCTCGCTGAAGAGTTCTAACGATTTCCAGGACGGTCTGGCGGCTGCGGCACTGGCGCACACCGCGGACAATGTGACTTACGATCTCGCATACTTTAAAATCGCCTATCCGAACGGCGACGTGCCTGCGAACAAGGGCGTTGCTGCCGATGTGGTGATTCGTAGTTTTCGGGCCATGAAAATGGATCTACAGGTGATGGTGCATGAGGACATGGCGGCGAATTTCCGCCTCTATCCGCAGCTTTGGGGCGCTTCGGCTCCGGACACCAACATCGATCACCGCCGGGTGCCGAATCTCCAGCGTTTCTTCGAGCGCAAGGGTGAAACACTGACCACCTCGCGCAACCCCGCCGACTATCAGCCAGGCGACATCGTCATCTGGTCGCTGGCCAACGCGGAGTCGCACATCGGCATCATCGTTCCTGGCCCCGGCGATCACGCGAACGAACCATGGGTCGTCCATAACATCGGCCTCGGCGTGAAATGGGAGAACATTCTCTTCGACTACAGCATCCAGCGCCATTTCCGCTTCTCGCCTGAGGACTCGAAGTGAGAGTCTGTTAGCCTAGATTCTCGATGCGAAAAACGACGGGCGTGCTGTTGATGCAGTCGAGCGCTTCGATTTCCGCTAGGGCGGCTTGTAGCTTGCCGAAGGGGCAGGTGTGGAGGAGGAAGACCATGTCCACGAATTCCGCGTCCGGGTTACTGGGATTGACTGGCGAATGGGTGCCGGAAATACCGATGCGGTGATCCGCAAGGACCCGGGCGATTTCGGCGACCACCCCCGGGCGGTCGGTCACGTCGAAGCGGACATAATACGCGGTCGAGGTTTCCCCCACCGGTAGGATGCGACCGCTTTCGCGATATGGCAGGAACCCGCGATGGCCGCTGGCTTGGCGTAGCGAGCGGGCGGCTTCCACTAGGTCCGCCACCACCGAGGATGCGGTGGGATCCTGGCCGGCCCCACGCCCGTAGAACAACGACTCCCCAGCGGTATCGCCATGCACGGCGACGGCATTGAAGACGCCATGCACGGAGGCGAGAATGTTCGACTGGGCGATAAAGGATGGCTGGATTCGCAGTTCCACCGCGCCGTCCGCATGTTCCCGAATGACAGCTAACAGCTTGACGGCATACCCAAGATTTTTCGCGAAACTGATGTCCGTGGGGCGGACCTGTTCGATACCTGAGACCTGAATGGTTGCCGGATCGATGGGAAAACCGTAGGCCAGCGTGGCTAGCAGGATCGCCTTGTGGGCGGCGTCCCAGCCATTCACATCGAGCGCGGGATCGGCCTCCGCGTAGCCGAGCGCTTGGGCCTCGCCGAGGGCGGCGGCAAAGGTCAGCCCGGCATCGGTCATGCGGCCAAGGATGTAATTTGAGGTGCCGTTGATGATGCCGGAAAACGAGTGAATGCGGTTGCCGATGAATGAGTCCTGGACCGTCCGAATGATTGGGATGCCACCCGCGACGGCCGCCTCAAAATGGATCGGTGTGTCCATTTCCCGGGAAATCGCAAACAGCTCGACCCCACGCTCGGCAAGCAGCGCCTTGTTGCCCGTGACGACCGGCTTTTTCGCACGGAGGGCCGCAGCCACGATCTCGAAGGCGTCTGTGATACCGCCGATGAGCTCGACGACGATCTCGACCGTCGGATCACTGACGAGCGCGTGCCAGTCGGTGGTGAAAATTTCCGCAGGCACATCGCCAGTCGTGGCACGCGCCTTCGTCAGATCGCGGACGAGGATTTTCGCGATGTGCAGGGCGACGCCGCCGCCGGTACGCCCGGTGATGAGTTCGCCATTGCGTTGCAGCGCGTTCCAGACGCCGGAGCCGACGGTTCCGAATCCGGCCAAGCCGATGCCTAAGGATGAGCAGGAGTTCACGCGGCGGACTGTGGCGGCGATTTGGCCGCTGTCCAAGCCGGAAGAGTCGGAAAAATCGGGCGGATTATTCGGGCTGCGCGAGCTGTTGTTCCGCCTCCAACCAGTCCGATTGATGGTCGCCCGGCAGACCAAGCTCCCGCCGACGGCAGTGGTTGAGGTAGGCGGCTCGGGCAATGGCGTCCAGCGAAGGCTTGGCGGCGGCTTTTTTCGCAGCGGGCGAGGCTTTTTTCGCAACAGCCTTTTTGGCAACAGCCTTCTTTGCGGCCTTTTTCGCAGCTTTCTTGGCTGCGGGCTTTGGCGTGACCTCGGCATCCTTGGCAGGAGATTCCGGTGAATTTTTTGCAGTTTTCTTGGCGGCCATGGTAGGTGGGAGTTGGTTTTGAATGAGCAGGTGTGATACCAAACGGAGAATAATCCTCCTTTCTGGGGATTGCCAGCACATTACAACGGCGTATAGTGGCGGCGTGGCAAGCGATTATTCATGGAGCGCATCGCGGGACAGCGGGACCTATCGGTTGCCCGGTCCGGATCATCTTGGCTGGTGGGCGGCGGTGGCGATGTTGCTCTCGATCCTGCTCCACGTCGTGGTTTTCTTCGCGCTGGATCGCATGAAAATCGCCTTCAAATTGGAGGAAACTCACGAACTTAGCACCCGCCCGATCAACAGTCGTGTCGAAGTCCGGCCCTTGGAAAACGAACGCTCCCAGCCGCCCGAGGACGTGGTGAAGCCACCCACCAACAGTGCCACCTTACTGGAGGATGTCGAACTCCTGAACGTCCTGCCGAAGGATCAGGAAATCGATATCAAACCCCAGATCGTCGAGGCGCAGTATGCCCTGCGCTTACAAAATCCCGCGAAGGAAGGCAGTCCCGTGGCCATTGCCCAACAGGTTTCATCCGGGTTTGATATCGCTGCCGAGCTGCCTGAAATCGGCCGCCAGCCTGACAACCTCAAGCCCGCGCAAATCGGCCAACTCACGGTGGACCCCGGCTCAAAGCAGGAGGATGATCAGGTGCTCGGAAAATTCACCGATGATCTCATCAAGCAGGGTGCTAACGGCAAGACCGAGAACGGCACGCTCGACGGTATCACCTCGCTTGACAAGCTGCTCGACCTCCCCGCGAACGTCTTGCTCAGCAAAAAAACCATGCTGCCAAGCGACCTGCTCTTTGAGTTTAACCAGTCCGAACTCCGCGAGAGCGCCAAGATTGGCCTGATGAAACTCGGCCTGCTCATGGACCGCAATCCCGGCCTCTATTGCTGGATCGAGGGCCACACCGACCTCGTCGGCGGCGACGATTTCAACCTGAACCTCTCTATCAAACGCGCCGAGGCGGTGAAAAACTACCTCGTCACCTCCCTCCGCATGGATGCCTCCAAGATCATCACCCGCGGCTTCGGGCGCTACGAACCCATTGTCATCACCGGCACCGCCGAGGAACAGGCCGTCAACCGCCGGGTGGAAATCCGCATGAGAAAAACCCCGCCGACCAAGGATCAACTCAAGATCGCGCCACCCAAAGCCGCCGTCATTGAGGAAGAACCCGCAGCCAAAGCCGTGCTCGTCAAACCGAACCGCGCCCTGCCCGTCGAGGAAGAACCCCCGCCCGCGAGAGCGACCCCCGTGGAAATCCATCCCTTTCCCGAGCCACCCAAGGCCAGCCCTGTTGATCCGGAAATCCCGCGCGCCGTGCCACGAGCGCAAGCGGTGGAGTGATTCAGGCGAGTGCGGGTGTTTTTAACACTTACGCTTTACTTTCGACGGCTGCGGTTGCATTGAGTTGTCGTCTTGAAAAACACTATTATGAAAACACCAACTATCGCCGCTATCTCATTTGCCCTCCTCGGTTTCGCCACCACCGCCCACGCCGGAACCTATCAGGTCACCGGGCCGGTCCTTGAAGTGACCGATGCCAAAATCGTCGTCCAAAAGGACAAGGAGAAATGGGAACTCGCCCGCACTGCCGACACCAAAGTCACCGGCGAGCTGAAGGTGGGTTCCAAGGTCACCATCCAATACACGATGACCGCCACCACCGTCGAGGTGAAGCCCGACAAAGCCGAGAAATCCGCCGCGCCAGCCAAGGCAGCGGACAAAGCTAAAACCACCAAGCCCGCCAAACCATAACTTTGATGGCTTCATCGCCATCGGCTTTCGTCATGTCGTGGTTCTTGATTGCGATCAAATCTCCGACGTATTCATCATCCAAGCACCCTTCGGCAAACCGGTTCCATACACACTGGCTTCCGCGAGGGTGACGGTCCCTCCACTCGCTTCCAATAGGGTATCGACCATGGGAAGTCCCACAGGGAGTGCTGTGAAAAGCCCGGGATAGCCGAGTTCCGCGGATTTTTTAATCGCAGCCTGGATCAGATTGAAGAGGCCGCTGGCTGAGGTGCATCGCAACTGGGTCAGATGCGCGGAAACCATTTCACAGCCATCGGATCGCCAGAGTCGTTTTCCGCGACGGGTGTCAATGAGAAGCCCTGTGCCTCCGTCCACGGCAATGACATGGGGCGGGATCTTTGAAGCGATCCCAGGATCGCCGTCCCGAGGTCGGTGGTACGGTTCCGTCATGAGACGACTGGTTTGCAAAAAGGTTTCGAGCGGTCTGCGGGTGTCGAAGCGCAAGATCGCAAGTTTTGCGAGTTCTTCGAATTTTGGGATCCCCAGCCGGCCGGTATGTTTGTCGGAAGGAATCGAGCCGTTCATCACGACGGAAAAGGCCGCCTTGAAGCCAGCGGCCATGATCTGCTCGCGGGCCGCCACAGCCAAGCGACCGAGAACGGTTCGGCCACGAAACTTCGCGACCACTTTCGCATCACCGAGGTAGGCTGTGGGGATCGAAGTTCCGTCAGTTAGGTCGATGGTCCGCTCGACGACTGCCAGCGAACCGACGATCTCGTTGGAAATTTCTGCCAGATAGACCCGGGCCTTTCCCATACTTCGGAAAAAGCGTGAGTAGTCTTCTCCGTGAGAGATCGAAAATGAGTCGGTAGGACCGAGCGGATAGCGGAATTGCTGCTCGAATCCGGCAAGGGTACGCGCCAAATCCGGCGGTGGCGGGCCTGTGATGCAGAGGATTTTCATGGCCGTGAAGCGAGTAGAATTTTCGGATAGAAGAAGCTGCGGTCATCACGCTGGAGGCGTCGTCCATCATCTTGATGCCAAATGAGGTGAGGAAACAGGGCTGGGATATCGAGGCTGGAATTCAGTTGTCGGATCAGGACCAAGCCGCCGGGCCGGAGGGTGCGGTGGGCGGCGGCCAGGGTGTCGCGGGCTGCTGCCGGTGATAACCAGTCGAGGATGTTAGAAAGATGAATGAAATCCATGGATCCAGCGGGCGTGTCTCTCAATGCATCCAGCATTGCGGAATTGATATAAGTGGGTGGTGCTAGGATTGGCGCGGTGCTTTGCAGCCAATCGACCGGGGTGGCGGGTGGAAATTTCCCGGCGAGAAGTTGCCAGATCCATGGGTTTTCCGCGGGTGCTTGGCGAGCGGTGATGGCGCGCAACTGTTGGATGAAATGCTGGTGAAATGGCTGGCGGGGATTCCGCGTCGCACCCTCGCCGAACAGCGCGACCAGGTTTTCCAAGCTTAGCGCCTGCGCAAACCCAGCGTCCAGCGCGACGCCCAAGGTCGTGTCCGGCGCGATGAACCGGCTGGCGAAACCAGGGTCTGTGGTTAGAAGAAAGCTGGAAATTTCTTTGGCCCAAGGGGCTAGCAAGCGCCGCAGTTCCCGGAAAGCCGCTTCATACCGGCCGCATTGATCCGGTCCGTGTTCGGCGACGAAGGCAGGCTCGGCCAGCACATTTTCCGACAGATCGAGTTCGCGGAAAATGCCAGACCAGTTCTCCCACCGGACCTCGGCATGCATTGGCAAATGACCCAGCAGCGCCATGGATTTCTCTGGGCTGAAACTCGCCGCGAGGTGGAACCGGCAGCGCGTGAGGGCGAGTTGCGATGGATTCACATCGACCAGCACGAGCTTTGAAAGAGGCTGCCGCGCAAGGCAAACGGCAGTTTCCCCACCCGAGGCGATCATGATCACTGAGGCACCCGGAGGCAGTCGCCGCACGATTTCGAGATCCAACCGCGGGTCTTCACGGACTTGGGAAAAAGCCAGCGGCAACTTCGAGGCGTTGGTCACCCATGGATCGGGACCCGGTTTCATGAGGCGCGGCTCCATGGCCCGCGCTTGACGCTGTGACGAATGAATTGAAGGACGAATGACGTGTAGGAACGGATGAACGGTGCTCCGCGACGCCGCAGTTCCGGCTCTAGCAGGCGGTGGGCGGAGGGCAGGCGATACCATGGGATGCCCGGATAGAGGTGGTGCTCAAGATGATAGTTTTCGTTGCACATGAAAAATTCCACCACTGGTCCTGTTAGAATGCTGCGGGTGCCGAGAATTTCGTCAGCGGAGTGTTCCAGCAGCGTGTGCTGGCTCATGCCGCGGATGTTGACCATGGTGTTGATGAAAAGCATGGGACCGAGCCAGGCGTGGAACAGCCACTCACTTGGAACATACCTCCATGCGAGCCAGGCCAGCGCTGCGCAGCACGCGGTTTCAAAGGCGATTGCCGCCCGTGATCGCCACGAGCCATGCTTCCACCCGAGGATCGGGATGGCCGTTACATAGACGGGATAACCCACTAGCAGGCGCATCCAGTTGAGGGCGAAAATGCCCCAGGTCCAACGCGTGTAGTTCGAGTAGTGGTCGGGATCGTGCTTACCGCCCAGATCCGCATGATGCTCCAGATGCAGCACCCGGTAGGCGGAATAATTCTGCCAGACCGGCCACGCGCAGACGGCACCGAGGCAGGCATTGACGACCTTGTTCCGCGAGAGCGTGCCATGCACCGCCTCGTGTGTGAACAGGCTGATCCCGTGAAGCGAGGCACCCGCGACGATCCACAAGGGAATACAAACAAACCACGGGACCTTCCCGGATAGGATTACCGCGCCGCCCGCACTGACGGCATAAAGGCTCAGGAAACTCGTGAAGCGGAGGAAATTCTTTCCGTGTGAAAGCTGATGGAGCGTGCGCAGGGCATCTACTTCCAATCGCGGTTTCTCGGAGGCAGTCATAATTTTTCGCGGATGAGATCCTTATAAAGCCGATCAAAGATATAGCTACCAAAAGAAAGGCCGCCAAGAATGGAAACTGTCGGCTCGCTGGAATTTTCCGCTGCCTCCGCCGCCACGAATAACTCGGCAGCATGGCGCTTGTCGATTTCCGCGTGGAGGTTGTAATGCATCAATTCTCCGGCCTTCACCCAGCCCAACTTAACCACCCGACGGCCGATCAACGCACTGATGTCGGCGAAGGCGTATTCGATCATGCCAAGGGTGGCCAAAGCGAAGCCCGGCGACTCCGTGGTACAAGCACCGAAGAGAGCGAGGTTGAAAGCGCGTACCGGAGGCTCGGGAACACTTGCCGCCAACGCCTCCCCGTCGATTCCCAACGTTTCCAGAAAGCGGGCGAATGTGCGGTCATGGGCGAATTGCGGACGAAAGCCAGCGGCGGGATGCTCTTCATCGAGGCCGTGTTCTTCGGATAGATTGTGTACCAAAGCCGCCCTTCCGGCGGACGTGGGGAGGCGCGAAATCAATGCTGCCAGATTTCGTGAGAAAAAGCCGACCGCATGAAAAAACTGCAACTGCGATTGCACAAAGTCCGCCTTCGACATGCTGCCGCCGTCGAGGGTGACAAAGTAACCATTTCCCAAAATCGGTGCCGCGCAAAGCAAGCCGATGGCTGAGAACTCGGTTTGTGAGATCGAGCGGGTTGTTTCCATGCCCACATCATTCACAAGATTTCAGGAGAGGAAAATTCTTTTCCGTTACCATGGCAACGGAAATGCCCGATTGAAGGCGAAGACTCGCTCGCGGATGGCGTGGAGTTTTCCCGTGTTGGTGTGATCTGATAGAGCTTCGGCGATGAAATCAGCCACTTGCTCGACGTCTTTTTCCTTCATGCCGCGGGTGGTGACGGCGGGGGTGCCGATGCGGATGCCGCTGGGTTTCATCGGGCTGCCAGTGTCGAAGGGGATGCCGTTTTTGTTCACCGTGACGCCCGCTTCATCGAGCGCGTGGGAGGCGTCCGTGCCGTTGAGGCCCTTGTCGCGGAGATCCACTAACATGACGTGGTTGTCGGTGCCACCGGAGCAGATGCGGAAGCCATGATGCGTTAGACGGGCGGCGATGGCTTGGGCGTTCTTGATGATCTGTGCGGAATATTCCTTGAACTCCGGCTTGAGCGCCTCACTAAAGCAGATGGCCTTGGCGGCGATGACGTGCATCAGCGGGCCGCCTTGGATGCCGGGAAAGACTTGGGAGTCGATTTTTTTCGCGAACTCTTCTTTGCATAAAATGATGCCGCCACGCGGGCCGCGCAGGGATTTGTGAGTCGTCGATGTCACGAAATCCGCGTGGGGAAACGGGCTGGGATGCAGACCGGCGGCAACGAGGCCGGCGATGTGCGCCATATCGACGAACAGATAGGCTCCGACTTCTCTAGCAAGTTTACCCATGCGTTCGAAGTCGATGATCCGCGAGTAGGCGGATGCGCCCACGGTGATGAGCGCGGGCTTGAGTTCGCGGGCGGTTTTTTCTAACTCGTCGTAGTTGATGCGCTCGTCGTCGGGGGACACACCGTAATGAGTGACATCGTAGAAACGGCCCGAGAAATTCGCCTTGTGGCCGTGTGTTAGATGGCCGCCGTGGGCGAGATCCATGGTGAAAATTTTATCGCCCGGCTTGAGTACGGAGAAGTAAACGGCGGTGTTCGCCTGCGAGCCGGAGTGCGGCTGGACGTTCGCATGTTCCGCGCCGAAGAGTTCCTTCGCACGGTCGATCGCGAGCTGCTCGACGACATCGACATTTTCACAACCACCATACCAGCGCTTGCCGGGGTAGCCTTCCGCGTATTTGTTAGTGAGGACCGAGCCTTGGGCCTCCATCACGGCGGGCGAGGTGAAATTTTCCGAAGCGATGAGTTCGATGTTGTTGCGTTGGCGATGCTCCTCGGCGGTGATGGCGGCATAGATCGCGGGATCAGTCTCGGCGATGCGGCTGCCGGAGGATTTGCACACGCGGCCTTCGTGACGGCCACCTTCGAAAGCGGTGCTGAGAAACACATCCGTCATTGCGATTGCCGTTTCCTTGTCGGTGTATTTCCCGGCGAGGCAGAGGATGTTCGCGTCGTTGTGCGAGCGAGTGATTTTGGCCTCTTCGACGGTGCGCACATTGGCCGCACGGACGTGGCGATGCCGATTTGCGGCGATGCACATGCCGACGCCGGAAGTGCAGGCGAGGATGCCGAAATCATAGGTGCCATCGGCCACATTGCGGGCAACGAGATTGGCATAATCCGAATAATCGACCGACGCGTGTCCTTGGGTGCCAAAATCGGTGACCTCGTGCCCGATGGCTTTAAGGTGGGCGACGACGGCGTTTTTCAAATCGACGGCGCCGTGATCGGCTCCGATGGCAATGCGGAAGGTGGGATGGCTCATGGACTGGACCGATTCAAAGCCGAGAACGCCGACTTGCAAACCGCAAATTTCAGGGAGCGGAAATTGCGTGGAATGCTGAGAGAAATCAACTGATTTGGCGATGGTCTGGATGGGGCGGCCCCGCCATTCAAAGCTTGTAAGTAACCTTTGATTTGTCGTCGAATTCCAGAAATCCGGCGCTTTGCAATTCATCCACGGCTTTTTCGGCCATGGCGTCCGTGGCATTTTTGCCAAGATAGCTTTTCGTTGGACGCTGAAACTATCCTCGCCATTCAAGCTGAGCGACTCGCTCATTACGGCGGATTGCATGGTATTCGTGCTCCCCGATCTAGAGGATTCCCGCCGCCCGCACGTCCTGAATAATGAGTTGCAGCGTGGTCCGCCCACGGAACGTATTTCTATCAATCGTGAACGCAACGTCCCACGGCGGATCGGGCAAGGGATGCTCGCCACCGCCGAAGAACACCGCGTCCTGCTCGTGGTAGCCTTGACGCAGCATGAAGCGCAGGTGGTTGTTCTTCATGTGCAGCGGGGAGCGGCTCAGGCCGACCTTGCGGGAAATGAAGACCGGCTGGGGGTTGCCGTTGCCAAATGGCTGAAGGAGATCGTAGCTGGATAGAAAATCTAACGAGAGTTGGTCGAAGGAAATTTCCGCATCATACATCAGCTTGGGCTGCCGCTGTTCCACGTTGCTGTTGTTCAATACGTATTCCGCGAACCGGGTGCGGAAACCGTCCAAGTTTTCCTCCTTGATCGAGAGCCCCGCCGCCATCGCGTGACCGCCACCGGCGATCAAATCGTCCTCACACGCACGGATCGCCTCAACTAGGGAAATCCCGTCGATGCTGCGGCCCGAGCCTTTCCCGATGCCGTCCTCGTCGATGGCGATGACGAAGGTCGGCTTGTGATATTGCCGCATCAGGCGCGAGGCGACGATGCCGACCACGCCGTGATGCCAAGCTCGCGAACCGAGCACGATGACCGGATCGCGGGCTGGATCGAAGTCGCGGGTGAGCATTTCCACGGCCTCGCGGCGGATCAGGCCTTCGTGGGTTTGGCGTTGCTTGTTATACGCATCGAGTTTTTGCGCTAGCTCGTAGGCGAGGCGGCGGCAGTCGGTTGTTAGAGTGGCCAGCGCATCTTCCGGGACATCCATCCGACCGGCGGCATTCAGGCGCGGACCGATGCGGAAGCCGACGTCCATGGAGGTTGCGGTGCCGTTCATGCCGGTGACTTCCTGCAAGGCCCGCAAGCCGGGATTCAGGGTGCCGGGCAGGTGTTTCAACCCGTGGCGCACCATCAGGCGATTTTCGCCGATCATGGGAACGATGTCGGAAATGGTCGCGACCGCCACCAAGTCCATCAACTCCTTGAGATCGAGATCGACCGGGCGGGTTTTCAGCAGCGCGTGGCCGAGTTTGAAAACGACACCGGCCGCGCAGAGATAGGTGAACTCGGTGCCGCATTTCGGGTTTACCAGGGCGCAGCAATCCGGTTTTTTGCCAGGGTCCGGCTCGTGGTGATCGACGATCAGAACATCGATCCCGTCCGCCCGCAGCGCCGCGACTTCGTTGATCGAGACCGTCCCGCAATCCACTGTGATCAGCAAATCCGGCTTCGGCCCCTCCGCCATGCAGCGGGCCAGTGCCGCCGAGCTCAGGCCGTATCCTTCCGGCCCACGACGGGGGATGAAATAGCGTGGCGTTAGTCCATAAGCCATCAGGATTCGCCGCATCAGGGTGATCGAAGTGACGCCATCCACATCATAGTCCCCGTAAATGCAGACTTCCTCCTGCCGATCAATCGCCGCCAGCACGCGCTCGACGCCCGCCTGCATATCCGGAATCCGGAAGGGATCGGCCAAATCCTTCAACCGCGGGCGCAGGTAGCCCTCCAGATCCACGCCCGACGGCAGGCCCCGCTGGCGGATCAGGTGTTCGAGGATCGGCGGAAAGCCACCTGACGAACCGTCGATTTGTTTTTCAAACGGTTCCCCACGCGCGATCCATTTGAACGGTTGAGCTCGCATGAAGTTTGGCGGACCGTAGCGGGGGATGCCGACCTGACACAAGAGCCAAACAAAATTCCTCCCATGCGGGAACTTACCGTCCTCTCAAATAAGCCGTGCGAAGCCCCGGAATCCGTGCATCCTCCCCGGCGTGCCGTATCTGGAAATCAGGAATCTCCACACCCATTTCACCCAACGCAGCGGGTCGATTTTTTCGCCTGGCAAGCAGCTCATCCGGGCGGTGGACGGGGTGAGTCTGTCGCTTGAAAAAGGCGAGATCCTCGGCCTCGTTGGTGAATCCGGCTGCGGAAAATCCACCCTCTCCCGCACCATCATGCAGCTCGTCCGCCCCACCTCCGGCGCGGTGGTGCTCGCTGGCGAGGATCTGTCCACGCTCACAAGCTCGCAAGTCCGCAAACGGCGGCTCGATTTCCAAATGGTCTTCCAAGACCCCTACGCCTCGCTCAACCCTCGGATGACCATTTTCTCCACCCTCGCCGAGGCCGTCCGCCAACGCCACCCGCAGCTCAAAGGCGACGCCCTCTTCAGCCGCGTGGAAACCCTCATGGCCACCGTCGGGCTGGACGCCAAGGTGATGCGGAAATACCCCCACGAATTTTCCGGCGGCCAGCGCCAGCGCATCGCCATCGCCCGCGCCCTCGCCCCGGAACCCAAGCTCATCATCGCCGATGAACCCGTCTCCGCACTCGATGTCTCGATCCAGTCGCAGATCCTCAATCTCCTCAAATCCCTGCAAAAGGATCTCGGCCTGACGATGATTTTCATCTCCCACGATCTCAGCGTCGTCCACTACATCGCCGATCGCATCGCCGTGATGTATCAGGGAAAAATCGTCGAGTCCGGCGAGGCGGGAAAAGTCTTCCACCACCCGGAAGCCGCCTACACCAAACGCCTGTTAGCCTCGATCCCGAAGCTGGTGGTGACTGGTTAGATCACGGCTGAAACGGTGTAGGATCGTTTAAAAGGAAGCATCTTGGTCTTTTCTTAATCTTGCACCACGTTGTAATTCATTCCGTCGGAGGGTGGGTAATATCGGCGGGGTTTGACGAGGGTTTTCTGAGGGAAATCCGTGCAAGCCGACTTTTTCTAGCAGCTCCAAAATCTTTCTTTCTCTGCGCCTTGTGCGAGAACTCATTTTTTCGCACGCTCTTAGCCGTTTCTCCGGTGGGGGGCGAAGGGAGGATGAAATCGGAGACACTCCTCACACCAGCCCCCTGCGCCGCCGCAGCCACCACTCGCCGCCCAAGCATCCTAACAATAGAATGACAACTAACGGATGATTCCACACATCCGTGACCACTTCCCGCTCGGTTTGGCGTTTGGGTTTCGGCAGCGTTTCCAGCCACTTTTCCCCCTCGCCGCGGGCGAAATAAGCGCCGCTGCTTTGGGCGGCGATGGCGTGTAGAAACCCGGCATCTGGAGCCTCACCACGCCGTTCTTCGGGCGAGGCGGCGACGGCGAATTGCAGGCTCGCCCGTGCCTCGCCGGCTTGGGCTTCCACGGTATAAACGCCGGTGATGTCGGCCACCGTCTCCGCACGGAAGCCATTGATGCGGCGGCCTTCCGGGTTGGTCCAGACGGCGGCTTGCAAAACTAACAGTTTGTTAGATCCGGTTGGATCTTTCACCGTGGTGTCCAGCGATTGGAACGGCGCGGCCCCTTTTCCGATCCATTCCGCCTGAATCGCCACCTTGTCGCCCTGCCGATAGAACGGTCGATCGGCGGTCATTTCGATGCGACCGGCGCTTTGCAATCCCTCCTGATCCGGGGCCAGCCAATCGAGCAATTGTCCCCAAAACGTATCGTAGGGCGTGAGCTTGCCCGCCCAGCCCGGCGCGGCGACCCGCCAGCGCCAAAGGGTGTCGCTCAGGACAACCGCCACCCGCCCACTGCCCTGTTGTTTCACGACGACCAAAGGCCGCGCCTGACCATCGGCGACAGCCTCCATCAACACCTGCGCGTTGCCGGCCACGCCGGTCACCGAGTTCGCGCCCTGCAAGGCGGGGAAATCCTTGACCGCCTCAAACAGGGGGCCGAACACCGGATGCCGCAGGCCCGCATCAGTTAGGCGGACACCAAAACGCCCGTCGCGGTGCGGCGCAGGCACCGGCACCGGCAATACTTTGCCCAGCGTAGCAGTAGCCAACGGCGAGGCTAACAAATTCGGTCCACCTAACACCGCCAGCCCGCCACCCTTACCCGCGTAATCGGCGATGGCCTGCCACTGCACCGGGTTGAGCGCGTCCGGGCTGACATCCTCGATCACCACGGCGGCGCGCGATGAGAGAGCTGCGGGACTCAGATCGAGCGTGCCCTTGGCCGTGCCGCCGCCATCGCCGATGCTCGCCCAGCCGTTCTGCCAGCGGGTGAAACCATCGAGCCGCACGTTACGGTCGGTCGTCAGGGCACGGCGCAGGAATTTCCCCTCGAATCCCAGCGTGTTAGAAAGCAGCAGGACACTCCGCCCCTCCTGCCTAACCGCCACGACGAAGGGCTGTGATTTCGCCGACGCGTCCGCCGCCGGATCGGCCACGCGCAACTCATAGGCATGGCTGCCGGGCGGCTCCGGTTTGAGTGGGAGATGGACTTCCATCACCTCGCCACGACGGTTGAAACGCACCCGGCTTTCCGCCACTTTCTGACCCTCGCTCCAGACTTCCACCGGGATGTCCTTGCCATCCACGCCCCAGCCTTGCAGCACCACGCGCACGCTGGTTTCCGCCCCCGCTTCCGGTCGGCGCGGCGGCTCGATTTGCCACACCGCCACCCGCGCCACCACGGTAGTTCCGGGTGGTTCAACTTCCATCACCCAGCACGGCAGGTTCAAACTAACAGGCGGTCCGCCACCGGTATCCAAGCCATCGGAAATCAGCACCACTCCCGCCGCGCCCTCACGACCCCAGCGATGGGTCCAGTCTTCCAACGCACCATTGATGCGCGACTCGGTGCCCTTGAATGCGATCTCGCCCGGCACGGTTTCCATCAGCCCCTTGTCGATGGCGAAAAACCGCAGATCACAGGTTTCGCGAGCCTTGCGGAAAGCGGTGGAGTCCAGCCACTCGCGGGCCATCTGCGCGCGCGAGCCGTCGTTCATGCTCTGCGAGGCATCGACCAACACTCCCACGAGCGGGCGCTCGGACACCGTTTCGCGCCGTCGGAATTGCGGTTGCAACAGTACCCAGGCTAACAACACCGCCGCGCCACCGCGCAGGCCCGCCAGCCACGCCGCCCGCCGTCGGTCCGCATCGCCACGCAAGCCCCGGAAGGTCCACACGGTGAACCCTAACACCCCCAGCGCGAGCAGCCAAAACAGCAAGTTCGCCGTCATACCCTCTCCCTCCTGCCCGTTAGGATATTGATGAAACCTGCGCCATCCGCCGCCACCGCACGTTGTTTCGCGGCCCGGGTGGACATCCATCCCTCTGCTAGAAACGCCAGCGCCGCCAATGCTAACAGCCACGGCCACACCGGCACCTCGCGGCGGATTTCCTCCCGCCACTCGCGAATGCCCTGCGCCCCGGTAGCGACCCGCCCCGGCAACATCGCCTGCAATTTCACGGAATCCAACGCTCGCAGATCCGACTCCTCGCGGCGGACATTCACCGCACATTGCCAGCGCGCTTTCCCATCGGGGGAAATAGCCTCTGCCAAACCGCTATGAAGTGCGCGGATCGCCGGGCCGCCATCGGCAGCCGCCGGCCACACCGCATCACCGGCGAATTTCTTCAGATCCGGCCACGCCTCGCCGACCCAACAGTCGGTGGCCGCTTGCATCTCCAACTCCCGCGCGCGGGCGAGCTGTTGGACCAGCGGCACATAGGCTGGCGAAAGCGGCAAATCGCCCCACGCGCGGTCGGCACTTGCATTCAGCCAGAACACCCGGCCTTTGCCATGAGCGGCCTCGACTAACAGCGGAAACTCGCCTGCTAGAGTGGCCAGCACTTTCCCCCCGCCAGCCGCAACGCTGTGTCTAGCAGTTTTCTGCGGAAAGGGTGGAAACGGTGTCTGCTCGCTCCATACGCCATCGAACAACGGATCGGCAGGCACCAGCAAACGCGTGGCCATGCGGCCGGCGGGCAGGCTGGTTTCCGGCCCCGCTGTCACCGGCCATGACTTGAGCAGCGGCTCCGCTTGCGAATCCGCCGTGACCACGACCGTGCCGCCCGCCTCGGCATAAACAAGCGCCTTGGTCCAGTCGGCTTCGTTAGAAATCGACCCGCCGGTGAACCACACGGCATCCACGCCATCGGTCGCTTGTTTGGCCCATGCCTCGGACGCGATGGCGACGGCCTTACCCGCGCCCCCTGCCGCCAGTGCTCTTGTTAGGAAAAACGACGGGCTCATTCCACCACCCGGCACCCCACTGCGATCCACCACTAGCACCTTCAGCGCCTGACGCACCGGCAGGGCGAAGCACCAACGATCGTCAGCAGTTAGAGCATCGCCCGCCAAAGCCAGTTCGCCTGTTAGTAGCGGTCCCTCAGTGACTGGCACCGGTAGCGACAACGGCACTTCCAACGAGCCGCCCGCCGGAATTTCCACCGGTTTCCGCAACAGCACCTGACCCCCGCTCCGACATTCCAACAGATCGCTAACAGCAGCCGGCCCGTAATTCGCCAGCCTCACCACGCCCGTCAGCAGCGTGCCCGCGCGCACCGCCTTGCCATCCCACCGCGCCGCCACCACGCAGGCGTTGGCTGGCCGCGCAGCATCGGGAGCCAGCACCACCAAGCCCACGCCTCCCCGCGGCCAGGTATTGCGGAAAAACCCCTCGGCAGGCCAATCCCATGCCGCCGGTTGATTGTCCGTGATGACCACCAATTCCTTGCGCCCGACACTCCGGGTGTCCGCCCACTCGCGAGCCGCGTTGAAGACCGGGGCCAAATTCGACGAACCTTCGGATAAAGTCACCGCGTCCAACTCCCGGAATAATTGCCCGCGATCCACAATTGGGACTGGCACGGGTTGCTCCAAACGATCTGTTAGCACCCACAGCGCCACCGCATCCGTGCGGTCGAGGCCGTCGATCCATTCATGGGCCAGCCGTTTGGCGGCATCCAGTCGGGTGCCGGTTTCGCCCCGCCAGCCCATGCTTGCCGTCGCATCGATGACCACCACGGACGCCACCGAGCGCCCCGCACCAAACCAACCACCGCGCGAGCGCACGACCGGTCTGGCGAAGGCCAACGCCAGCAGGGCTAACAGTAACAGGCGAAGCAGCAACAACCCGAGATCCTCAACCTTTGCCTGCCGTTTCATCCGCGCCGTCGCCATTTTCAAATAGCGCAGCGAGGGAAACTCCACCGGTGTCTGCCGCCGCTTCCGCCGCAGGTGCAGCCACAATGGCACCCCGAGCGCGGCGAGGCTGGATAGCAGAATTGGTGAGAGGAAACCCATGCAGAGGAAGCGCTAAATATAAAGTATTAATTTCTAAACTTAAGAGGCCAGTGTCGCGTGAAATTTATGGTGACGGACAGCGTGTGTCGTCGTGGTTGCGGCGTCTCGCCGCAACGCTGCTCTTTCTGTGACGTTGCAGCCATCCATCAATCTGAGCTATACGGACCACTCGTAAAATTTCGCTCATTCGATAGCATGGATGGAAACGGAATATCATCTTTAGTTTCATGCTCCCAGACGCTTGCGGGAGGCTAACAATTCATTCAGGAAATCGCTCGGTGTGCGGTCGGTGGTGGTGATGCGGAAATCCACGCGCAGGCCGCCGCAGCGATGGCGAAATCCCTGGATCGCCGTGCCGATGGCTTCGCGATAAGCGGCCCGGACGAGGGCGGCATCCGCTTCGAGGCGTTCGCCGGTTTCCATGTCGATGAAGTCGGACACACCGTCGAAGGGCAGATCGAGCTCCGCCGGGTCTAACACTTGCACCAACACCACATCATGCCCGCGTCGGCGGAAATGCGCGAGCGCACGGAACACCGCATCCGGCGCGTCCAACAAGTCGGACAACATCAGCACCAATCCCCGACGGGCCATGCCTTCCGCCAACGCTTCCAACGCCTTGCCGGTATCCGTGCGGCCGGCGGGTTGATGGGCGGCGAGGGCTTCGAGAAAATGCCTGGTGTGACGCGTCCCGCCCTTGGCCGGGAGCCAAGTGCGGACCTGATCGTCATAGACCACAAGGCCGAAGGAATCCTGCTGGTGGCTCGCCAGATAGGCCGCCCCGGCCGCCAGCTCGCGGGCGAATTCAAATTTCGTGAGTTTGCCCGAATGCCGGAATGCCATCGACGCGGACGCGTCTAACACGAGGTGGACACGCAGGCTGGTTTCCTCTTGGAATTGTTTGATGAAATAGCGTTCGCTACGACCAAAGACCTTCCAATCGAGATGCCGCAAACTGTCGCCCTGCACATAGTCGCGGTGGTCGCGGAACTCGACACTCGCGCCCTTGACCGCGCTCGAATGCTGGCCCGCCCGCCCGCCCTCCGCCGTCCACCGCGAGCCAAGCGCGAGGTGGTCAAGCCGCCGCATGGTTTCGGGTGATAGAAAATCGGAAAAGCCGGGCATTTTTAAAAGATTAAATCTTAAATTCTAAACAGATGATAGGAGATCGGAGATAGGGGATTTAATAGAATCCGCTTTACGTTCCTCTGCGGCCTTTGTGACTTTGCGGTAAATCTTCATTCTCTTCAGTTCGACGTTCGACTTTATTTAACCAAAGCATGGAACAATATATTAACTCCAAGCGCGGTGGAATCCGCCGGCTCGTAGCCGATGGCATAGGGGGCGGGGGCTTGTTCCCAGCCGGCCGATAGATCGCGGGGGCAGTAGATGATGGCGGTGGAACCATTGATTTCCGCAGTGAACAATTCCGGTGCGGTCGTCTTGCGGTTGTCGAGTTGGGCGGACAGCGCGGGGCGGACTTTGACCATGCCCGCTTCGTTCGGTTGGTGGCAGAGCGGCGAGTTCGCAGGCACCGGAACCAGCGGGTGATCCGCCAGCACCTTCGCCATTTCCGCACGGAAGGCGGTGTCGAAAGAGGCGCGACCATCGCCCGCCTCTGCGAAGAGGACGCCGCCTTTCATCAGGAACTGCCGCAGATTGGCGCGTTCGTTTTCGCCGAGCGCAAAATCCGTAGTGCCTGTTAGGTAGAGCAGCGGCGTCTCAAACATCGAGGCGTCTGATAGAGAAACCTCGCGCCAGTCGAAGGAGACCGGAGCACCGGTGACTTCATTGAATTTCCGCAACAACATCGGCATGGCGGCAGGCCGGGTTTTCCATGGCCCGGCGTGGGCGACCCAGCCGACGCGCAGGCTGCCCGCCTTGCTGCCGCCGCCGTCGGCGAGTTCCACGCTCTTGCCCGTGCTGCGACCGGCCTCCTGCATGGCGGTGACGTAGGAAACGAGATTCGCGCCGAGTCGCCGGGCGTCCTCATCCTCGTAGCCCCAGGAATCGTGACGGTTTTTTTCCCAACCCATCGCGATGTCGAAGCGCGAGATGATGATGGCGGTGCGGTTGTCAATGTCCACCCCGTCGAACCAGGGAAAATTATCCTTCACCACGCCGTCCTTGATGGCGCGCTCGCGGTATTTCACCTCCTTGATTTCATGGTAGGCGCGGAACATCGGGTGATCTAACCGCAGCCGATAGACCGGGTTTTCCGGCAGGATTTCCTGCGCGGCGGCGACTGCAGACTGATAGAAATCCGGGTGACCGACGAGGGCGTTGAACAGGATTGTGCCACCATTCCGCACATATTCGCGCATCCGGGTGATCTCCTCGGGAGAGAGTTTGAAGGGTTTGTAGCCGGAGCGGTAGAGCACCGGATTTTCGCGGGGATTGGTGGAGACTTCCCGCCAAGTTTTGATGTTGGAGCTGAAATTCACCCCCATTTCCCCGCTCATCCATTCGAGCAGTTTTTTCAAATCGTGCGGTGTGCGCGCCCAGTCCTCGGCATCGCCGGTGCGGATCTTGGTGAGCAGGACCGGTGGCTGCGGCGGATTCTTGTGCTCTTGGCGTTTTTGCGGGACTGCGGGGTAGGGAAGCGGCGGCATTCCTTCGGACGACGAAACCTGCGCGGGCGGCGGCTTGGGATTCTGCAAGGGCGGTGGCTCGGGCGGGATTGGCACGGCCAAAACGACCACGGGACATAGCGCGAACAAGACGGCGGGGATAGCTTTCATGGCGGTAAATTGCATTGAATCCAATCGTTAAAACGCAGGTCGCCGGTGCTTTCATTCAATGGATCCATGAGAATGTGAGGCGGGGGTTGTGATCGACCGTGGGCCTGCTATTTTCCGGCAGCCCGATGAATGCCAATTTCCCCCCACCGCCGGTTTCCACGGGAGTCGTTTACGAGGCGCGCGGGGTGCGCAAGGTCTATCACACCGGCGAACTGGATGTGGTGGCTCTGCATGGCGTGGACATCGAGCTGAACGCCGGCGAGTTCGTCTGCCTGCTCGGCGCGTCCGGCAGCGGGAAATCGACCCTGCTCAACATCCTCGGCGGACTCGACGTGCCAACTGCGGGAAACCTGATCTACAAGGGCTGGCCGTTGGATGGCGCGGATGAAAACACGCTCACTCTATTCCGCCGCAACTGCGTGGGCTTCGTGTTCCAATTCTACAACCTCATTCCCAGCCTAACAGCTCGTGAGAACGTCGCGCTCATCACCGGCATTTCCCGCGATCCGATGTCACCGGAAGAGGCTTTGGAAATGGTCGGACTGACCGCGCGGATGGATCATTTTCCCTCACAACTTTCTGGTGGCGAACAGCAGCGGGTGGCGATTGCCCGCGCCATCGCGAAACGTCCCGAAGTTCTGCTCTGTGACGAACCCACCGGCGCACTCGATGTCACGACCGGCATCGCCGTGCTCGAAGCTGTGGAGCGCATCAATCGTGAACTTGGCACGCTCACTGTCATCATCACCCACAACGCCGTCATGGCGGAAATGGCAGACCGGGTGTTGCATCTATCCGACGGAAAAATCGTGAAGGCATATCGGAATGAGACGCGGTTGTCAGCGGCACGGTTAAAATGGTGAGGAAGTTGATGGTCGAAGGTTGATAGTTATTCCAGCGGATTGACGATTTCCAGAGGCTTGCCTTGCAAGTATGGGATCTGTTAGCTTTTCACGGTGATTGAAGAACGGGTGAACAAGCTCCTTCCCCTCGCGACTAAAATCGCGAGGGAGTTCTCCAATATCCCCGGTCTGCCCCATGCGGAAATTGAACTGGGTGCCCAAGAAGCACTGGCCCACGCGGCCCGGCTTTTCGATCCTACAAAAGGCGACTTCCCCGCCTATGCCGCCCGCGCCATGCGCAATGCCCTGCGTGATCTCTACGAACGGCAGGCCCGCCACCATCGACACCACATTTACGATCTCGACCTCCCAATCACCGAGTCGGCCACCACCCCGGAGGCAAGGGTCCAGCAGGTTGAAGCTCCCGACGTTCCCTTGGCCGATAACGCCTCGAAATGGCAATGGTGTCCCTCTCGCCCCGTCTCCTTCTGGTGGCCGAAGGCATCCGCGATGGCAAGAGCTACAGCGAAATAGGCACCTCCCTCGGTATCTCCAAACAAGCTGCCCACAAACTCGCCGGAGCCGCCATCACCACCCTCCGCGAAAACCTCGCATCCATGGGCTTCCAAGGCATCGATACCCTCGGTCTTTTAAAAAGTGGCTGCGGCGTCTCGCCGCAGTCCGTTTTGGGAGGCGTCTCGCCTCCCGTATCTCCTAACCAAGTTGACGATTTTTCGCCTCACCCTTATTTCAAGGAGCGTGTGCATCCCATCTACATTTCCCTTCTCTCCTCAATCCCTCAATACTCTCAACCGTGTTGAGCGTATTGACCGCAAAATCTGTATTGCTCTGCCCTCCCTGTCAGAATAATTTCCCCCACAAGACTATTAGCAAAATAAAGCCTCATGTTAATCTATCTCGACACATGTTGCTTGAATCGTCCTTACGACGATCAAGCCCAACCTCGCATCCAGTTGGAAGCATTCCACTCAATTGACCATCTCCGTTCTCAATCCCGTCCAATTCTCCACCACCTGAAATCTCATGAGCACCACCACCACTTACACCAGCCCCATCGACCTCTACCGCCAAGGAGTCGCCGTCCTAACCGATCACCTCGGTCCGGTTGACTCCGTCCGCTTTCTCCGGCTGCTCGACCAAGGCTCCGGCGACTACACCGCCACCCGCCAAAACCAGTCCGCCGATGGAACCATGGAAGACCTCTGTGCTGAAATCCACGACTTTGAAGTCAAACAGCTAAAACCATGAATCACAATCCACTCGTCACCGAAATCCGTAAAAAGCGCGCTGAAATCCTCGAATCTTTGGAGGGCGACTATCACGCCATGATGAACGCCATGAAACAAAACCAGTGGGATAGCGGCCACGAAGTCGTGAACCTCGCCCGCGACAATCGCCAAGCTCCGGTTGCAGCAAAGGTCACCCGCCGCAAAACCGCAAAACTCCCGGCATAATGACCGCAATAAGGAGACGCGACATTCCTGTCGCGCCGCCAATGAATCGTGTGAGATCCATGCGCCAAGCTCCCATTGTTATCGAATCAAAAAAGAACCGGCTCGTCGCCGAGTATGCCCTGCGCGGCTTGGACCCATCCATCGCCGTCGCCGCCTGGCAGACGCAACTCACCGAATCCCTCCCGGAGGAACTGCGCGGCAGCCTGCCCACCATCGAGGAAATCGAAGCCGAGCTCGCTGGCGACCTTCCTCACGAATCGACAAAACAAGGAGGATTTCATGACTAACGCATTCGAAATCCGCCTCGTCAGTCGGGCTGATCTTCTTCAAAGTAGCTGTGGCGTCCCGTCGCAGACCGTTGCGGGAGGCGTCTCGCCTCCCGTCTTCCGCCCCCGAGTTGACGATTTTCCGCCTCACCCGTATTCAAGGAGTGTGGGTGTCTCGCCCACATTCATCCTCTCTACGAACGCCGATTCCCGAAATATCGAACACCATCCTCTTCCTCGCTGCTCACCGATCACTCGGCACTCTCCATTTCAGCATCTCAGTATCTCAGAATCGTCGCCTTTCTACTTCCAAACCTCTTTCTCTTACCTAAACACTGAACACTAACAACTTTCCTGCACATCACCATCACACAGATTCGAACTCTGGCGCGAAAAGTCTCCAATGATCCCAAACACATGGCCATGATTCACCAACACCATTCCCCATGAAAGAATCCGAAACCATCGAGTTCAAGAAAAGCCTCGCCGAGCTTGGCGATGGCCTGAATTCCGTCGTGGCTATTCTCAATAAGCACGGCGCGGGCGAACTCTGGTTCGGCATCAAAAACGACGGAACACCCGCCGGAATGGATGTCACGGAAACTACCCTGCGGAAAGTTTCCCAAGCCATCGCCGCCCACATCGAGCCGAAAATCTACCCCGACGTATCCACCGTCGCCCTCGGCGGGAAATCCTGCATCCGTGTCGCCTTCTCCGGTGGCGAAAAGCCCTACTACGCCCACGGGCGCGGTTACATGCGCGTCGCCGACGAAGACCGCCAGCTCTCCGCCAAGGAAATCGAATCCATCATCCTGCGCAAAAACCGCAGCCATCGCGGCTGGGACTCCGAACCCATCACCACCGGCTCCTTCAAGCCCGATGCGGCGAAGATCCGCGCCTACGTCCGCAAAGCAGGTCTTCCATGGACCAACTCGCAAAGCGCCCTCGAAAGCCTCGGCCTTTACGCGGGCGGGCATGATCTCAACGCCGCCCGAGTGTTTTTCGCCAAACCACCGGCCCTCACCCTCCGCTGCGCCGTCTTCGCCACCCCCTCCACCTCCACGATCATCGACCAGCATGATTTCCATGGCGACATCCTCATGCTCATCGAGGAAGCCGAAAAATATATCCTCAAGAACATCCGCATCGGCATGAGGCTCGATGGCCTTGTCCGCGTCGATGTCCCGGAAATCAACCGCGAGGCCTTCCGCGAAGCCATCGTCAACGCCTTCTGCCACCGCGATTACCGCGACCCCGACGAAGTCCGCATCGCCATCTTCCCGGACCGCGTCGAAGTCCGCAATCCGGGCACACTCATGGAAGGTGTCACCCTGCGGACTCTCAAAACCGCCAAAATTTCGCGCCGCCGCAATCCCCTCATCGCCGATCTCCTGCGCCGCATCCAATACATCGAGGCCTGGGGCCGCGGCATCCCGCTCATTCTCGAAAAAGCCCCCAACGTCCGCTTCTCCCAAGCCGCCGGAATCTTCATCACCGAGTTCCCAAGGCCGTCTGCCAGCGAAGCAGATGAACCACGGCCCGAGTCGGGGCTAGAGTCGGGGGCCCAGTCAGGGGCCCAGTCAGGGGCCCAGTCAGGGGCCCAGTCGGAACAGATTCTCAGCCTGCTGATAAATGGGCCATTTTCTGCCAATGAATTGGTAAATCGACTGGGACTCGAAACGAAAACCGGTGCCTTCAAGCGTTCCATCATGGAGCTGCTCAATGGCGGCCTCATCCAGCGCACCATCCCGGAAAAACCCAACAGCCGCCTCCAGAAATACCGCCTCACACCAAAAGGCTACGCCGCTATATACAATGATCCCGTTCACCAAGTTGACGATTTCCCACCTCAACCGTAATCAAGGCGAGTGGGCGTCCTTCGGCTGGCGTAGCACCGCGAACCCACCTCGCCCACATTCTTCCTCCTCATTTCAGCCTTTCAGGATTTCAGAATTTCAGCTTTCATCTCATGAACCTCTCCACCGCCAAACAACTCGCCGCCATCGTGCGCATGGAAATGGAGGGTGGAAAATGAAACCAAACCGCCCGATAGATCTTTTCATCGAAACACCAACCTCTTCACCAATGCTCACTCGGCAATTCCCCATCTTGGCATAGCGCAGCGACGCTAAATCAGCCCGCCACCAACATCCGCCTATTCGGCTTGAACTCGTGCGCCTCACTATCTTCAACGACATCACCATAACACCATGAATTATTCAAACGCCGCGTATATTCCTTATGAGTGGTCACCAGATGATGTAATTCTGGATTTATACCAAGTTCAAAAAGTATCGGAAGGATATGGAAGCAACGCTAAAATTCTCCCCTTTCATGAAGGAGGATTTGGAATCGTCTACAAAGTTTGGCACCGCTCATGGAATCGTCACATGGCTGTAAAAACGCCAAAACCTGGACTGTTTCTGACGCCCGAACAAAAGGATGTCTTTATCAAAGAATGTGAAACCTGGATTAATCTCGGACTTCATCCGCACATTGCGTCATGCCATTATGTGCGTGAACTAGGTGGCGTTCCTCGCTTGTTCTCAGAATATGCCGATGCGGGAAATCTTTCCGAGTGGATTAAGAGTCACCGTCTTTACGCAGGCGACCAAAATACAATTCTCGACCGCGTCCTTGATCTCTCAATACAATTTGCCAGTGGCCTCCATTATGCTAATGAATCAGGAGTAATCCATCAGGATGTAAAATCACTGAACGCTCTTATGTGGGAAGACGGAACGCTAAAAGTCACTGATTTCGGAATAGGCAGTAAACGCCACCACACCAGAGAAATAGAAAAGTCTGAATTGTCTCAAACTTTGATGGTGACGGCAGGATCGATGTCTCTCTCACACTGCTCCCCCGAACAACGGGCAGGGAAAAAACTGGACCGACGCACCGACATTTGGTCGTGGGCCGTATGCGTTCTTGAAATGTTCAATGGTGGCGTGACATGGCTTTCGGGTTCTGTGGCAGATAGATCACTTTGTGCATATTTAGAACATGGCCCCTCATTAGAGCGAATACCAAGAATTCCAGACGCCATGATTCCGCTGCTCCGTAAATGTTTTAGTGTCGACCCATCAGAACGCCCAAAGACACTTGCAGAGTGTACAGACGTAATTAGGGAGATTTACAAACAGAGTTTGCATTGCGAATACCCTAGGCCAGAAGCGCCAGTAGTCATGCATTCATCAGAGAGCATCAACAATAGAGCCATTTCATTAATCGACCTCGGTCGCGACGACGAGGCCGATTTTCTATTCAAACAAGCCACACAAAAAGACCCAGAAAATCGGTCAATCGCATATAACTACAATCTATTCAAGTGGCGAAACAAATCAATTGCCGCAAATGAATTCGTAAATTGCTTGAATAAATCTTCAAATTCCAACATTAATGGGGTAGTTAGCCTTCTTGAAGAAGGATTAATTGATTTTGAACTTGGGTTCTTTAATAGCTCGAGAGAGACGCTTCGACAAATGTCGGAAACGCATGAAATCGCCTCGTCTGTTGCCTCTCAAATTACTAATCAGACAATTAAAAATGATACTATTATCAATCTAAGATTATCCACAAAAGAATTTATTGGCATCAACAATATTAAATTTTCTCCAATGAACGGTAATATACACCTTTTGGGTGACATAGTTTACAATTTTAATTATATTAATGAAACTGCCTGTAAAGTTTTAAGTCTTGATGATGAAGTTGAATGGATTAATTTCTTAAAAAGAAGCCGCAGTTATGTTGCTCGGAATAAAAATTCATCGAAGCTAATTTTATGGAATCCTGATGCTCATTCGTCTATTAATATTATTGAGGTGAAAGGCAAGGTAATGAATGTATTTGAGACTCACGATCCGAAATTTATTATAGCAACAATATCATACTCTGATCCAAACAATTTTTTTGCAAGCCCCGTTTTAAAAATTCAAAAATTTGAAATTTGCAATGGCGTATTATCCGATGAATTATACTACGGTTCATTTTTAAATACCGTATCAGAAAATGGCGAAATTATTGTAGTTCTCACCAAAATGCAATACGGATATTCCCCATTTAAAATACAAGTTTGGAATGGTCGTGACGATAAAACTTTGATTGAGTTAGATTATCCTCACGCAACAAACGGGCCTGCTACAGTAGTTGACCAAAAGACAATGAGAATGTTTTGCTCTATTGCCGATGAACCGGGAATATCCGTAATTGATTTAAAAAATGGTTTCGAAGTGACTCAATTCGCAAAAGATCTGGGACTGGTAGGATATCTTGAAATAGCTAATGATGGGGATTTATTGCTTGTTCATAGCAGAATAGAAATTGAAGGTATTGATGTTGAACAAGTATCTGTTTGTAACTATAATACATATTCTGTAGTCACCATATTGATGCGCGGGAAAAATATTTTTTCCAGTTCTTATTTTTGTTGGAGTGATTTTTCTCAGGGCGGATTAATTGCAGTGAGAGAAATCGCAACAGGAATTTTAACTGTTTTTCAAAACTTTGCCTCTGGGCGAGCTCCGTATCTTTACATGGAGGATAGCAGCTACCGGCAGTCCCAGGAAATGTATCTTAAATACAAAGCCATGATCAGAGCTGCTGAAATGGAATGGAATTTAGGATATTATTTAGTAGCGTTACGGATACTTAGAAAAGCCCGTAGAATTCCTAGTTACTTCCGGCATCAAGAAGCTTTACATTTGTGGAGAAAAATTGGTTCCGTAATGCCAAAATCTGGAGTTAAATATTTTTTGAAAATTGGAGTTTTTTCACCTAAAAGCAATACTGAAAGTATTACTTTTTCTAATAATGGATATATGCATCCTGATGGAAACGATATTGTGTTACGCTGTAATGTACGCGACCATAAAAATCGTCAATCTTACAATAAAATAATAATGGTTGACACAGTAACAAGTAATGTAAAAACATTGTTTCAAGGTGAGAAAGAAAAAAATGAATTCTCTGGATTTGTTTTTTTATATGGAAATAATAAAAGTTTAGCGCTTATTGGAGATACCAAAAGTCAATTTGTAACTGTGCTAGGCATTTCTGATTTTTCATATCGTGATTTTGATCGCGGGGATTATTCGTTTGATCGCCCAGGGGGAGATTGCTCATTCGCGATGTCTCAAGATGGTTCATGGATAGCTCTTGGTTTATCTTGGTTGAACGTTGGGGTACCAAAGGAGCTCCGTGCAGAACAGCCGCCTACAGTATCGATTTGGGATGTTGCTTCAACAAAGCGCTCTGAAGTTGACTTTGATCCTAGGACGGAATATGCAACCAATTTGTATTTTTGTCGCCATCAAGGACTGCCAGCGCTTGTTTTTTACAGCAATTTAGGAATACAAGTTTGCTCGGTGGATCGATGTTTCGAAAGAATAGTCATTGGAAGATTGGGTCGCACCGCTATACTTTCGGTATCGTCATGCGGTTCTTTTGTTGCCCACGCTTGTGGTCTTTTTCCTCCTGATAATTCGACTGTCATTGAGGTTTATGAATTGGCATCTGATGCTGAATGCATTTTTTCAATGCAAGTTGATGGTAAGATTCGATCAATTCTGTTAACACGACATGGCGAAATGCTCGTTGCACTGTTCGAAAATGAAATAAGAATTTACTCAGTAACTACTAAAATTCAAATTTTCACGAATTTGATAGAGGGCGATGAATTTGTTAGAATGACAAGCTTTTCCAGAGATGAAAATAAAATTTGCGTGGTTGGTTACAAGATGTTTGCGATGTATGAGATTGACTGGGATTACTAAAACAGCAATTTGTTAAAAACATGAACAATATTAATGATGAGTTGAGCCGAGTCGAATGCTTGAGGAAGTCTGCCGGTGCGGAATTTTTTAATAATAAGAACAAGCAGGATCGTGAGTGGTGGGTTCTCGGAAAAACATACAGAATGCTCATGCAGAGTGGAGATTGCGATCTTTTGTTTGCTCTAGCTACTAAACCTCCGTTACCGGATTTTCAAATCCTAAAAGATGATGGAAGTCTGTCTCATCATGTCGAGATCGGTGAATCTCTTGAAGATGGCCGTCGTCGCAATAGTGAAATGAAAGAACGTTTGGCGCACCCCAATCCACTAGGGCGCAGTATTCATGTTATTGATGATCCGTTCATTTCTTTCAGAAAATTGGTTTCTCAGAAATTCTGCAAACCGTATGCATCCGGATGCTGGCTGATCGTTTACTTTGATATATTGGGGATACAGATGCCCGAACATTACTCTATACCATGGAGTCAAATGGTTTTTAATGAGGTGAACTCGTGGTCAGACAATGAATTGTCTCCAGATATAGGTTCTTGTGCTTTCGACCGAGTTTTGGTGCTTGATTCTGGGGGGCAAAGCTTGGTTTCACTTTTCCCGCGCCTTGAAATCATAATGGAGGAGGCTTGGGTAAATCAATGATCTCCCCCTCCATCGACATCACCTGGAGCCTCGCCGAGGCGGAGGCCGCGCACGCGGGGTTTTCCGAGATCGGACTCGCGCACTTTTGGGTTGGCGTTTGCAAAGCGGTGGAGGTGTCGGTTTCCGAGTTGTTGAAAGCGGGCAGCCCCGAGCTTCAGGCGATGGAAGGCCAGGTGGAGGCGGATTTTCTGGAAGTGCGGGAGGCGTTTGCCGCACTCGGAGTTTCTCCCAAACAATTGCGCCGTTCGATCCGCGCAAGATTGGGCAAAGAAATCGGGGGCGCGGGTAGGCCGCTGCATCGGAGCATGGCGTTGCGCAATGTTTTCAAAACCGCCGCTGCGGTGGCGAAGTCCGATGGAGAGCGCCTTCGGCCCATGCATCTGATTGCCGCTTTGACCGAGCAATTCTCGCCAGAAATTGAGGAAGCCATGACAAGGCTGGGTTACGATCCGTCAGAAGTCATGCGGGGGCTATTTCGTTGGGTTGCCGAGGCAAGGCCGGGGGAGAGACTCAAGACTCCAAGACGCAAGACACAAGATAAGAAAGAGGAAAAGAAGGAGTCCGCCTTGCGGCGCTTTGGCCGGGATTTGACGGAGTTGGCGGCGCAGGGGGCATTGCCACCCTTGATCGGTCGGCGGGCGGAGATGCTCAAGATCACTCAAATCCTGCTGCAAAGCCGGAAGAACAATCTGATTCTGGTGGGCGAGCCGGGTGTGGGGAAGACCGGGATTGTAGAAGGATTCGCGCAGTTGCTGGCGGAGGGGAAATTGCCGGTTGCCTTGGGTCGGCCGGCGGTGATCGAGATTTCCCTGACCTCGCTGGTGGCAGGGACGAAATACCGGGGCGAATTCGAGGAACGGCTGGAAGCGGTGGTGCGCGAGGCGTCACACGAGCCGAAGCCGATTCTTTTCATCGATGAAATCCACCTGCTGCTGGGTGCCGGATCGGCGAGCGGCAGCATGGACGCGGCGAATGTTCTCAAGCCCGCGCTGGCACGGGGCGCGATCCGGGTGATTGGCGCGACGACGATCCGGGAATTCCGTCAGACCATCGAGAAGGACGGTGCGCTGGAACGGCGGTTTCAGGCGGTGAGGATCGAGGAACCGAGCGCGGATGAAGCGGTGGCCATCCTGCTGGCGCTGAGGCCGAGATTGGAATCGCATCACGGGGTGGCGTTGGAGGAAGCGGCGCTGCGGGCGGCGGTGGAGTGGTCGGTGCGGTATTTGCCGGATTTTCGCTTGCCGGATAAGGCGCTGGATTTGGTGGATCAGGCTTGTGCGGCGGTTAGGTTTACTACGCTTTCGCCTCAGAAAGAAAGGGACAGGTTGTCCCTTCCACGGGCGGGGACAGGTTGTCCCAGCCACTTTGTGGTGGGGAGAGATGAGATTGCGGCGGCGGTGGCGGCGCGGTGCGGGATTCCGGTGGGGACTCTGACGGCGGATGAGGGGGCGCGGTTGATGGAGTTGGAAGGTGATCTTGGACGGCGGGTGAAAGGCCAGCCGGATGCGATTTCTGCGGTGGCAGAGGCGGTGCGCTTGGCGCGGGTTGGATTGAAGAAAGTGGAACGTCCGGTGGGTGTCTTTCTTTTCGTTGGCCCCACTGGCACAGGTAAGACCGAACTAGCAAAAGCTCTGGGCGAGTTCTTGTTTCACGATGAACGACGCCTGATCCGCTTCGATATGTCCGAGTTCATGGAGGAGCATTCAGTTTCCAAATTGATCGGCTCGCCGCCGGGATATGTGGGGCATAATGAGGGTGGCCAGCTTAGCGAAGCGATCCGGATGCATCCTTACAGCGTGGTGTTGTTCGATGAAATCGAGAAAGCGCACCCCAAGGTGTTGAATCTGTTTCTGCAAGTTTTCGATGACGGCATTCTCACCGATAGCCAAGGTAGGAAATGCAGTTTCCGGGAAGCGGTGATCATTTTGACAAGCAATCTCGGGAGTGGGTTGGAAAAGAAAAGGAAGTTGGGATTCGGAATGGCAGAGGAAGATCACAGGCAAGATGCCTGTGCCTCTGTGGAAGAGGCGATTCGCGAGCACCTGCGCCCTGAGCTGGTGAACCGCCTCACGAAGATCGTCCACTTTGCGCCCTTGGGCATCTCTCACGCCCGCGAAATTCTTGGCAAGCTGGTGGATGAACTCAACCAACGCCTCGCCGCACGCGCAGTGACTCTGAAACTCAACGAGAGTGCTTTTGATTTGATTTTGAGAGAGGGATACAGCGAGAAATTTGGTGCGCGTAATTTAGAACGGACGATGGATCGCTTGGTAAGCCCGATCATCGC
>JANXMQ010000088.1 GCA_025354565.1 Akkermansiaceae bacterium
TGGTGTGCTCATCGACACCGGTCGCCGCAAGTTCGGCGCGATCATCGGCGACGGCGTGCACACCGGCATCAATACTTCCATTTACCCCGGTCGCAAACTGTGGCCAAATACCAGCACGCGCCCCGGCGAGATCGTCCAGCACGATCTTCAATCTCAAGATTAATAAATTTTAACTCCAGATGAACACAGATGAACGCAGATTCGGAATCAAGATCAGAGGCATCAGGAAAGATGCATGGAACAGCCATGTTTCTCTTCAGTCTCTGAATCCAACCAACTCCCATCCCTCTCTTCATCTGCGTTAATCTGTGTCCATCTGCGGTTAAAAAAATCTTCAAACGCTCAACTCTCAACCAACACCATGTGCGGAATCGTCGGATACATCGGCAAAGCAGACGCTGCCACCGTCCTCATCAATGGACTGCGCCGCCTCGAATACCGGGGCTATGACTCAGCGGGCGTCGCCATCCTCGACGACGACCGGGTGCTCGTCTCGAAGTCCCCAGGCAAGGTCTCCAAGCTCAACGACAAAGCCCACGCCGATTGGGATGCGGCGCTTTTTCACCGCGCCTCCACTGGCATCGCCCACACTCGTTGGGCCACCCACGGCCCGCCCACGGAGATCAATGCCCACCCGCATCTCGACCAGACCGGCGACATCGCGCTCGTCCACAATGGCATCATCGAAAACTACCGCGCCATCCGCGCCCGGTTAGAAGGCAAGGGCCACCACTTTTACTCCGAGACCGATACCGAAGTCCTCGCCCACCTCATCGGCGATTGCGACAAGGGCGACCTCTTCCAAGCCGTCTGCGATGCGCTCCATCAGGTCAACGGCACCTTCGGCATCGCCGTCCTTTCCTCGCGCGAACCGGATAAAATCATCACCGCCCGCCGTGGCAGTCCCATCGTTATCGGCGTGGGTGACGGGGAGACCATCATCGCGTCCGACGCCTCCGCCATCGTCGCCCACACCCAGCGCGTGATCTATCTGGACGACAACGACATCGCCATCGTCACTGCCGATTCCGTCGAGATTCGCGACCTCAACAACTGCCCCGTCACCCGCGAGATCGCCCACCTTGGCATCGACTCCGCAGCGGCCGAGAAGGGCGGTTACGAACATTTCATGCTCAAGGAAATTCATGAGCAACCGGATGCGTTAGGCAATGCCATCCGTGGTCGCTTGGACTTCGACCTCGGGACATCGGTTCTAGCAGGCATGGGCACCTCGCCGCGCGAATTGGCAGAGCTCAACCGCGTCGTCCTCATCGGCTGCGGCACCTCGCTCCACGCCGGGCTCGTCGGCGAATACGCCTTCGAGGATCTGGCGGACATCCACGCGGAGGTCCAACAAGCCGCCGAATTCCGCTACCGGAATCCCATCCTCGGCAGTCGCGATCTCGTCGTCGCCATTTCCCAATCCGGGGAAACCGCAGATACTCTAGCAGCCGTTAGAGAAGCAAATCAGAAGGGAGCGTTCGTCATGAGCCTCTGTAACGTCGTCGGCTCCACCATCGCCCGCGAGACGGGGAGGGGAGTCTATCTGCACGCCGGGCCGGAGATTTCCGTGGCTTCCACCAAGGCCTTCACCTGCCAAGTCTCCGTGCTGCTGATGATGGCGCTCAAGCTCGGTCGCGGTCGCCGATTTTCCCGTGAGGATGGCATCAAGCTGGCCCGCGAGATCGAATCCATCCCGGCTCTCGTCGCCAAGGTGATTCTCCAAAACCCACGCATCGCGAAAATCGCCGCTGACTACGCGAACAACGAGCACGCCTTCTACATTGGCCGTGGCCCGATGTATCCCGTCGCCCTCGAAGGCGCACTCAAGCTCAAGGAAATTTCCTATATTCACGCCGAGGGCTATCACGCCGCCGAGCTCAAGCACGGCCCCATCGCGCTCTTGGAAAAAGGCACGCCCATCATCGCCCTCGCCTGCGACATCCCCGGCAAGGACAAGACCCTCGGCAACATCGAAGAATGCCGGGCCCGTGGGGCGCGCATCCTCGGCATCGTCACCGAGGGGGATCATGCGACCGCCGAGTGCATGGACGACTTCATCACCATCCCGCGCTGCCATCCACTCGTCGCCACCATTCCTGCCGTCGTCGCCCTCCAACTCTTTGCCTATCACGTCGCCCGCCACCGTGGCTGTGAAATCGACCAGCCGAGAAATTTAGCGAAAAGCGTGACCGTGGAATGAGGCTAAGGAGAAGGGGTTTCAACCCCATTGCGAAGGATGGCCGACCGCACTCACGAGAGCGGCAGAAGAACCACAACTCTTGATGCATGGCAGTTTAGATAGTCGAGACCGACGCTAACGATAGTTGAATGATCTACCATTCATCCCTCATCCAGAGATGACGCCTCTCAGAGATTCCGCTAGTCAAATTCTAGCCCATGCTCTATCGCATCGTTCGTGAAATTCTCCCCCCCGCGGTTTCCACAGTCTCTCTGCCTTGTCGTCGCCGTGCTTACCACGCTTGGCATCGACTCATCATCAGCCTTGCAGATTCGTAACTACGTGCAGTTGCAGCACGACTGGTTTTTTGGAAACCCATCGGCACCTTTTCTCAACGGCGTCTTCTCTCCCTCGTCCACCTTGTTCCGCGCCATCGGGCAGCCGAACGACTCCGTCGAGTGGTTTCGTCACATGGCGCTCATCTCACCCCGCCACTTCGTTTATGCCGCTCATTACCCCGTGAGCGCCATCAATCAATTCCGCTTTCTCGGTTCTGACAATCTCCTCCACAATTACGGCAACGCCGGCTCCGTCGTGGTGAAGAACTCCCTTAACCAAGACACCGATCTGATGCTCTGTACGCTTTCCTCAGACGTCGATCCAGCCACCGGCGTCATTCCCTTTCCCGTGGCGAATTTCGCAAACGAAGCTGCCTATTCCGGATACACCCTTCAGGTTTTCGGCTCAGCCGCGCACACCAGCGTTATGCCACTTAAAGGGTTCACCACCCTCTCGAATGATCCAGGATTCGATACCACGCGCTTCGCCTACTTCGACTACATCGGTGCCACCGGTGGCTCTAACGATTGCCATTACACCGGCGGTGATTCTGGCTGCCCCACCTTCATCATGCAGAACGGACAGCCCGTCCTCGTCGGCACCGCCAGCGCCATCGACTACCTCACGCCCAGCGGAGCCATCTCAGACCCCGTCACTAACGACATCCGCAGCTACCTTACCTTTATCCCGGCCTACCTCACCCAACTCGACACCCTCATGGAGCCCCTAGGCTACCATGTGAAACGTTCCAATCCCGCCGCCACCTCCGTTAGCACTTCCGCCACCGCTTCCGGAGCCTTGCGGCGGGCCAAGTCCGGCACCGTCCTCCTCACCGCCCAAAACACCGGTGCCGCCGCCGCCCACAACGTCACCACCCAGCTCACCTTTTCCAACGCCCCCACCACCGTCACCGGCAGCGGCTGGATCTGCCAAGCCTCCACCGCCACCGTCTGGAAATGCCATCGTGGCGGCATCTCCAATGCCAGCAGCGCCGCCCTCACCGCCACCTGGTCCACCCTGCCCATCACCCCCTCCATGCAGGTCACCCTCCTCAGCAGCTACGACGGTGCCACCGCCGCCAGCGCCAGCACCATCCTCCAGCTTCAGGAAACCTTCACCAGTTGGAGCAATGGCCTCACCGATCCCGCCCCCTCTGCCGATCCAGACCACGACGGCTTCAGCAACCTCCTCGAATACGCATTCGGCGGATCACCCACCACCGCCTCCTTGCTCACTCCAGATGGCAGAAACCTCGCCGTGAAAATTCAGAAAACCGGCAACAACCTCCTCATCCGTTTCCCCCGCCGCACCGATGCCGCCGCCCGTGGCCTCACCTACACCCCGGAAGTCTCCACCACCCTCAGCAGCGGCTGGAGCGCCGTCCTCCCATCCGGCAGCACGCTCACCGCCGCCTCCTTTTCCCCCATCGCCACCGGCTTCGAAGAAGCCACCCTCACCCTGCCCCTCTCGACTCCACAGCGCTTCATCCGCGTCAACATCTCCCTGAGCGAGTAATCCACTTCCGCTTGAATAAAAGCCGCCAAATCCAACGTTTCCTCGACCAATTATGCCTACGCAAACGCGCATTCTCCTCGTCATTTCCGCTCTACTCGCTCCATGGGCCTATGCTGCCGAACTTCCCGCGACGGAACGATTTTCCGTCGCCACCGGTAAGCCGCTCGCCAGCGATGAAAAGCCCGCCGGAGAAGCCGTGATGACGGTCTATCACCCGCCCAATGCGAACGGCACCGCGGTCCTGATCTATCCGGGCGGCGGCTATGGCGGGCTTGTGCTTGGCGGGGAAGGTCACGGCATCGCAAAATGGTTCGGCGAGCACGGCGTCACCGGCGTGGTTGTGGAATACCGTCTGCCACAGGGAAATTCATCCCTCCCGATTTCCGACGCCAAGCGCGCCTCCCGCATCGTCCGGTGCCATGCAGCCGACTGGAATCTCAAGCCTGACCACATCGGCAACATCGGCTTCTCCGCCGGCGGCCACCTCGCCTCCACCGCCGCCACCCATTACGACAAGGGCGATGCGAACACCACCGACCCGATCGAAAAACAAAGCTGCCGCCCGGATTTTTCCATCCTCATTTATCCGGTCATCTCGATGGGAGAACTGGGCCACGGCGGATCGAGCCGAAATCTGCTAGGCCCGTCACCCGACGCGAAAGCCATAGCGCTTTTCTCCAACGAAAAACAGGTCACCTCCGACACGCCGCCTACCTTCCTGGCTCATGCCCAGGACGACAAGCTGGTGCCACCGGCAAACAGCCAAATGTATTTTGATGCGCTCCAGAAAAACCATGTTCCCTCAGAATATCTCAAACTGCCGTCCGGTGGACACGGCTTGAACGGCTACAAGGGCCCGATGTGGGAATCTTGGAAAACCAACTGCCGCAAGTGGCTCGCGGGTTTGAAATTCATACCTGCCGCGCAGGCCGAATGATCCCGGGCCGCCTATTTCTTGTCTAGCAGCTTGAGGCGCAGCATGACCTTGGTCCCGACGGGCGGCAGGTGGGTGGGATCGACTTCCCACATCAGGGCGTCATTGTCCTGACCAACGACCTCGGGCAGGCTCAGCACCTCGTCGCCGAAAGTGGAGATGGAAATCACCACGCCGCTGTCATCTGCGAGGTAGTGCTTGGGTCCGTCGCCGTTCGCGAGCAACTGCGAACCCGCGAAGACGAAGGTGCTTGGAAATTTCTGCTTCACTTCGTCCTTATCTTGCTGCTGTCCGGGAAGGACCGCGTCACCATCGTATCCTGTGGCTTTGATGAAATCCGCGATAGGTCGCACGGAGGTCTGCCCGTCTTTTTCCTGATAGGCTAACGAAACCTCTAGCGGCGATCCCGAGGGGGGGACATCCACCCAATTTTCGGGATCCTGCGAGACCAAGCGCCGCATCGCCGGTGTGCCGGGTTGCGCACCTAGCAACAATAGGGCGGTGTGGATGAACACGGGCTTGGTCCCCACCACCACGATGGATTCGTGTTCCTTGGAGTCCTTGGTGCAGGCCACGAGTTCGAGCGATCCAGCAGCCAGGCAGACGGTACTTGCGACATCGATGTAATGTTCCTTTGCGTCCAGGGTCACGCCGAGAGTCTTGAGTTTTTCCAATAGCGAGTTTCCGGCGGCAGGATCATCCTTCTTCGCTGAGTTGCCCGGCGCGTGCTCGATGATAAAGTCGGTCAGCTTTTCCGACTGGAACCAGCCCTCCCACATGTCGTGACCATGACCCTTCTCCACCTCGAGTTTGACCGGTCCTCCCAGTTCCCGATAGCGCCTGGCAAGCTCCAACGAGTTGGCTTCCAGCGGGACCGTGTGATCCACGTCGCCATGGAGGTGAAACAGGGGAACCTTCGCGGCGGCGAGCGGCTTCAGTCGGTCGATCGGATTGTGTTCCGTTAGGTGCGTGGTTAAATCCTCGGTCGTCATGCCGTAGCTCGGGGCGGCCTTGGCGATGCCGGGATAGCTGGCGAGGTTGCAGACCGGATAGATTCCCGCCACGGCGGCGACTTGCTCGGGATGGGTCGTCGCCCAGTTGTAGAGCATCAGCCCGCCTCGGCTGCGCGCCAGCAAGACCGGTTTCTTGGAAAAATGGCGACCGCTGACGAGGTAGTCATGGAAGCGGGTGTAGATTTCCTGACCTGCCGGGCTGCCGTAAGACTCGCCCACGTCGATCCCGGCGATGGCGATACCCGCCTTGAGGAAGCGCTCGAACATCCACGTTTCCGCTTTGGAAGGAAGGCCGGGAAGGGTGGGCGCATACCAGACCCACGGGACGTTTTCCTTCGCGTCGGAGGGAGCGATGAGAAAGGCCTCGTGGTTGTCGAACAACAGACTTTCTCCCGGCAATATAAGTGACTTTTTCCCAGGGCCGACCACGGGATCCGCCGCAAAGGCAAGCGAGGCGAGAAGAACGGATAGAACTCCGGATAACCATGTAGTTGCTGATAGATGCATTTGATGAGTTGCTCGATCTTGGCCAATCATAAATAGCGGATGCTGGCGTTGGAAATCCCTATCTTACTAAATTCAGCTACATACAGCCGCTCCATCGGCGGATCATTTCCATTGCAGAGGCGTGCCTTCGGGCAACAGGCGTGCGGCGCGCACGATGTCCCAATTTGCCATCCGGAATCCGCCAATCCCTGCGTAGGTTTTCATGCGACTGGGCATGCTGGTACCATGAAGGCCGTAGGGCAGGGGGGTGGTGCTCTTGGCTTTGGCGAGATTGATCCAGCAGATTCCCACCGGATTTCTTGGGCCAGCCGCGAGAAATTGCTCGGCAGCGAGCGGCGGCACGACGGCATCCGCTGCGGGCGCTGAAGCAGCGGGGCCGCTTGGCTTGGGGGTGGTCGATGGCTCTTGCTGTGTTGCGAGTCGCGGCCCTGGGATGGCGGTCAGGACCGTCCATGTGCCCTTCCCACGGAGGTCGGGTCTAGCTCGGGATACCGGCATGACTGCCAGCAGTTGCTCGCCTTGTCGGATTTCTAACCGGGAGAACTCGAGGATCGCAGCGGTCACGGGTTTTGCCGGATCGGCCGGCGGTTGCAGAGGCCCGGCGAAACATTTCTCCACTTCGAAGGGCACCACGTTCGGCACCTTGAACTCGTTATCCACCGCAGGAGTGTTTTTGATTTTGGGGTTCAGACTCCGGAGAAACGCTTCGTCGCAATGGAACTTTTCGGCAACGAACTCCCATGCCGTGCGGTAGGCCAAGAATTTTGCAGCGAGGAGTTCTTCGTAAGTCGGTGGGGGAAGTGATGGCGTCTTAGTCGCAGTCGCGGGCTTTGCACCCTTGCTCTTGGGAGTCGCTGCTGGCGCATGGATGGGCATCTTCGGAGCCTCAATGAAGGCAAAATCGGCAGGTCTCAATTTGTAAACCGTGAAGGGATGTTGCGCCACCGTGATCGCCTTTTCGCGCAGTGCTTCGGGAGTTGCTAGATCCGAGTGGATGCCACGGTAAATGGCCAAGGTCTGCTCGAAGATGGCCCCTCGGTTGCCATCGATCGGACCGCTGGTGAAATTTTCCCGGTCGAGAAAAACCTGAAGCAGCGTCGCTTCCGCCACCAAATCCACCACGGGTTCCACCGGTGCTTTTGCGGCAGATTTCTTGCCCGCTTTAGATTCCACCGGCACGGCCTCAGCGACCGGGACGGCATGGGGCGGCACGATGGCCATCAATTCCGCGAGGGTGGGAATTTTCAGAATTTGCCCGATCCGGATATTGTTATCGGGCAGCCCGTTGAAGCCCTTCAGTTGCTCCACCTCGATCCCGGCCTTGCGCGCAATTTTCGCCAGCGCATCGCCCCGTTTGACTTCATAGTCTCCTGGGAAAATCAAAACGGCAGGGTGCGGTGGGGCCTCGGTTTTTTTGCCAGACGCTTCGTCCGTAGTCGCCACGGGTGGCGGTGCCGCCGACTCCTTCACGGGAAAGCCCCAATCCTTTCCCTCTGACGGCAATACACACCACTTCCATTTCACCGCCGTTTCCAAACCGGGTTCCACATGTGGGGCGGGCGCTTGGGCCTGCGCCGGGATCATCCCGAAAACAGCGAGCATCAAGAGGATTCGCAAAGTGGCGGATAACATAAGCAGACGATGCTCTGGATCGGTACTAAGAGCAATTCCCAAAATACGCACTGCACTCGGCCCCGGCGGGCTATTTTTCATATTCCGGTCGAGCTCCGCCGTCCGTAAAGGCACGGTAAATTCTCAATCGGCGTCATTTGCCACCAATCGGGGAAACGCTTTTGCCATTCAATCCACTCATCGCGAATATTCCCGCGATGGCAAGCATCCTACAAAGCAATTTCCTACACGCATGGACACCGAAGAATCCCGTTGCCAGTGATGTGCAATGGAGCGCCGAGAGTAGCGGCGATCTTGTCAATTGGTTTAGCAACGACACCACCGTGATACAGGATGATTCGGCTCTATTCTGGGCTCGTGATAATTTTTCAACAACTGCCGCGGCAAGACGGTTCCTTCGATTGAAGGTGACGGTGGCGCCTTAGGGCATGAGCGCTGAAATGCAACACGACTCCGAGAATTGCTACGGACCGCTTGATTTCGAATTTCATGGCAAAAAGTTAGAAGACGTCTGGCCCGGTCATTGAAAACCTCCGCTTGCCGAGTGAGGTAAAATCGTCACCATCACGCCGTGATCTCACTCGCTAAACTATTTGGAAAGTCGGACCGGTTCTTTGAACTCCTTGCCACCAGCGCGCATTCCGCGCATCAAAGCATCGAAGCCCTCGCCCGGCTGTTGAAGGAATCGAATGGAACTGTCGCGATGGCGGAATTGGCCGTCGCCCGTCGCAATGAAAAGAAGAACGCGGAAATCATCAGCGAGGAGTTGGTCAAGGTCTTCGTCACCGCGCTCGACCGCGAGGACATCGAGGCGCTCTCAAGGGCGCTCTATCGGATTCCCAAGACGGTTGAAAAATTTGGCGAGCGCTACGAAATCATGACCCACTTGGTGAAAGCCCAGGATTTCGCGCCACAGATGGCCATCGCCCAAGAAGCGGCGCTCGTCGTCGTGCGGATGGTGGACATGCTCGCCAAGAACCCGAAGCTCGATGACATCAAGGCGCAAAACGACAAGATGCAGGAACTCGAAGGCCGTGCCGACCAACTCGTCGTCGGCTATTTGAAAGTCATCTACTCCGGCTCCATGGACCCCATCCACGCGATGGCCATGCGCGACCTCTACGATCTGTTGGAAAAAGTCATCGACCGTTGCCGCGATGCCGGAAACGTCGTCTCGCAGATCGTATTAAAAAATTCCTAAGACCCTAACCGTATGAGTCTCGGAATTATCTTCCTGGTGATTTTCATCGCCCTTGCCTTTGAGTATATCAACGGCTTTCACGATACGGCGAATTCGATCGCCACGGTTGTCGGCACCAAGGTGATGACACCGCGGCAAGCCATCGCGATGGCGGCCATCACTAACCTGCTAGGCGCACTGGCTGGCCATGCAGTTGCCAAAACAGTGTCATCCGGTTTGGTGGACGCGCAATTTATTTCCCCCATGGTCATCATCTGCGCGCTGTTAGGAGCGATCGTGTGGAATTTACTCACCTGGTGGTTTGGCCTACCATCCAGTTCCACCCACGCCTTGGTCGGCGGAATCTGCGGTGCGGCGGTCGCCAGCTCTCATGGCAATTGGCACGCTATCCTGTGGTCGGTTGAGAAGGTGAAGGACGGCAAGGTCGTGATGGAAGGCGTCCTCCACAAGGTCGTCATCCCGATGATCACCTCGCCGCTCATCGGCTTCTTCGGCGGCTTCATCCTGATGGGATTTCTCTATTTCCTGCTGCGGAAAGCCCGCCCGCGCTTCGTCAACCGCTTCTTCGGCAAGGCCCAGATTTTCAGCGCCAGCTACATGGGATTCGCCCACGGCTTGGCCGATGCACAGAAGACCATGGGGATCATCACCCTGGCCCTCGTCACCGCCACCGCTGCTGGCAGCTTCCAGCAAATGCCCGATTGGTTAGGCTTCCTGCGCATGGACAAGTCGATGCAGACGGAGCAAAGTATCAAGCTCATCCAGGACCCGAAAGCCTCCCCCGAGCAACTCCGGCAAGCGGCCCAGGTCTTAGAAAGCGAGAGCGCCCGCTTGCAGCCTGGCGAATTCCGCGAAGCCTTTCAGACTCTCGCCGCGAAAACCTATGCCGCCGTCAACGACCCCGCCGCCAGCCAACGCCTCGCCGGAACCGCAGCAGCTACCCACCGGGAAATCCTTGCCGCCGAAGACTCACGCCTGTTGCCGAAAATCCCGCTGATCGGCAGCATGATGGCTGGCAAATTCACCGACTGGGAAAAAACCCTCGCTTCCGAAATGAAGGCCGCCACCCCTGCCGGAAAAGTCCCGCTCGTTGTCGCCGCAGGAAAAGTCCGCGACCTCTCGCCCGACGTGCCGGTCTGGATCAAAATCGTCTGTTCCCTAACGATGGCCGCCGGGACCATGGCTGGCGGTTGGCGGATCATCAAAACCCTCGGCCACAAAATGGTCAAACTGCAGCCCGTCCATGGCTTTGTCGCCGAAACGACCGCCGCCACTTTGCTCGCCGTCACAGGCAGCTTCGGCATGACGGTTTCCACGACTCACGCGATCACCACCGCCATCATGGGTGTCGGCTGCGCCAAACGTTTTGGAGCGCTCAAGCTCTCGCTCGTCGAGCGCATCCTCTGGGCTTGGGTCTTCACTCTACCCGCGGCTGGCGGCGTGGCCTTCCTGCTCGTCTATGGCTTCCGTCTGTGCGGGTGGCTTCCGTAAGTCAGGACAATCAGGAGCGCCATGCTCACGCTTTGAAGCGCGCGACGACGGCGGGCCAGTTGACGATGTTCCACCAGGCGGCGATGTAGTCGGGGCGGCGGTTCTGATAGTGGAGGTAATAGGCGTGCTCCCAGACATCGAGGCCAAGCAGCGGGGTGCCGAGATCGGCGGCGGGGACGATGCCTTTCATGGTGGGGTTGTCCTGATTGGCGGTGCTGGTGATTTTGAGCTTGCCGTCCTGCAGAATGAGCCACGCCCAGCCGGAGCCGAAGCGTTTGGTGGCAGCTTCGCCAAAGGATTTTTTAAAAGCATCCATCGAACCGAATGCGGAGTCGATGGCGGCGGCGAGGTCGGTGGTGGGCTTGCCTGACATTTCCGCAGGAGCGAGGGTTTTCCAGAAGAAGTCGTGATTCCAATGGCCGCCGCCGTTGTTACGAAGCGTGTTGCGGAGGGCCTCATCAGGGACGGCGGGGAGATCGGCAACGAGTTGGTCGAGCGGCTGTTTGGCGAGGTCCGGGGCGGTGGCGAGGGCGGCGTTGAGATTCTTGATGTAGGCGGCGTGATGCTTGTCGTGATGGATTTCCATCGTCAGGGCGTCGATGTGCGGCTCCAAGGCGTCGAACTTGTAGGGCAGGGCGGGCAGTGTGATGGCGGCTGTTTCAGCCCGGCCAGTGTTGGGGAGTAGCGCGGCGGAAGCGGCGAGGGTTCCGAGTTTGACGAAGTTGCGGCGATCGAGGAGGGATGTATTTTTCATGGAGTTGGATCACTAAACTGACTGAGGTTTAAATCAAGTCATTGTTATGGCGTCTGATTTGTGGGCACTGGCCGTTCGTCAGCGTCTGTCATATTTTGGCCGAATGCCGCTCTGGTGCGAATAAATGCTTGTCAAATCGGCCTGACTTTCGATGATTTTGTTCAGAGAAGTTAAATATCAGACAAACTTGATCATTTGACGCTCCCCCCACCTCAAACAAATTCCTTTGCGAATTCTTCTGATGAAGCTCACCTCAGTTCTTCTATTTAGTGTCATTCTTGGTAATATTGCATCCGCCTCGACCCTCCTCCAAACGAGGACGATCACGCCATATACCCCGGGCGGGACGCGGACGATGTCATTCAACCAGTTCGATACTCTGGGCAATACGCGAACCCTCACGGGAGTGACGATCAGCTTTTATTTTGATACGACTGGCGGGTCGTTTGCAGTTGATAATGATTCCGAGGAGGTCGGATTCGTTAGTTTCAGCCGTGAAATCATGGGTAAGCTGACCTCCTCGAGCGTAGAAGTTGGGACTGCCAGCACTTATTTTTCCGCGCAAAGCGGATTTACCTCCGCGATCTGAGCCGACGACGGAGATCCGCAAGATCAGTTCGATGTCGGTGGGCCGGACTACGTACAATACATCCCGGAAAACATTACAGGGACCGGCAATGCCGCCGCCATTTCCTCTGGATTCTGGGGGGGCTACACCGGATCCGGTAGCTTTAACGTCAGTTTTCTCTCATCCCAATCGTTTTCAGTCAGCGGAATCGGAGGCCTCCAAAGCCTGTCAATCGCGTCGAAAATTTCTCCAACGGTGGCCGTGACTTATACCTACAGCGTCACCGTTCCTGAACCCACCACCGCACTCCTTGGTGGCATCGGGCTGTTGTCACTCATGCGCCGCCGCCGCCAATAAGTTGGCAGCAGAAGGCTCATGCCTTTCTCAAATGGCCACCGCCGATTGGGGCCGGGCGTCCTAGCGATGAGCCTTAATCGGTGAGAAATCGCTGGGAAATCCGCGTATGGGTGGTGGCGTTTCTCAATCGTTGATCGCCCGCATCGTGGTTTATTCATGAAATTTCCAATCCGCTTCGCTGCTGCAACCCTGACCATCTGGGGTTTGCTGGTGTTGCTTGAACATGTTGTTAGAATTTCGCCGGTTTGGCCGTCGGGATGGTTGGCGCTTGGTGTGGCGGCGACCGTGGAATTCATTCTCTGGCTATACCGTTACGAGGCGGGCGCGGTGAGTCCGGAGCGGGCGCGGTGCGTCATCGGGCTGCGCTTGGCGGCGTTGGCGGTGCTGGTTTGGATCCTGATCGAGCCGGTGTGGGTAAGGAAGGTGGAGCGCAAGATTCGGCGCGAGGTGGTGGTGGTGGTCGATGATTCCGGCTCCATGCATTTGCAGGATCCAGGCGCGGCGGCGACCCGGATCGCCATCGGTGAGGCGGCGTTGGCGAAGTCTGGCATCGTAAAAAAGCTGGGCGAGAAATTGCGCGTCCGGGAAGTCAAGGCGGCGCGCAGCGTGCGGGCGGAGGGCGAGGCGGTGGCGTCGGGCTGGGGCGATGCGACGGATTTGGCCGGGGCCTTGAGCACGGTTTTGGAGCAAGTGCCGCCGGATGAACTGGCCGGGGTGTTGATGGTGAGTGACGGCAGGCACAATCGCCCGGACCGGGTGGAGGACGTGGCGCGGCGTTTCGGGATTCTCGATGCGCCAGTGGGAATCGTCGCGGTGGGCAGCGCCGAGCCGCCGCGTGATGCGGCGATTTTAGCGGTGAGAGCGCCGGAGGCCATTCACCTGGGCGACCGGATGCGGGTGGCGGCGGATTTGAAATTCGACGGTTACAAAGGGCAGACCGCGAAGGTGCGGTTGCGGCGGGGGGACAAGGTGTTAGACGAGCGGGAAATTGCCATCCCACAGGATCATCATCGCGAGGAAGTGCGGTTCGCTCAGGTGCCTCAGGAAGGCGGGGTGGGGGACTATCAGGTAGAAATCGACGGTCTCGAGGGCGAACGGTTCAAGGAGAATAATTTGTGGGAATTCGAGACCTCGATCACCGACGCGCGGACGAATGTGCTGATCGTCGAGAGCTATCCACGGTGGGAATTTCGTTATTTGCGAAACTTGTTTTATGGGCGGGACAAGTCGGTACATCTCCAATACGTCCTGCTGCATCCGGACCAGATCAACGGTCAAAGCGACGTCGCAGTGGCGGCCTCGGCGTCGCGGCCCTTCGGTGAGGCGCTGGCCACGCGCTTGCCGGCGAACGAGGAGGAGTGGCGAAAATTCGACGTCATCATTCTGGGCGACGTAGAGGCGAAGGCGTTGGATGAGGAGACGTGGAACATCATTTCGCGCTGTGTGAACGAGCGGGCGGCGTTGTTAGTAATGATCGCCGGACCGCGTGCGATGCCCCATGCCATTGAGTCGGAGGCAGGCCGGGCGCTGGTGCCGGTGGAACTGGAATATGGGCATCGGAATTATTTCTCCGCAGGGGGCGAGGCGTTCAAGTTTTCCCTAACAGCCGAAGGGCAGCGGCATCCGGTGACCCAGCAGAGCATCGGCGATACCGCCAACGAGCGGGTGTGGTTGGAATTTCCCGAGCTGACTTGGCGGCATCCGGTGACGGGTTTGAAGGAAGGTGCGGAAGTGTTATTGTGTGCAGTGACGACAGTGGAAAAACCGGGATTCACGAATGGTACGGGCCTGACAGCGGCCTTGGATGACCTGGCCAAACGACGGGAGCGCGAGGCGAAATCTGCGCTGTTAGTCACCCGCCAGACCGGCAAGGGCAAGGTCGCGCTTCTGCTAACCGACCGGATTTGGCGGCTACGAGAAGGCGCGGGGGATTTGTTTCACCATCGGTTCTGGGGCAACCTCGTGAGCTGGGGTGCCGGGCCGGTGATGCGCTCGGGCGGCGAGCGGGTGCGGCTGGGCACGGATCAACTGACTTACACGCCGGACGACCGGGCCAGGGTGACGGCGCGGCTGCGTGACAAGAGCCTGAAGCCGGTGGATGACGGCTCGCTGCACGCGGAGGTATTGCGCGATGGCGTGGTGTTGGCGAGCGTGGCGATGACTGCGGTGGCGGGATCTAACGGGCTTTATGAGGCCGAACTGGACCGTTTCCCCAAGGCCGGGAAATACGAGGTCCGGCTGCGAGGAGGGAGGGCGGATGATTTGATCCGCGAAGACGGCGCGCAGGAATTAAAGACCGGTTTCAGCGTGGTTGGCTCGCGCGGACCGGTGGAACTGGCCGAAACGACGCTGAATCAGCCTTTGTTAGAAACCGTGGCGCAACTGTCGGGCGGCAAGGTCGTGGCCCCGGACCAGGCGGGTGAGCTGGCCTCGCTATTTCTAACAGATAAAAACGAGCGCGAGGAAATCCGCGAGACCTCGCTCTGGGACAGCGGCTGGGTGCTGGGGCTGCTGGCGATTTTACTAACTGGCGAATGGGTGATCAGAAGGGCGGGAGGACTGCCGTAAATTTATGAAAACAATTTCAGCATCTGGAGAAATCGAATCGCGCTTGCAAGCCGTGCGGAACCGCATCCGGCGGGTGCAGGCGCAGCGTGGGGCGCTGGTGTTGGCGACGGTGACACTGGGTGGCTTGCTGCTGCTGATGGCGGTGGACTTTGCGTTCGCACCGCTGCCGATGGCGTTGCGCTGGGGCCTGACCGGGACGTGGCTGCTAGCCGTGCTGGCGGCAGTGCGGTTCGGGTTCGCGCCGTTAGTGAAACCGATCGGGCTGCTGCAAGTGGCGCGGTGGCTGGAAGGGCGGCACCCGGAAATGGAGGAGCGTCTGAGCACGGTGTTAGAATTATCCAATGGAGATGCGGGCGTGTCCCAGGAGCTGCTGGAATCCCTGGGCCGGGCGGCGCAGGCGGACGCCGCGACGGTGGATGCGACCGGCGAGGTGCGGGCGGCGCGGACGATGCGGCGCTGGGGTCGGCCAGCCATGGCGCTCGGAGGGCTGATGCTGGTGATTTTCGTGGTGTGGCCGGGTGAGGCCTCGCGGCTGCTGGCGCGGGCGGTGTCGCCATTTTCTAAAGCGGGAAACTCGGCGGCGGGGCGGTTTGTGGTGAAGCCGGGGAATCTCGAAGTGATCGAAGGCGATGCGGTTAGGATCGAGGTAAGTTACACCGGGCGGGAGAAAAATCCGATCTTGGCGATGGAGCTGGAGGGCGGGCGGAAAATTTCACAGGAGATGACGCAGGACGGCGGGATTTTCCGCTATGTGCTCGATCCGGCGAAGATGAGTTTCCACTACCGGGCGCGGGCCGGACGGGAGGAAAGCGATGGGTTTGCGATCACGGTCTGGCCCCAGCCCGCGATCACGTTGCCACGAGTGAAGCTCGATTTCCCCGAATACACCCAAGTGGTGGCCACTGAAGAACCGTTAGGCCGCGGCATCGAGGCGGTGACCGGGACGCGGGTGACCTTGGCCGGTCGGACGAACACGGCGGTCGAGGCGGCGTGGCTGATGATCGGCGGCAAACGGGTGGCCGATGGCACGGTGGAAACGGCGGCGAACGGTGGCCGGGTGAGCGTGTCATGGACGTTGGGCGCTGCGGCATCGAGCGAGGCGGTGGTGATGTTGCGACATCGGCTCGGGCGGGAGATCGAAGCGTTGAAATTTCCCGTGGTGGTGTTGGAGGATCGCCCGCCGGAAGTGGTCTTGCTGAGTCCGGTGCAGCGCGATCTGAAGGTCAGGCCGGATGAGATTCTTAAGATGAAGTATGAGGTGACGGAGGATTTCTCCGTGGCGAAAATTGCGGTGGAAGTGGAAGCTGGCGGCAAGGCGACAGCGATGTTAGATGGCACGTTGCCACTGAGGGTTGCGAATACCAAGCCGCCGAGATTCAAGGGCGAGATGGCGGTGGTGATCGGCGAATTGCGGTCGCGGTTTTCTGGTATGAATGAAATCCGCCTGCGGGTGCGGGCCGAGGACGCGCGCCCGGCGGACACGGGTGGGCCGGGTGTCGGGTTTTCCGAGTGGGTGAAAATCCATGTCCAGGAAGGGGCGGAGTCGCTTGCCAGGCAAGAACTGCGGGCCGAGCACGAGGGCGCGAAACAGACCATCGAAGAGGCGATCCGTGCCACCCGTGAAGCGCGGGAGCGGATGGATTGGCATCGCGAGGAAGTGAAAAAAGGCGAGCTGGGCGACAACGCGCGGAAGGATTTGCACGAGGCCGGGGAGAAGCTCGCCAGCACCGATGAGAAGCTCAAGGAGCTGGCGAAGCAGATGCGGGAAAGCGTCCACGCCGCGAAATCCGACGAGGTCCGCCAAGCTGCCGAACAAGTGGCCAAGGCCCGAGAAGATTTGGAAAACGCCCCGCTCCAAGACGAGGCCGTGGACCGCAACGCGATGCTCGATCAGGGCCGCGACAAGGCGGAGGCGGCGGTAAAGCAGTTAGAAAATGTTAGGAACGCGCTGGACCGCGACCGCGAGAAAATCGAGGACCTTGCGAAGCTCCAGGAACTTGCCCAGCACCAGCAGGAACTCGCCCGCCAGGCTGCGGCGGACCTCGCGAAAAACTCACCCACCGCGCCTGTGCCGCCGACATGGCAGGAACAGCAAAAGCAGATGGCAGACGCACTGAAACAGCAATTGCAGGATCGGCCTGATGCCAAGACGGAAGCATTGAAATCCCAAGCCGAACACGCGCAAGCGCTTGCCGAACAAGCCCACGCGGCGGCCAAAGCTCAGGCCGATCTGAAAGCGGAGGCCCAGCAGATTTCCGAAAAATCCCTGCAACAAGCGCTTGCCACCGAGCAGTCGGAAATCGCCACCCAAGCCGAGTCCGAACTCGCCCAAGCCCGCGCGACTCGCAATGAACTGGCCGACACCCTACCCGAAGCGACGACTGCGGCGGAAGCGGCACGGGACGCGATTCAAAAGGGCGAAAACCAACCCGCCGCTGACGCCGCCAAGGCTGCGGCTAAGGCGATGCACGACTCGGCGGCCAAGGCACAGCAGCCGAAAAAATCTCTGGAAAAACTTGCCGGGCGCGAAGAGCAAGTCGCCAAGGCCATGGCCGATCTGGCGCAAGGCAAGCCCGCCGAAGCGCTTAAAGCACTTCAGGAAACTCAGGCCGAAGCTGCCGCAGACTTGGCCGAGGCAGTGGCGAAAATGCCGCGCATCGAGGAGACCGGCGCGATGATCGACGCGAAAAACTCCAGCAAACAAGCGAGCGAGCAAGCCCAGGCGGCAGCGGCGGATGGCCAAAAAGACAGCCAGCAGGAAGCCGTCGGTCAACATGAACAGGCGCGGAAAAATTTCGAAAACAGCGCCCGCCAGCTTACCCAAGCTGCTGCGGAATTTTCTAAAGCTGCCAATGACTCCGCCGCCCAAGCGTCCAAGGCCCAGCAGGCGAAGGCCACGTCCGCCGATCTAGCAGAGGCATTCCAAGATGCCACCCAAGCGGCGGCCAGTCCCCAAGCCGCAGCCGCAGCGGCTCAGTCGGCCAAGGCGGCGGCGGCTTTGGAAAAATCCGCCCAAGCCGGAATGCAACGGATGCAAGGTCACGCCCCCGGCCAGCCCGGTCAACCTGGCCAGCCCGGTCAACCTGGCCAGCCCGGTCAACCTGGCCAGCAACCCGGACCGCCGAAGCCGGGCGATACGTTAGATGACGGCCAGCGCATGGCGGAGGCCGATCCGGGAGTGCCGCCGGAATTGGCGAAACTCGGCATCAGCTCGGCGGATTGGGAAAAAATCAAGGCCACCCTCAAGTCCGACGTCGGCGCTGGCGAAGGCGGTGCGGTCCCGGAAGAATACCGCGAACTGGTCAAAGGCTACTTCGAGAGCATGTCAAAGAAATCCAACCCATGAGCCGACCTATTAGAAATTCTGCTCGCCCGAACGCTCATCCCGGCGGTGCTGTTAGTTCGATCATCGGATTTGGAATAAGCACCCTGTTTTTTCTAACATTTACCGCCGTAGCTCAGGAACGGCCCGATCCGGTGTTCGCTCAGTGGCGCGAAAAAGTGGACCCCGCTGTGGATACCGCCCTCCGCTATCTCGCCCGGGTCCAGCGGGCGGATGGTTCGTTTCCCGAAAGTTATGGTGATTCCTCCGGCATTCCCGCGCTGGTCGGCATGGCATTTCTCTCCAAGGGCCAGCTCCCCACCGAGGGGCCATTCGCGGAGGCGCTCAACCGCTGCATCGACTTCGTGCTCGCCAATCAGAATGGCGACGGGCTTTTTGAAAAAGGCCATGCGGGTACGGGGCCGATGTATGCCCATAACATCGCCACACTTTTTCTATCCGAAGTTAGCGGCATGGTCGATCCCGGCAGACAGGAAAAAATCAATTACGCCCTACCGCGCGCCCTGTCCCTCATTCTTCGTGCCCAGGCGGTGAAAAAAGACGAGCGCAATAGCGGCGGTTGGCGCTATCACCCCGGCTCTAACGACAGCGATACCTCATGCAGCGGTTGGGCGCTCATGGCCCTGCGGTCCGCCAAACTCAACGGCGCGGCGGTCCCTGATGCCGCGATCAATGCCGCCGTCGCCTATCTGAAACGCCACCAAAATGACAAGACCGGCTGCTTTGGCTACAGCGGTACCGACGATCATCAAAAATCACTAACCGGCATGGGCCTGCTCTGCCTTGAATTGTCTGGCCAACACGGTTCTCCTGAAACCCTCAAAGCCGCCGACTATGTGATGAAAAATTTCCGCGACCAGCCCGGCGAGCAGTTCGAGTATTATGGAAATTACTACAATGCCCAGGGTCTGTTTCAAATCGGCGGCCGATATTGGGAGGAATACGCGCCATGGATGTATGGCGTCTATCTGAAAAAACAAGAGGCCGACGGCTCATGGGACAGCCGCGAGGCCGGGCGGATCTACGGCACCGCTATGATGGTGCTCGCCTTCACCGTTCCCTACCGCCAGCTCCCGATCTATCAGCGCGATGAGACGGTGAGCGAGAAGGATGAGTGAAATGGTCATTGGATTTCCCCGCCACCCCTGATTTCCTAAATCCCAACCATGGCCACCTTCACTGCAAACGCCGACTACGAGGAAAAGGACAGCGATCCCATCAAGCTAACAGCCGGCGACGAGATTACCGTCGGCCTCGCCGACCGCGCTTGGCCCGGTTGGGTCTGGGCGACCGATAATAATGGCAATGACGGCTATGTCCCCGAGGAAATTCTCGAACCGTTAGGCGAGGGTCGCTACGCCGCAATGGAAGCCTACGATCCCACCGTCCTCACCATTAAACGCGGCGACCGCATCGAGTCCCTGCGCCAGATCCACGGCTGGCATTGGTGCCGGAACGAGCGTGGCGAAGAAGGCTGGGTCGGCGGGTATTTAATGAAGCCCGCGTGACTGGCTTCCTGGAAATTTGGAGCTTCTGATAGTTGGCATGGAGTTCCGGCGAAAAAGCGGTTACATAGCCGCCATGATCACTCCCTTAGTCAGACGCCAAGTGGCGAATCCTCCGGCGATCACGGCGGCCGACGTAAAACCCGGCCGACTGATGGATCATGAGGATGCCTCGATGGTGTGTGCGGTAATTACTTACTTTCTGTTGGGAATCTGTCTTGCGTTCGTTTGGGCGTTTCGCTTCCGGCAGGGGCAATTGGTCCGTCGCCTGGAGCTACGCGTGGAGGGGCTGTTATACCCGGCGGATTGAGCGTGGGTGATGGGGCTGGGACTCGTGCTGCCGGTTTATGCGGGAGCCATGCTTTTGATGATCTCGTTGGTTCCGGTCTTCAAAGGTACGGAGCAATATTGGTTTGAGCGACATACATGCAAACTGCTGTTTTTGTCCCATTGATGACACATTTCTCCAAGGCATCCGCTCTGTTAGATGGGTAACCCATGTTCCCGGTCAACTTGTAACTTATGTCCTCGGTTCATACCCTTATGTGTTCAGCGGGATCTGACGAGCATCGGCATCATCTGAATGCTTGTTAGTTGGGACTTCCCACGGACAAGCGATGCCATGAAACCGTTGGACAAACAGGCGACGTCTCTCGTCCTCCGTGCCCTCGGAACCGATCCCGCTCCAGACCAACGCCCGGGAGGTCGCCATCATGTCAAATCCCATGAGCAGGCGCTCCTCGGGTGTTTTGTGCATCATGGCGGCGAAGATCATGGCGTTGATCTCCGGCGCGGTGTCCTTCACGGCAAAACCCGTGTCAGCGTATCTGTCAGGTTCAATGCGGCTGACCATGTCTTCAGGTAGTCCGTATCGCACCCCGTGGCAATCAGGTTTTCCACGTCCGCGAGCTGCCGTTCCGACTGCGACTCCCTTGCCCAGTGGAGCTTGGAAAGGATGAGATCCTCCTTGCTCACCACCCAGACCTCGAAATCCGCCAATTTCAGCCGCTGTCGCCG
>JANXMQ010000096.1 GCA_025354565.1 Akkermansiaceae bacterium
TCTCTTCTTCGCCGGCGACATCGGCCAGCGCATCTTCCAGCAGCCCTTTTCCTGGAAATCCCTCGGCGTCGATATCCGGGGCCGTTCCCGTAACCTCCGCATTAACTACCGCACGTCCCACCAAATCCGCCAACAAGCCGACCGCCTGCTCGGCCCGGAAGTCACCGACGTGGACGGCAACCGCGAGGACCGCAGCGACACCATTTCCGTCTTCAACGGCCCACCACCCTCTATTCAGATCTTCACCGACGAGCGCCAGGAACAGAGCGGCGTCGCCGCCTGGCTGACCGAGCAAACCAAGGTCGGCATCCTTCCCCACGAATTCGGTGTATTCGTCCGCTCGGAACGTCAACTCGCCCGCGCAGAAGCTGCGGTCCAGAAAGCAGGATTGCAGTTCAAGATCCTCGATGAACACGTCGAGACCACCAGTGGCCATGTCTCGATCAGCACCATGCACCTCGCCAAAGGCCTGGAGTTCCGCGCCGTAGTGGTCATGGCCTGCGACGACGAGATCATTCCTTCTCAGGAACGCATCGAGACCGTCGGCGACGATACCGATCTGCATGAGGTCTACGACACCGAGCGCCAGCTTCTCTACGTCGCCTGCACCCGCGCCCGCGATCACCTTCTGATCACCAGCGCCAGCCCAGCCTCGGAGTTTCTGGATGATCTCAAGGTGTGATTGCACGAGCAGGTGAGGCGAACTCCCTCGATCCAACAGCGATTTTTGCTGTCACTATCCGTGTCACCCATGACCCCGAAAAGGGCCTGTTCCAGGGTGTGTCACCGTGTTCCGCGGTGTCAATTCTGAAGACGCAAGCAACACAAATGGAACAAGTTGCGACACTATAGGTGTTCACCTGAGCTAATTATGAGTCCCCTGCTCTAACCGCTGAGCTACAGGCCCGTGAACGATTTGCGAAGAGCTTTGTTGGAAATGCATCCTTGAAATGCACGCCATGCGGCAAAACGCACCATTCGGCAAATTCAAGGTTCCGTGTCTCCTTCATCATCGGGGTGGCAATTACTACGCCAGCGCGAAGGTGGCGGGCAAGGTCATTCGGCGTTGACTTGATATGAAGGATAGCAGGCTTGCAAAAAACTGTCTCGTTGTGGCGCTGGCGGCGATGAGGGGCATCCGATGCTCTGGTTTCCACCGCCGTGAAAATCTGACAACAACCCATCATTTCAGCCCGCCTCACCGCTCGGCAGCTTTGGCGATTTGGAGGAGCTTGGCTTCGGCGAGGTGGGGGGCGATGATTTGGAGGCCGAGGGGAAGGTTTTTCCCGCCGTCGAAATCGGTGGTGCCGCAGGGGATGGAGATGGCGGGGAGGCCGGCGAGGTTGGCGGCGATGGTGAAGATGTCGGAGAGGTATTCTTGGAGCGGATCGGCCCCGGCGGCACCGAGTTTGCGGGCGGGGGTGGGGGCGACGGGGGAGAGGATGGCATCGACGGATTTAAAGACGTTTTCGAAGTCGCGGCGGATGAGGGTGCGGACTTTTTGGGCGCGGCTGTAGTAGGCGTCGTAGTAGCCGGATGACAGGACGTAGGTGCCGAGAATGATGCGGCGCTTGACCTCGGGGCCGAAGCCTTGCTCGCGGGATTTTTTGTAGAGGTCGAGGATGTCGGTGGGGTTGGCGGCGCGGTGGCCGTAGCGGATGCCGTCGTAGCGGGAGAGATTGGACGAGGCCTCGGCGGGGGCGATGACGTAGTAGGTGGCTACAGCGTGCTCGGTGTGGGGCAGGGAAATTTCGACAATTTCCGCACCCTGGGCGGCGAGGGACTGGATGGCGGCTTCGACGTTTTTGCGAACGCCGGGGTGGATGCCCTCGCCGAAGTATTCCTTGGGGATGCCGAGCTTGAGGCCTTTTACGCCAGCATTGAGAGCGCGGAGGTAATCGGGAACTGGGGCGTCGAGGCTGGTCGAGTCGAGGGGATCGGGACCGGCAATGGCTTGGAGGATGAGGGCGGCGTCTTCGACCGATTGCGTGAGCGGGCCGATCTGGTCGAGGGAGGAAGCGAAGGCGACCAGACCGTAGCGGGAAACGCGACCGTAGGACGGTTTCAGGCCGACGACGCCGCAGTGGGAGGCGGGCTGACGGATGGAGCCGCCGGTGTCGGAACCGAGGGCGGCGATGGCGGTGTGGTCGGCGACGGCGGCGGCGGAACCACCGGACGAGCCGCCGGGGATGCGGGTGGGATCGTGGGGATTGCGGGTGATGCCGAGGGCGGAGTTTTCCGTGGAGGAGCCCATGGCGAACTCGTCCTGGTTCATGCGGCCGAAGGGGATGGCCCCGGCGGCGCGGAGCTTGCGGATGACGGTGGCGTCGTAGGGCGAGATGAAATTTTCCAGAAACTTCGAGCCGCAGGTGCAGGGTTGGCCGAGCACGTTGATGTTGTCTTTGATGGCGATGGGGATGCCGCCGAGGGGGAGCGAGAGGTCGGTATTGGCGGCCTCGGCGAGGGCGGTGTCGAGGTGGTGGGAGAGGTAGGCTCCGGTGCGGCCTTGGTCGCGGGCGGCGATTTCCCCGGCGAGCTTGGTGAGGATGGCGGCGGGGGAGGTTTCCCAAGCGAGAAGCTGTCGGCGGAGGGTGGTGATAGTCATGGGAGAATTTGAAATTTGAAATTTGAGATCTGAAATTTGAAATTTGAAATCCTCAGGCTTCGGTGACGACTTTGGGGACGCGGATTTGGCCTTGGGCTTGGTCGGGGGCGTTGCTGAGCATCGCGGTTTGGGAGAGGCTGACGTGGGGGATGTCCTCGCGCATTTTCCCGAAAACGGCGGTGGCGTGGGCGGTGGGGTCGATGCCGGAGACGTCCAATTTCGAAAGTGCCTCGACGTGGCCGAGGATCGCTTCGAGCTGGGGTTGGAAGGTGGCGACTTCGTCCGCAGTGAGTTCGAGGCGGGCGAGATTTGCGACGTAGCGGACATCGATATGGCGGTGCGACATGGGTGGGAGGGTCTGGAAAGTCTGCGGAATTTCCAAGTGCCAAGTGCAAGAAGGAGGAAAGTTGGAGCAGTTCTTAAAATTCTTTGAACGTTTGGAATGGTTGAAGGTCTTAGTCCTATGAAAGCAGCGAGCAATCGCACTTTCAATGTAAGGGTGTTACAGCACAGTTGTCTGAAACTTCCACGGGTGTGGGTGAGTAAGGCGATTTAGGCCGCCGGGGAAGGGACTCCCCGGCGGTCATTTTTTTTGAAACGCGATGCACGGGATGCCTATTGGGCCAGGAGATCCTGGATTCGATTGACCGTGGCGGCGGCCTTGGCGGGTAGTTTGGCTTGATCGTAGGCGTCTTTCAGGCCGAGCAGGGCATTCATGTCATTGGGAAACGCGGTGAGCGCGCGTTCGTAGGACTCGATGGCATTTTGGGGTTTGCCGGTAGCGAGGTAATATTCGCCGAGGTGGATGGCCATGGGGGTGAGGATCATGGGGGGGAACATCATGGACGAGGGGTGTTGGCGGTCGGCGGCGGAGGCGAACCAATTGTAAGCGGTGCCGATACTTTCCTTGGGGCCGGCAAGGGTGAGGCGGCCATGCAGGTCGCTGGCCAGCACCTCAAGCGCCCGGAACGCGCGGGTCCATGCGGAGCGCTCACCGGTGGCGCTGGCGTCGGCCTGACTTTTACTCATTTCCTCACCGTGATGCGTGAGGGCGGCGACGACATCGCGAGCTTCCGGGATTTTCCCCTCATCGATCAAGCGTCGGGCTTCGAGGGCGAGGCGGATGCCATCGATCCACCAGAAGGCGAGCGAGCTGGGGAGGATTTGTTTGAGTGTGGCGGGATCGGGCAGGGATTCCATGGCATCGCCGGCGTTGCCATGCAGTCCGCGATGCAGGAGGACGCGGGCGGGGAGGGTTTTCGCATCCCAAAAAAGCAGGCGCACGCCGGGTGACGCGGGGCGGTTTTTGGGAAAGGGTGTTGCGGCGAACTGGCGGGCGGCAGCGAATGAGGTATCGAAATCCCCTTTTGAGACGAGTGCGACGATGCGGTAACACTCTGACTTCACCCACTCCGGGCAGTCCGCGACAGTGGCATTGCTTTGTTTCATCCATTTTTCAAAATAAGAAGATGCGCGACCAAAGGCGGAGGCGGCCTTGCCGTGCTGGCCGCAGCGCCATTCGTAGTGTCCTAACAAATGCAGGTAAGGGCCGTAATCCGGAGCCATCTGGCAAAGTTTGCGGGCGAGAATTAAAGAACCGGCGAGGTCGGGGCCTTCCGCGCGGATGGTGAGCAGGGCGTTGAGCGGGACGGGACTTTGGGGGTTTTCCGTGATCAGGGTGAGGAGTGATTTTTCCGCAGCCTCTTGATCGGGCGTGGCATAACCGAGCTCGTCATAGCCACCCCGGCTGAACAGCGCGGCGAAGATCACCGACTGCATGTCGTTGGGGTATTGATCGGCGACTTTATGAAACGCGTTGGCTGCGCCCGTCGGGCCTTCTTCGATGTATTTGACCAAGCCGTAGGCGTAACCGCGCTCAAGCTGGCTGCCTTTGCCATGATCCACGAGATCGAGCAGGCGGGCGGTGACAGCGATGCGGGCGGGGTCGGTTTCCGGCGATGGCGAGAGCAGGGACATGAGCATTCCCCAATGGGCGAGCAGGCAGTCCGGATCCTCGCGCATGGCGGCGGCGAAATGGCGGCTCGCTTCGAATTCCCAGCCACCGTGCAGGTGGTTCATGCCTTGGTTGACATGGGCCTGCGCGCTATCTGTCGCGGCGGTCACCGCCATTTGGATGCCGTTGGGAAAAACCATCGGGGTAGGTTCGCCCAGAGCTTTCACGGCATCCGGGATGGCCGCTTCCACACTCGGTAACTCCTGGGGCGCGGCGGGCACAACTTTGACCGGCGCTTTGGGTGTCAATTTCGGTTTCTCACCCACCGCCACCGCGCAAGTGGCAAGCAATGCTGCGAGCAAATGAATTTTCATGCCCCTATGAGGACATGGGCGACGGGCGGCACCAAGCAAAATGACGCTGGCATGTGCGGCGGAGACCCGCTTATTCTTCCGGCCATGAAGCTTGGTGTCATTGGATGTGGAAAAATGGGGACGGCATTGATCCAAGGGGCGATCCGTGCCGGGGTGGTGGCGGCGGCGGATGTGTTTGGCTGTGATCCCTTCGAGAAATCCCGCGAGGCATTCGCCAAAGCGACCGGGACCAAGGTCGCCACCGAGTTGGGCAAAGATTCTGAAGTGATCCTGCTATGCACCAAGCCGCACGATGTTGTTGGGGCTTTGACAGCGGCGGGAAAAATCGCAGCGGGCGAGTCACGGTTGGTGATTTCCATCGCGGCTGGGGTGACGCTTTCCGCCTTAGAAGCAGCGGCTCCTGAAAATTTCCGCATCATCCGCGCCATGCCGAATACCCCGGCACTTCTCGGCCATGGTGCCGCCGGATACTGTCTGGGAACTCGCGCGAATCCGGCCGATGCCATGACGGCGCAGGCGCTGCTTGCAGCGGTCGGGCTGGCGGTCGAGGTCCCCGAGCGGCTGATGGATGCGGTCACCGGCCTGTCCGGCAGCGGGCCGGCTTATGTGTATCTGGTCATCGACGCGCTGGCCGACGGTGGTGTGCGGGCCGGGATTCCACGGGCAGACGCCCTGCGCTTAGCGGCCCAGACCGTGTTTGGCGCAGCAGCGATGGTCTTGGAAACCGGCGAACATCCCGCCGTGCTCAAGGACATGGTCACCTCTCCCGGCGGCACCACGATCGCCGGGCTGGCGGTGCTTGAGCGCCACGGTTTGCGGTCCGCGTTGATCGAGGCGGTCAGTGCCGCCACTCAGCGCGCGACCGAACTTGGCAAGTGAGCCATTTTGGGCTTTCCCAGCCACCGCGTCCACCTATGCTGTCGCCCATGATCTATCGGCTACCTGCCATTGCGTTGCTTTCCGCCACGGCATTTTACCTCTTCTCCTGCGGCCCTGATCCCGATATGCCAATCATGGCGGGAAATACTCAGGCCGCTGCGCAGGAGGGCGAGAAACTCTATCAAAAGGCGAAACAGGCAGACGACGCGGGTAAATCCAACGATGCCATCAAGCTCTACGACAAGATGGCCACGCGTTACCCCTTCGCACCGTCCGCCGCGCAAGGCCGTTATCGGCAAGCACAGTTGCTAGAGCAGAAAGGGGAAATCGTCGGATCATTCGAAGCCTATGACAAATTTCTTTCCCACTACCAAGGCAGCGGCCTCTACACCACCGCCCTCAATCGTCAGGCGGCGATGGCGCAGTCCGCTGCCGACGGCGATGTGAAAACCAGCATGTTAGGGCTGAAGACAAAGTTGCCGCTGGATAAAACCGTGGAAATGCTCGGCAAGGTCCGCGACAACGCTCCCAAATCCGCCACTGCTTCGAAGGCCCAGTTCACCATCGGTGAGCTTTACGAACAAAAGAAAAAATCCAAGGAAGCCATCGTCGCGTATCGCCAGCTTGTGCGTGATCAACCAGGGAGTTCGCAAGCGCCGGAAGCGCTCTTCCGGGTCGGCGTGATTCTAACTGCCGAGGCGGATCGCGGCAACCAGAACCAGGCCAACCTCGATCTCGCGAGCGAGGCTTTCAATGATTACCTCATTCAGTATCCCGGCCACTCGCGCAATGCCGAGGCCCGCAAGTTCATCGCCGGTGTCAGCAGCCGGGACCTCCAAAAATCCTTCGACATCGCCGAGTTTTATCGGAAAACCGGTAAAGCGGAATCTGCTAAAGTCTATTACCGCGACATCGTGAAACGCACCCAGTCCGGCTCCTTGCACGACCAGTCTCGCGCCCGGCTCAAAGAGCTTGGTGAATGATTCCAAGCGCTCACCGATCATGAAATTTCCCGCCCTGTTAGCTTCCGCACTTCTGATGGTTTCCTGTGCCGGCTATCACTTGGGAAATTCCAAACCCGCCTCCCTGCAAAAGGTGAATACCATCGCCGTGCCGATGTTTAAAAACGCGACGCTTCATCCCCGTGCCGAGGCACTCGCCACCTCCGCCGTGGCCAATGCTTTCGTCATGGATGGCACGTATCGCATCGCCAGTCTGGAGCAGGCGGATGCCGTGCTCGAAGGCGAACTCCGCAGCATCAAATACGCGACCATCCGCGGCACCCGCCTGGATACTCTGCTGCCAGCAGAACTCAGCAATACCGTGACGCTCACGTGGACTCTCCGCGACGCGAAAGATCCCACCAAGACGCTCGCTACCGGCAGTTCCACCGGAGCCAGCCAACTCTTCGCTGGCTCCAATCTCCAGACGGCCCGCAACAACGCCCTGCCCGAGGCACTCGATCGCGCCGGTGAGGCTTTGGTCTCGCGCTTGTCTAACGGTTTTTAAATTTCCACGACACCCGCCATTCCGCCACTGATCCGCCGCAGTGCAAGGTTTGGACATTTCCGGCGTATTCGTTTCACCAATCCCAAGCCACCATGCCAACCACTCTGCAAATCCACCGTCCGCTCCTCTGCGCCATCGGCGTGCTCGCTGCTCTAACTACCTTTGTCCGCGCCGAACCGAATGCGGAGCCCACGGCTAAAAAGAAAATCGTCTTCGTCGCCGGCAGGCCCAGCCACGGTCCGGGCGAACACGAGCACCGCGCAGGCTGCATGTTGCTCGCCGACCAACTCAACAAAAGCGGCTTGCCTGTCTCGGCAGTGGTCACGACCAATGGCTGGCCCGCTGACAATTCGATCTTCGACGGGGCCGCCGCCATCGTCATTTACTCAGACGGCGGAGGCGGCCACCCGGCCATGAAGCAACTTGGCGAATTGAAAAAATTCGCCGCCGCAGGAGTCGGCATCGGCTGCCTCCATTATGCCGTGGAAATTCCCAAGGGCGAACCGGGCAATGTTTTCCTCGACACCATCGGCGGCTATTTCGAAACCGACTGGTCAGTCAATCCGACCTGGCAAGCCAATTTTAAACTCCCCAAGCACGCCGTTACCCAAGGTGTTCATGACTTCGGCACCAACGATGAGTGGTATTATCACATGCGTTTCCGCGACGGCATGGTCGGCGTTACACCCATTCTAACCGACCTGCCGCCCGCCTCCAGTCTTAGCCGCAAGGACGGCCCGCATGAGGGCAATCCCGAAGTTCGCGCCGCCGTCCTGGAGCGCAAGGAACCTCAACATGTGATGTGGGTTTCCGAACGTCCCGCCGCGACTGGCGGTGGCCGTGGCTTCGGATTCTGTGGCGGTCACTACCATAAAAACTGGCAGCTCGACGACCAACGCCGCCTCGCCCTCAATGCCATTGTCTGGATCGCCGGCTTGGAAGTCCCGAAAGACGGAGTTCCCACCCCGACCCCGACCGATGAGGAAATGCAGGCGAACCTCGACAAAAAAGGCCGCTGATTTTCCCCCTGCCAACACTCAACGGCCCAGCTTCACCTCATGAAACGCTTCGCCCTCTGCGCCAGTCTTGCCCTCGCCGCGACCGCGTTGTTAGTCGCGGAACCCGCTGCCTATGATCCGCTAACTGTGCCGGGCAAGCCGATCGGTTCAAAAACCTTCGCAGTGCACGATGCCAAGCGCGACCGCACTTTGCCCATCCGCGTCTATCTGCCAGAAACGCATCAGCCAGCCGCAGTCATCCTGTTTTCCCATGGCCTCGGCGGTTCGCGGAATAACAACCCCTATCTCGGCAACCACTGGGCGGCCCGTGGCTATGTCGTGGTCTTCATCCAGCACCCCGGCAGCGATGCCGACGTCTGGAAAGACAAGCCGTTCCTCGAACGCATGGGCGCGATGAAGAGTGCCGCGAGCGTCGAGAATTTCCTGCTCAGAGCCCAAGACATCCCCGCCGTCATTGATGCCTTGGAAATCTGGAATCGGGAAAACGCTCACCCGCTTCATGGCCGGCTCGATCTCGCCCACCTCGGCATGTCCGGCCATTCCTTCGGTGCCATCACTACCCAAGCCGTCGCTGGCGAATCCTTCATCGAGAAGAATCTCTCATTCCGCGAACCCCGCATCCGAGCCGCAGTCATGATGAGCCCGTCCCCGCCGGAGCTTGGTGATCCCACCACCGCCTTTCCCCCGATCAAAATCCCATGCCTGCTCATGACTGGCACCGCAGACGTCAGCCCCATCGGCACCACCCCCACCGCCGCCGACCGCTTGAAAGTTTTCCCTAATCTAACATCAGCACCCGCTTGGCAGGTGGTGCTCGATCACGCCGAGCACATGACCTTCAACGAGGTCGATCTCTTTCACCAACCCATCAAAGATCCCCGCTACCACCGCGCCATCCTCGCACTAACAACCGCCTTCTGGGACACGCATCTGAAAAGCGACCCCGCCGCAAAAAAGTGGCTGAACAGCGATGCCCCACGGTCTGTGCTGGTGCCAGCAGACAAGTGGGAAATGAATGTGAAAGCGAAGGAGTGAAAATTACACTATTCCAGGAATGTGGCCGTCTCGCCCACACGTCACCGCGCCCCACGAACCCATAAGCAAGACGCCCAATTTAATCACATCTAACTATGAAACTCATCGCCACTCTCATTCTCTTTTCAACCCTTCCCGGACTCACCGCTGAAGTCAGTTGGGAAACCAAGAAACTCAGCGACAAGTTTTACTCCGAGGGCGGGGCAATTGCCGACATGAACAAGGATGGAAAGATGGATATTGTCTCCGGCCCGTTCTGGTATGAGGGGCCGGATTTCAAGGTGCAGCATGAAATCTACGAAGCCAAGGCGGTGGATCCCCACGGTTATTCGGATGCATTCTTAGAGTTCGCGCCGGACATCAATGGCGATGGCTGGCCGGACGTTCTCATCATCAGTTGGCCGGGCAAAGGAGCGTGGTGGTTAGAAAATCCCAAAGGCGGCACGACAGCTTGGGTGAAGCATCCGATCATGGATGTGGTCGATTGCGAGTCGCCCTTGTTCACTGACCTAACAGGCGACGGAAAACCGGAAATCGTCTGTGCGCAGAACGGCTCTTATGGCTACGCCTCACCACCGGCGGATCCGACACAGCCATGGCCATTCGTCGCGATCACGCCGCCAGACAAGTCCGTTTTTCGCTACACTCACGGCCAAGGCGTCGGGGATGTCGATGGCGATGGCTTGCCGGACCTCATCGAAAAACGCGGTTGGTGGAAAAATCCGGGTAAAGCCGGCGGTGAGTGGACGCTCCACCCGATCCCATTCAAGGGCAATGGTGGCGCACAGATGTATGTTTATGATTTCAATGGCGATGGGAAAAACGACATCATTTCCGTGATCGATGCCCATGCGTATGGCTTGTCGTGGTTCGAGCAAGCCGCAGACGGCTGGATAGAGCATCCGATCCTGACCAAAGATGCGGCAACTTCCGCCGGTGGACTGGTGATCGCGCAAATGCACGGTGTGGACTTCCTTGATGTCGATGGCGACGGGATCAAAGATCTGATCACCGGGAAACGGTTTTGGGCGCACCCGCCCGGGGCCGATGGCAAGGGTGGCGATCCCGGCGTGAACGACCCGGCGCTGCTGTTCTGGTTGAAGATCACCCGCGAGGGCGGGGTGGTGAAATTCACGCCGAAGATGATCCATTCCGATTCCGGCGTAGGAGTGATGCTGGCAAGTGGCGATGTGAATGGTGACGGCTTTCCTGATTTTCTAACTGCTAACAAAAAAGGCACCTTCATTCATATTCAGAAGCGCGAGCCTTGAGTTTCCAGCCTGACGCTGAACCCTATTTTTGATATTCGCATGAGATTCCTCATCCCTTTGTCCGGCATACTAGCCGGTTTGACATTCACCGCTTTTTCCGCGCCTGCCTTCGAGTTCAAGGACGGCGATCACGTTGCCCTCGTCGGTGATGCCTTCATCGAGCGCGAGCAATATGTCGGCTGGATCGAACTCGCCGCGACGGTCCAATTTCCCGAGCGCAACGTCACGTTCCGCAACCTCGGTTGGAATGCCGACACGCCTGCCGGAGATTCCCGCAGTGGCCTCAGCCTCGTCCAAGCAGGTCACGAATCTCCGGCGGAAGGCTGGCAACAGCTCCAAAACCAACTCACCACCTACAAGCCTAGCGTCATCGTCCTCGGCTACGGCATGGCCGCATCACTCCCCGGCGGCGGCACGCCTGAGGACTTCCAGAAAAACCTTGAGCGCCTCCTCGATGCCGCACCCGCGCTTACCGGCGGAACGCCCCGTTTTCTCATCCTCGGCCCTCCGCCACACTTCACTCAGGCCTCGGCGCTGCCCGCCGAAATCGCCAGTCACCGAGCTTCTCTAACTGCCATCAACCGCATCCTCGCCGACACCGCCGCCAAACGAAACATCCCCTTCGTTCCTCTAGCTGAGTTAGAGCAGAATCCCACCTACTCCCAAAATGGTATTCATCTAACTGGAGATGGTTACAAAGCCGCCGCACGCTTCATCGAAAAATCCCTCGGCTGGAAACCACGGCCATGGGATCAAGGCGAAAACGCCGCCGTCCTGCGCCAGCATATTCTCACCAAGAACGAGTGGTTCTTCAATCGCTCCCGCCCGGCGAATATGGCCTACATCTTCGGTTTCAGGAAACGTGAGCAAGGCCGCAATGCCGGAGAAATCCCACGTTTCGATGAACTCGTCACTGCTGAAGAAACTGCTATCGCAAAAATGCGCGACCTTTCCAAGAGCGCCATCACTCCCCTGACAATTCCTGTTAGCCAATCGCAATTTGCGAAAATCACCCCCCAGCCCCATCCCGCATTCACCGTCGCCGATGGCTTTGAAGTCACGCTCTGGGCCGAAAATCCACTTCTCCACAAGCCCACCCAAATGAACTTCGATCCACGCGGTCGCCTCTGGGTCGCGAGCTCCATGAGCTACCCGCAAGTCGAAGTCGGTCAGACACCTGACGATAAAATTCTCATCCTCGAAGACACCGACCACGACGGCAGTGCCGACAAGTCCACGGTCTTTGCCTCGGGCCTGATGATGCCCACCGCCGTCCTGCCCGGCGATGGCGGGGCTTACGTCGCGCAAAGCACCGACCTCCTGCATTTCGAGGACACCGATGGCGATGGCAAAAGCGATGTCAAAACCCGCGTCCTCAGCGGCTTCGGCACCGAAGATACCCACCACAATCTCCACACCCTCCGCCGTGGTCCCGACGGTCGCCTGTGGATGAACCAATCCGTTTACACCCGCACCGATACCGAAACCCCACGTGGCATCGTGCGCTTGAGATCGGGCGGCGTCTATCGCTTCGATCCGGTGACGTCGGATCTTAAAATTATGTTCCGCGGCCTGTGGAATACCTGGGGCCATCAGTTTGATTTCTATGGTCAATCTTTTCTAACTGACGGTGCCGGATCGAGCGGCATCAACTGGGGCGTCCCCGATGCGATGTATGCCGCCTACTCGGGTGCGCAGCGGCTCCTCGATGGAGTTAGTCCGGGCGGCTATCCGAAATTTTGCAGTCTGGAAATCATCGAGTCGCCGCATTTTCCCGCGGATTGGCAGGGCAATCTCATCACTTGTGATTTCCGTGCCCACCGCGTCGTCCGCTTTTCCATTGCCGCTCAGGGTGCCGGATACGTCACTCAAGCGCTGCCGGATCTCATCCGGACCGACGACGTGAATTTTCGTCCGATCGATGTGAAAATCGGTCCCGACGGCGCACTCTACATCGCCGATTGGTCGAACCCCATCATTAACCACGGCGAAGTTGATTTCCGCGATCCGCGCCGCGATCGCGAACACGGGCGCATCTGGAAAGTCACTCGCAAAGGCAGCCCGCTGCTCAAGCCGCGCGACTTCACCAAGTTGCCTGAAAATGAATTGCTAGAGGCACTCGCCAGCAACGTGCGCTACGACCGCGAACAAGCGACCGCCGTGCTGCATGAAAGCAAGTCGAAGACTCTGCCTGCGGCGATTCAGCAATGGCAGGCAAACGCAAAGGATGACCGCACGTTGCTCGCCGCGCTCTGGTTGAGCGAAGGCCGCAACGTCCGAGACTTCGACTTGTTGAACAAAGTCATTCGTTGCAAAACCGGAGAAGTCCGCGCTGCCGGGATTCGCATGCTGGCCGATGAGCTGTCCGCCATGGCCACCCAGGATGCACTCATGATTTTAAAAACCGCGAGCACGGATGATTTCGCACGGGTTCGCATCGAGGCAATCCGCACGCTCTCGAAACTCCCCGGCTGGGAACCGATGGATGCCGCGCTGGCTGCGTTGGAAAAGCCGACGGATCGTTTCATCGAATACGCGCTTTGGTTGAGCATTCAAGGACAAGGCGAGGAATGGCTTGCTGCCTTGTTCGAAAACAAACTGAAAATCGACGAGCGTGAGAAGCAGTTGGAATTCGTGTTGGCAAACCTGCCTGCTGCCAAAACGGCTAACGTGATCTCTCGGTTGCTGCCGAAGCCCTTGCCCAAGGATGGCTCCGGGCCTTGGCTTAACCTCGCGATGAAAACCGGCGACGCGGCGGTCATCGGCACAGTCTATCAGCAACTCGTTACAGGTGGTTTCGATGCAAAGACATCCCTAACGACACTGCGTGGAATCGACAATGCCATCACCCAACGCCGGATTAAATTGACCGGTGATCCAACAAAGATTTTACCACTAATGACTGGCGGCGATCCGGCCGTCCGTATCGCCGCGCTCTCTCTGGCAGGTGCCATCGCTCCAGACGAACTCGTGCCACGGCTCGTGGCGATTTCATCGGAGGCCGTGTCATCCGATCAGATCCGGTCCGCTGCTATCGATGCGCTTGGAAATTTTCAATCGCCCGCCGCTGCTCAGGCGCTGGTAGCGCTCGCCGATGCCAAGTCACCAACGGCGATCCGTCAACACGCAGCACTTTCGCTTGCTAGATTTCATCGCGACGTAGCGGTGCCGTTGATTGCCGAAGTCGCCGCCGGGATTTCGGATGCGGAAACGTCGCGCCAGTTCTGGCAGCGGGCGCTTTCCTTGAAGGGAATTTCGAAACAACTCGCCGCTGCTTTCACTTCCAAGCCGCTATCTCCGGAAATCGCCCAACTAACACTCCAGCACGTTCCCGACGTCGCTGAACACGATGCTCTATTGAAGGCGCTGCGTTCGCAAGCCGGAGCCACTGGTGCTCAAATCTACTCCAACGAACGGATTGCCAAGATCGCCGCCGAATCGAAGGCCGCAGGCGACCCTCACCGCGGCGAGCTCGTTTTCCGTCGCGTGGAACTCGCCTGCACGGCTTGCCATGGCATCGGTGGCGCGGGTGGAAAAGTCGGCCCGGATCTAACGTCCATCGGCGCGAGTGCGCCGTTGGATTACATCGTCGAGTCGGTCGTTAATCCAGGAGCTAAGGTGAAGGAAGGCTATCACTCCGTCATTCTGGAAACCAAGGACGGCAAGTCGATCATGGGTCAACTCGTGAAAAGCGGTGGCGGCAGCTCGGTGCTCCGCGATGGTTCCGGGGCCGAGATCACCGTGGCCGATGACATGGTTACGAAAAAAACCGATGCTGGCAGCCTCATGCCCGGCAACCTCATCGCGCGCTTGTCGGATGCTGAAACGCACGACCTCTTCAAGTTCCTCTCCTCACTCGGCACCCCCGGCGAGTTCGACGCCACCAAGTCTCAAGCCCCGAAAGTCTGGGCCGTGCTCGCAATGAAGCCCGAACTTCAGGATCTCGCCTCGAAGGGCGACCCCTCACTCGCGTGGGCTTCCGTGAACAGCACACTCAACGGCTCACTCCTCTCATCCGATGCGCTAGCCATCGTCGGCAAGGCGCAGGAAATCATGGCCGCCACCAAACTTCAGTTAGCGGAAAAGGCGAACCTCAAGCTCCAGTTCCCCGAGGGCTTCCGCCCGGCGGGTATCTGGATCGATGGCAAACAATCCTCGGAGGGCACCGCCACCCTTGAGGCCGGCATCCACAAGATCGTCATCCGCGCTGCGCTCAACGATCAACCGCTCCGCATGACCTGCGCCACCGGCACCTTCCTCCCCGAATGGCCCTGAAGAAGAAAAGGCGGGGGGGCGGAATTGATGCGTAAGATTTGCTGGGGTGAAATTGTAGTGTTTCATAACGTTATGATTCTCCATACCCGCCGCCAGTTCTCCACCCTTGCCGTTTCCACAAGTTTATTCGCCATGGCGCGTCCGCTGTTCGCGGCGACGAAGCCGGACTCGAAATACGCCGGGGTGCAACTGGGGATGAATGTGCCTTATAATTTCGGCCACGAATTGGTCACGGGTGACGAGAATCTGAAGGGCTGCGTGGATCTCGGGATCAGCTCGGTGGAGCTGCGGACGCAACCGGTGGAGGCTTTCCTTGGTTTGCCGAAGGCGGAGAAGGGGCAGGACGCTACGGCGCTGGCCCGCAAGTGGCGGGAGTCTGTGTCGATGGATCGGGCGAAGGAATTCCGCAAGACGTGGGACGATGCCGGGGTGCGCATCGACATCGTGAAAGTTGACGGAATTTTCAAGATGAGCGATGGCGAGCTGGACTACGTTTTCAATCTCGGCAAGACGCTGGGTGCGCACGCGCTGTCCACGGAGATCGCGCACACGGACGAGGAACTGAAGCGTGTGGGCAGTTTTGCGACGAAGCACAAGTTTCCGATCGGCTATCACGGACATACGGCGACGGGGCCTGAGAATTGGGAGAAGGCGTTTACGCTCTCGGATTATAATTTCGCGAATGTGGACATCGGGCACTTCGTGGCAGGGGGCTTCGGCTCGCCGGTCCCGTTCATCACCAAACATCACGACCGCATCACGCATGTACACATCAAGGATCGCAAATTGGCCAACGGCCCGAGCGTGGCCTTCGGCGAAGGTGACACGCCAGTGAAAGACGTGTTGCGCCTGCTGCGCGACAACAAGTGGCCGATTCAGGCGATCATCGAATTTGAATACAAGGTGCCCGCAGGCTCGACGCGCATGGCGGAGCTGGCACGCACGGTGAAGTATTGCCGCGATGCGCTAGCCTAGTCGCCTGTCGAGCTTTTGAGATTTTGGGCGGATCGCCGATATACAGGCGCCTACAGTTCGGACGCTACCACAGGTTGTGGGTTTGAAATTCTTGATTTCCATAAAGTCAAACGATCGTTTGGTTTTGCTCCGGCGATGCGGTGTTTCAAATGTTTTTTCTGGGACCTCGCAGGTATTAATTATTGTTAGATTCGTGCCTCTCTTTATTCAATCCGCCCTATTCAATCTGGATGGCCCTTCACGCGGGCTGTCCGATGACACAAATAATTGTTAGGGCGCTCCGGTATCTTATGCCGCCATTGTTTGCTTGGAATTGTTGAGGTGATAGAGTCGCTTGATGTTATAGGCGAGTCTCACCAGGGTCCATTCGAGATCGACTTTGACGAGGCCCCGAAGATGAAAGCGGCGGAAGCCGAGTGTTTCCTTGATGATACCAAAGACGGGTTCGACTGTTTCTTTACGTAATCCATATAACTCTTTTCCGGCCGAAGTGGTGGTGCGCCAGGCCATGACTTCGGCGATCTCCGCTTCTTCAGGCGGGGCGGGCGGGTCTTCCCGCTGCTCAAGCTCGGCGATGGTGCGACCGTGTTTTTTCCGACCTGTGGCGGCGAGAACCTGCGGGCCGTCGCCGACTTCCACTTGGGTGACGGCGGCGGCGCTGTAGTAGCCGCTGTCAACGAGGGTGGTGCCGACTTGCCCGGCTGCGGAGCTGATGGAACCGAGTGCGGGGATGAGTTGTTGTTTGTCGTTGGGGGCGTCGGTGACGTATCCGCCAACGATCAGGCGGCTTTGCACTTCTACGGCGGCTTGGGCGTTGTAGCATTGCTGGAAAGCTCCACCGGCTTTCATAATCCGGCTTTCGGGATCGGTGAAGTTGTATTGTTCCTTAGGGCCGGGTTCTTGCTTGGGAGGCGCGGGTGCCTTGCCGCGCGGCTTGTGCCCGGTCTCGCGTTGTTTGCGTTCGCGGTCTTGGATTTTTTGTTGATAGACTTCTGTTTCCTCGCGGCATCGTTCGGCGGCGCGGGCTTCGATGACAGCAGTGGCTTGCTTGAGTTTTTTGATGCGCTCTTCGCGGCGGGCGATCTCGGCTGGAATGGTCAGGCCGTCTTGGAGCGGGGTGCTGTCGGCGTCTTCGGCTTTGGCGAGGAGTTCGGCGATCTGGTCTTCGAGGAGTTTCATTTGCACGATGGCGTGGCCGTGGCTGACAGCTCCGTGTTTGCTGGCGTTGGCAAGGATTTTGGTGCCGTCGATGGCGATGGTGATGTCGCCAACCTTGAGAATTTGGGAGAGCGCGGCGCAGTGGAGGATGCGGTGGAAGGCGCTTTCGATGAGTTCCTTGTTCTCGCGGCGGAAGGTGCAGATGGAGTCGTGGTCCGGGTGGGTATCGCCGGTGAGGAAGCGCACGGCGAGGTTTTCGTAAGTGAGTTTTTCGATTTTGCGGCTCGAAAATGTGCCCGTGGCGTAGCTGTAAATGAGCAGGCCGAGCATCATGGAGGGCGGATATTGTGCGCTGCCGGTGCCGCGGTGATTGATTTTCGCTGAGCTGAGATCGAGCAGCTTTACGGCATCCATCACGAAATGAACGATGTGATCGGCTGGCACCCAGTCCCGCAGATCAGGC
>JANXMQ010000164.1 GCA_025354565.1 Akkermansiaceae bacterium
GCTTTGATTGATCTCCCACAGGTCGAGCGAGCAGCAATGCGAATGCTGGCTGAGGTTGGGCTCGTTGATCATGGTTGTTTGAGTGAAGGTTACAACCACACCAAAGCACACTATATCATTTCCAACTATGCCTTCACCGAGCTGAACTCGGAAATCCAAAAGCACTATTTCGAAAAATACATCAAGCCCTCGGAGCATGGCATGATCATTAGCAATTCCGGTGTCTTTGCCAGTTCCATCAACGGGCGAACTGATAAAGAACTCATTGCCTGGTTTCACGATGAAGGACTGCCCGCCAGACTGGAAACCGACAATGAACTGCTAGGTCCAGCGGATCACCTGTGTGGTGTCGGCATGATTCTTTGGTAACACATCCACTCGCAACATGGGCAAATTCGGTAGATTATTACATGCCTTGACACCACCGGCGCTGGCGTGGCGTCTGGGGCGATCCGCACGAGAGAAGCTGGAACTTAAGAATTTTAAAGCATTATATTCGGGTTTTCTCAAGCCGGGAGATTTATGTTTCGACATTGGTGCCAACCTAGGGAATCGCTTACGGGGCTTCAGGGCACTTGGCTGTAAAGTGATTGCGGTAGAACCTCAAGCAAGCTGTATTCACGAACTCAAACGAAATTTCGGAAGTGATGCCGGAATAAGCATCATCCCTAAAGCGGCGGGTAAAGAAATCGGAAAATCAATATTACGGGTCTCATCGGTGCACGTGCTTTCCTCAATGTCCGAAAACTTCATTAACAGCACCCGAAGCTCGGGCCGATTTGATGGGGTGGAATGGGGACGCGAGGAATCCGTCGAAGTGATCACATTGGAGAAACTGATCGAAGAATACGGAATGCCAAAATTCATTAAAATCGATGTCGAAGGCCATGAACCGGAAGTGTTGGCCGGGCTTGGCTCGGCAGTGCCGGCATTATCGTTCGAATGGGTTCCCGAACTGTTCAGTCATGCGCTCGCTTGCATTGAACGGCTTGAGTCGTTAGGTCTTTACGAATACAATCTGAGCTGGGGCGAGAGTATGCGTTTTTCCAGGCCGGAATGGCGCAGTGCCGAGTCCATGCTCCAGATCATCGGCGAGTTTCAAGGAGAGAATCTGCTGTTCGGAGACATCTACGCCCGGCTCAAACAATGACTCCAAAACTGATAAATCCCGAAGCAATCAATGATCCCCGCGCGGAAGCCATGCTGCCGGCGGTTGGAGGCTTTCCTTCGTCGGATCGCCTACTTTTTCTAGCAGGATATGGTGAGTTGTGTCGTTTCGATCTGAGTGGCAAGCTGGCTTTGGAAATTTGCGGTGGCTCGGGCATGCTAGCCTCGGGACTCGCAGGCGTGTTTCCCGATGCGCAGGTGATCGGGCTGGATCTTTATGCCGCGTCCGGACCAGAAGTTGACGAATCCTTGCAGCGGCATCCGGGACTGTCTTATGTTGCGGGTGATGCCTTCGACTTATCTTCGTTTGAGGCAGATTCGTTCGATCTCATCTGGGGCCAGGCCGCGTTGCACCATCTGTCTCATAATCTCGACGGCTTGTGCGAGCAGGTGTCGCGCGTACTCAAGCCTGGCGGACGTTTGGTATTTATTTTCGAGCCAATGGGTCATAATCTGCTTGTCGCGGCCATCCGCGCGATGCGGATGGCCCATTACGAATTGGGTGATGAAAGCAATCTCTATATCTCACAGTTTGAGCGAATGACCCGCTCCTTCAACGGCTGCGAGATTCAGATGTTCAATTTTTTAGGTTACCCGATGAAAGCGGCTTCTGATCGTTTCCAATTTCTATCCACCACCGTGCAACACATGGACTCCTGGTTGTTCCGCAAATTCCCGAAACTGCTGCGCTATGGAGCCAACTGCAATGTGATTTTCACTAAATAGAAGTGACTCTGACCTCATGGCAACAACCTATCCAAACAACTGGGCGGCGGTAATTCCACTCGCCAACGAAGAGCATGAATTGCCGGAACTCGTCGGAGCGCTTTGCCGAGTGATGACTGCGGTGGAAGGCGGAACCGTGTATTTCATTATTGACGGTGTTTCCAAGGACCGGACGCGGCAATCCTGTGAGGCGCTGGAAAATCAGGATTCGCGGTTCAAGGCCCGTTGGATTCCAGAAAACCGTAGTGTGGTTGATGCCTACATCAATGGTTTCAGGGAGGCCCTC
>JANXMQ010000194.1 GCA_025354565.1 Akkermansiaceae bacterium
GACTTCCCCGGCGTTCCATGCGGCATCTGGTTCTCCTTCTTTTGGGGTGTGGGATGAGGAGTCAGAAAAACTGAAAATCAAAGCTGAACTCCAATTCCTGAAAACGCTTCACATTAGCGACCGAGTGGCCGTCACATTCACATCCAAGATGGATGCCCGATGCAAGATGGTAAAATGCGAACCATACACCGAGATTGGGGAAATAGTGACACTGGAACTCCACAGAGGACGCGGCCATATCACCATCCACTTCGACGGAGAGGACAAACCAACCGGACCATTCAAGCCAAGCGAAGTCCGACTCATTTTGGACAACGCAGAGAGCACCCGATCCGCTGGCGCGGCGGGTGGACAGTAGGATCAACGACCAAACCAAAAATGAACTCAACTGAAGGACTTATAGCGGGTCGGGTGACTCGACTAAAACTTTATCGCCGTTGCCTCTGCCGCCTTGTTCGGCTTTGGGGGCGCGGCACAACCGAAACCAACGAAATGTATCCAAGAACCAACTACGAAATCACACAAGCCGACCTCGAAAAGTTATTCGAGGCCATGAAGACAGTCCCGATGATAATGCTCCAATGCGGAACGCCACGGAGCCAGCAAGAGAACGCCAACGCTGCATGGAAGGCGCTCGGTGAACGCATGGGATTCGATCACATGACCGTGCAACCCACCGGACGCGGCGATAGATTCTTTAGCGCCGTTCCCAGCGAGACGGAGGGGCATAAAAAGGAACGTCTGGCACGCGAGGCCGAAGAAAAGCGACAGCAAGAAGTCGAAATGCTTCGCGCTGAAATCGCTGAACGCCAAACGCGCTTGGATGCGCTCTCTAATTCTCTGCCGAACGTCCCAACGCTGGCAACCAGAGGGCTGGAGCCAGCGCCCGAAAACCACGCAGGAGATGGCCAGCCCTCGGGGTTGCCAGAGTATAAGGAGGAAATCGCCGCCGTGCTTGCGGATAAGCGGTCATGGACTCGCATCGAAGACGGCTTACCGGACGCCGGGCAAGAGGTGTGGATCTTCCGAACGGGCGTGGTCCATAGCGGAACATGGCATGCCGGTCGCGATCCCCGCTTCGTGTGCGGAGGAAATACATGGCGGCGCGACTCAAACGTGACGCACTGGATGCCGTGCGATGGGCGTCCGGGCGTGCCTCTTGATCCGGAGAACGCTAAACTGACACACCCCGAATCAAAGGACTAAAACTATGAACCAAAATCAAACTGAATCGAAGTCAACTAAGCCGGAACAACCCACAGATGAGGGGTTGTCGTCCAGTGTCTTGTTCGGGTTTTTGTGGGACTTCCGGGAGCGTGCAGTAAATTACGCTTCGTATCTTTATGGATTCTTCACTGTGGGCGCGATGCTCTGGATGATAGAAGGAATATTTGTTGGAGATCCTTGGGACTTCGCCAAGGCAATCGGTGCGGCCATCACGGCCAAATTCTTCCAGACGAGGCATTTACTGGTTACTCACCCGAACACCGAGATCAGCGGCCGATAGGTCCGCTGCATCGACCGTTCGGGGAATGTTGCTTGCGATGCCGGTGAAATTCCGAATCAATCGGGCAACGCATGGTTCGTCTCCTCATCGCTTTTTTAGGTCTGGCATCGACTGCTTTCGCTGCCGAGACGCTGGCGCGCTCATTTCTGGCCGCCAGCTATGGCGTCTATTCTTACGATCACCTCCCACGCACCACCTGGGCACAGGCGCGGGCTCAAATGAACCGGCTAAATGGTGGCGGACTCCGTGAAATTTCCCTGAGAGCCTTTTCCAGTTAGTGCTTCGCCTGCTCAAGCTCGTTTCTGCACTGGCTGACTTGCGAGTAGCCGTGAGGTGTTGTATTGTGTCTTGCGCTCTGAAGAGTTCGGATCGTTTGGTCCACTTTTGATAACGCGGCGTTGATAAGGGATTTAATGGTCACGTCTGCACCCTAACAACTTTGATGCGAGTGTCAAGTATTGGGGACCACACGCCCGGATTGACCATGCCTCGCGCGCGCGAAAGATCGGAGCATGAGAAGTGCCACCAATGGCGAGAGCAAAACGAAGCCGGGATGCTTGACGCCGAAACAGGCCGCGTTCTGTGCCGAATACCTGATCGATTTGAACGCCACCCAAGCCGCCATTCGGGCTGGCTACAGTAAAAAGACGGCGCGTTCTGTCGGAGCTGAAAACCTGACAAAACCGGACATTCAAACGGAAGTTTCACGGTTGATGGCCGAGCGGTCCAAACGGGTTGAGGTAAGCGCCGATACGGTCTTGGCCGAACTCCTCAAGCTGGCGATGGCGGACATCGGCCAGGCATTCAAAGAAGACGGTAGCCTCAAAGCCATCCATGAGATGCCTGAGGAAATACGCCGTGCGATCGCTGGTGTGGACGTGTTTGAAGAATTCGAGGGCAGGGGAGAAGATCGGGAGCAGATCGGCTGGACGAAGAAGATCAGGTTTTGGGACAAGACAAAGGCGCTGGAAATGCTGGGCAGGCACCTGAGGCTGTTTACGGACAAGTTCGAGCACACCGGCCCGAATGGGGGACCACTGGAAAACGTTTTGTCCATCACTCCGGAGATTGAAGCTCGGATCAAGCGGCTTGCAGCAGTGCGAGCCAGCATGACACCGCCAACCGGATATGAAAAAAAGGACCAGTCTTGACCGCGCGTTATTGGAAGAACGATTCACCATCGACGCAAAAAAAGGAACCATCCACTACCGCGTGGCGGTGAAGGGAAATCAACCGGGGGCGAAGGCGGGCACGATTCGCAGTGATGGGTATGTCAGAGTGAAGATCGCCGGGAAACCACGATTCGCGCACCGCATCATTTACTTCATGGCGACCGGTGAAGAGCCGTCCTACATCGACCACGTCAACGGCAGGAAGTCTGACAACCGGATTTCCAATCTCCGGGCGGCGACGAACTCGGAGAACATGTGCAACCACCAGAAAAGGGAACCGCAGGGTGTTTATCTCCGAGGCTCTCGCTGGCACGGGCGAGTGATGAAGGATTACAAAACCTACAGGATCACACCAACCGAGGACCGTGATGAAGCCGTGAGGAGACTGCATGAACTGCGGGAATCGCTGCACAGGGAGTTTGCATCATGCTGACGCCGGGAGAGTTCGCGCTGGCAAGAGGAGCGGACCTTTATGACTGGCAGATGGATGCGCTGGAGGCATTCGGAAACGGATGGCCGACGGCGCTGCTGACGTGCAACGGTGCCGGCAAGACAGCGGTGGTGGCGGCATGGGCTGTGGCGTGGTTTTTCTACGCGTTCCCGCGCGGCAAGCTGGCGGCGACATCAGGATCATTCAATCAGCTGCAAAACCAGCTCTGGCCAGCACTGAAGCAGCATCTTCCGCCCGGCAGTTCGGTGACGAATGGGAACAGCCCTTGCACCATCAAAACCAAGGAAGGCGGGCGAGGCGTGGGATTTTCCACGAACGATCCGGGCAAGGCAGAGGGATACCATCCCTTCGTCAGCAAAGAGGTTGACCCAGTTATGATCCTTATTGACGAGGCTAAGACCGTCCCCGAGGGAATCTTCGTGGCTTTTGACCGGTGCACCTATTCGTTCGTACTCTACATCTCGTCAGCAGGCGCTCCAATGGGCAGGTTCTACGAATGCTTCGGGAAGCTCGGGAAGTATTTTTACACCCAGAAGATTCCATCCACCCTTTGCCCGCACATCGACCCTTGGAAGCGAGAACGCGACAAAGAGGTGATGGATGAAGTGTCCTACAAATCCGCGCACGAAGCGGAGTTCTGCGAGGATGGGGCTTTTTTAATCATCGCCCCGATGGCGCTGGAAAAAGCGCTCAGGGAGCAACCCCACACACCAGCCACTGGAGGCGAGCGCGTCGCGTTCTTCGATTTCGCGAGGGGCGGGGATGAGAACAGGGAATGCGGGGGCAGGGATGAGGAAGGGCAGGCGGAC
>JANXMQ010000044.1 GCA_025354565.1 Akkermansiaceae bacterium
TCGCAATGCAAGGACGTGGATCAAGGCGGCTACGGCCTGATCCAGGATTTGAAACAACGCGGGATGTTAGAGGATACACTGGTGATCTGGGGCGGTGAATTCGGTCGCACGATTTATTCGCAGGGTAAACTAACGGAAACAGACTACGGCCGCGACCACCACCCACGTTGCTTTTCAATCTGGATGGCCGGTGCCGGAATCAAAGGTGGCCAAGTCTATGGTGAAACCGACGAAATGTCCTACAACATCGTCAAGGATCCCGTCCATATCCGCGACCTCCACGCCACGATTCTGCACGCACTCGGTCTTCAGCATGATCGTCTTACGTTCAAGTTCCAGGGTCTCGACCAACGCCTCACCGGTGTCGAACCGACTCGCGTGGTTAAGGAAATTTTCGCTTGAATTCCACCCATCATCATATCCAGATATGAAGATTTGATTCTTGAATTCAGCGGAGCCGTGACTAGGGTTCACCCATGCCGCAGCCCGATCTCACCGCTGAACTCCAACATGCCCTCACCGAACGAATCCTCGTGCTTGACGGGGCGATGGGCACCACGATCCGCAGCTACGGACTCAGCGAGGACGACGCCCGTGGCCCGCGTTTCGCTGAAAACGACAAGGATCTGCTGAACAACGGCGACATCCTTTCCATCACCCGCCCGGAAATCATCGGCGACATCCACAAGCGCTTTTACGAGGCCGGCTCGGACATCTGCGAGACCAACACATTTTCCGCGACCGGCATCGCGCAGAGCGAGTTTTTCATCGAAGACCCGCGTGAAAAAGGCGGGCGGAAAGATCCAGAGTTTTTCCAGAAAATCCTCGATCATTCGTTTCTCAATGATCTCGCTTGGGAAATGAATGTCGAGTCATCCCGCCTCTGCCGCAAATGGGCGGACGACATCGGCACCGATACCGGCCGCAAACGCTACGTCGCCGGTGCCATCGGGCCACTAACCGTTTCCCTGACTAACTCGCCAGACGCTAACGATTCCGGCTTCCGGGTGGTGACCTTCGATCAGGTGCTCGCCGCGTATAAACATCAAATTCGTGGCTTGATCGAAGGCGGCTGCGACATTCTGATGGTCGAGACGATTTTCGATTCCCTGAACGCGAAAGCAGCAGTCGTCGGCATCCAGGAAGTGTTCGCCGAGGATGGCCTCCGACTCCCTGTGATCATTTCCGCCGCCGTCGGACTGGGTGGGGAAACCATGATTTCCGCGCAAAAAGTTGAAGCGCTGTGGAATGCTTTCGCCCACGTGAAGCCGCTCGCCATCGGCTTGAACTGCTCCCTCGGCCCGGATTTGATGCGGCCGCATCTGGAAGAACTCTCCGCCTGCGCGGCCACCTGCATTTCCTGTTATCCGAACGCGGGTCTGCCCAATCCGTTAGCTCCGACCGGTTTTGATCTGGAGCCGCAACACATGTACGAACACATGGCGGAATTCGCTAAAGCCGGGCTACTGAATCTAGCAGGCGGATGCTGTGGCAACACCCCGGAACACGTCGCCGCCATTGCCAGGGCGGTGGCGAATTATGCGCCCAGGGAAGTGCCGATAGTGGGTTGAGGAAATAACCGTAAAGGCGCGAAGATCGCTAAGGGAACGCGAAGGATAAGAGTAAACAACACTGGACTAAAATGAAAGAATATCTGAACAAACTATCAAATGAGGTGATAGGGGCGGCGATTGTGGTTCACCAGAATTTTGGACCCGGACTGCTCGAGTCATCCTATGAAGCCAGTTTGCAACACGAGTTGAGCCCGCGTGGAATCAACTCGGTTAGGCAATTGCTTCTGCCTATCACTTACAAGGAGATGGTGATCCCCGACGCCTATCGTATCGACCTGCTGGTTGAAGGCGGCCTTGTTGTCGAACTCAAGACTGTCGAGGCTTTGCTTCCGATTCACTCCTCGCAAGTCCTCACTTATTTGCGCATGTCCAACAACCATCTCGGACGGCTCATTAATTTTCGGACCATGCTTCTCAAAGCCGGCATCAAACGTCTCGTTCACAACTTTCCATCTTAACTTCGCGATCCCTCCGCGACCTTTGCGCCTTTGCGGTTCAATCCAACTCTACATGAAAACCATCCCTCACGCTCTCCGCCTTTCCGGCACCGAGGCCTATAACCATACCGCCGATAAACGCTTCCTGATGATCGGTGAGCGCGCCAATGTCGCGGGTTCCCCTCAGTTCGCGAAATTGGTGCGAGCGGGCGATCTTGAAGCTGCTGTCGAAGTGGCCCGCCAACAAGTTGCCAATGGCGCGAACGTCATCGACATTTGTTTCGACGACGGCTTGATCGACGGCAAGGCGATGATGAGTCGTTTCCTCCAATTGTTGCAAGGTGAACCGGACGTGGCAAAGGTGCCGATCATGGTAGATTCCTCGAAATGGGAAATTCTTGAGGAGGGACTCAAGTATCTGCAAGGGAAAGGCATTGTGAACTCGATCTCGCTCAAGGAAGGCGAGGAGAATTTCAAGAAACAAGCCCGCCACATCATGCGCTACGGCGCGGCGGTGGTAGTCATGGCCTTTGATGAAAATGGACAGGCTGCGTCCTACGAGGAAAAGATCCGGATCTGCGAGCGGGCCTATCGAATTCTCGTTGATGAAGTTGGCTTCAATCAGGACGACATCATTTTCGATCCGAATATTCTAACAGTAGCTACCGGGATTGAGGAACATAACAACTACGCCTTGGATTTCATCAACGCGACGCGCTGGATCAAGGAGAACCTGCCCGGCGCAAAGGTATCCGGCGGAGTTTCCAATATATCATTCTCATTCCGGGGTAACAACAAGGTGCGCGAGGCGATGCACTCCGCATTTCTCTATCACGCCGGAATGGCCGGAATGGATATGGGAATCGTCAACGCTGGGATGCTTGAGGTTTATGATGAAATCCCAAAAGAGCTGTTGGAATGCGTCGAGGATGTCTTACTGAACCGCCGTCCTGATTCCACCGAACGCTTGCTGGAACTCGCGGAGAGTTATAAAAATGTGAGCGGAAAGGTCATCGCGGAAGATTTATCCTGGCGCGACGAACCGGTGGAAAAACGGCTGGAACACGCGCTGCTTCGCGGCATTGATAAATACATCGACGAAGATACGGAGGAAGCGCGTTTGAAATATGTGAGGCCGCTTAAAGTCATCGAGGGCCCGCTGATGGATGGGATGGGCGTGGTTGGAGATCTGTTCGGAGCCGGAAAAATGTTCCTGCCACAGGTCGTGAAATCCGCTCGGGTCATGAAAAAAGCCGTCGCATGGTTGTTCCCCTTTATGGAGGCGGACAAGGCGGAATATCTGGCAGGAGACATCGCGGAACTAATGGCGGAGAATCCGGCGCTAACCGATGAGGAAGCACTCAAGCTCGCGGAACGTGGTCGCTCGGCAGGACGGTTTCTGATCGCGACGGTCAAGGGTGATGTGCATGATATTGGCAAGAACATCGTGGGAGTGGTGTTATCGTGCAATGGCTTCGAGGTCACTGATCTGGGAGTGATGGTTGCGTGTGACAAGATTCTCGCCAAGGCAGTCGAACTGGGCGCGGATGTGATTGGTTTATCCGGTTTGATCACCCCATCGTTGGATGAAATGGTGCATGTCGCGAAGGAAATGGAGCGACTTGGTTTCAAAGTGCCATTGCTCATCGGCGGGGCGACCACCTCGGCCGCGCACACCGCGATCAAGATCGCCCAACATTATTCCGGTCCGGTGGTGCATGTCTTGGACGCCTCGCGTTCGGTGCCGGTGACTACCTCGCTTCTATCAAAAGACCAGCGCGACGTCTTCGCGGCGGAGAACCGCGAGAAACAGCAGAAACTCCGCGACAATTTCCTCGGCGGACCGAAGAAGGAAACGTTGACATTGGAGGACGCCCGCGCTGCCGGACCGAAGTTGGATTGGGCAAACTACACACCGCCGGTGCCATCGTTCACAGGCACCCGTGCGATCAAAAATCCATCATTACGCGAGCTGGTTAAATATATCGACTGGACGCCATTTTTTCATGCTTGGGAATTACGCGGCGTGTGGGATCGCGAAGCCCAGACACTCAAAACCAAAAATGAAGCCGGAGCGGCGGAAGCGGCGAAACTCTATCAGGATGCGCTCGGCTGGGTGGATCGCATTATTTCAGAAAACCGCTTCCATGCGGAGGGAATCTATGGGTTTTTTCCTGCTAACAGCGATGGCGATGACATCATCGTCTGGAGCGACGAAACCCGGGCTGAGGAACGCACGCGATTTCACAGCCTCCGCCAGCAGCTCAAGAAAGACTCAGGAAAGCCAAACGTGGCGCTGGCCGATTGGGTGGCATCAGGAAATAACACGGACTACCTCGGTGGCTTCGTGGTGGGCATTCACGGGGCGGATGAATTCGCGGCAGAGTTGGACCAGCAAATCGATCCATTCGGGGCGATCATGGTCAAGGCCATCGCCGATCGCTTCGCCGAGGCTTTCGCGGAATTTCTCCATCATCAGGCGCGTCTTGAGTGGGGCTATGAAACCGAAGGTGAGCTGACGCATGACCAGTTAATTCATGAGAACTACCAAGGCATCCGCCCCGCGCCGGGTTACCCCGCGCAGCCAGACCACACCGAGAAGCCGATCCTGTTTGATCTTTTAGGTGCATCGACGGCGACCGGTGTCACGCTCACGGAAAGCTGTGCGATGCACCCCGGCGCGGCGGTTTGCGGGCTTTATTTCTCACATCCAGACAGCCATTATTTCGCGATCTCCGAGCTGCAGAAAGACCAGATAGAGGACTATGCCAAGCGTAAGGGAATGAGCATGAAAGCGGCAGAGAAATGGCTCGGACCTTGGCTGGGATATGTTTGATACGGGCTCGTGGATTTCTCCTAGACCACGCCGATTTTTGCTTCACACTCGTCTTTCAACACCATGAATCACCTGACCAAATCACTCGTCGCCCTCGTGGCTTTGCATTGCATTGGAACCACATTCGCCGCGCGCGAGGAGTGGCTATCCGATTTTACCGCAGCCAAGAAAGTAGCGGCGGATTCCAAGAAGGATCTCCTGATGGACTTCACCGGCTCCGATTGGTGCAGCTGGTGCATCAAGCTCGACAAGGAGGTATTCAGTCAAGAACCCTTCAAGGCCGGGGTGAAGGACAAGTTTGTTTTGGTCGAATTGGACTTCCCCCATGACAAGTCCAAGCTCTCCGCAGATACGCTCAAACAAAATGAGGAGATGGGCGAAAAATATGCAATCAAAGGTTATCCCACGATTTTGCTATGTGATGAAGAAGGGCGACCTTACGCCAAGACGGGCTATCAGGAAGGCGGCCCGGAAGCATACGTGAAACATCTGGAGGAACTCCACGCCGCCAAGGCAGTGCGTGACAAATCGTTCGCAGAGGCGGCAAAGTCGGAAGGCGTGGTGAAGGCCAAGGCACTCGTTGCCGCACTCGGCGCGATGGGACTGGAAGATAGCGCGGTGGCGAATTTCTACGGCGATGTGGTGGCCCAGATTAAGGCGGCTGACCCCAAGGATGAAACCGGCTATGCGAAGGCGGCGGCCGCGAAGGAACAATTAGTGGCGTTCCAGGAAAAGTTGCAGGAACTGGGTCAGAAGGGCGACTTTGATGGTGCCATGGTGTTGGTTGACAAAACTCTCAAGGAGGGCGGCTTCAGCGAAGAGGATACCCAACAAATCATGATGGTCCGGGTGATGATCTTCGCCCAACAGAAAAAATTCGACGAGGCGATAAAGGCAGTGGATGAGGCCAAGGCCTTCGCGCCAACCAGTAAAATTGCCGGACAGCTTGATGGCTTCAAGACACGGCTCGAGGCAGCAAAGCAAAAGGGCGGTGCCGATGAGCCTGTAAAGGAAAAGTAATTCTAAGCACAAACGGTGCGGTGCCGGGATGGTGTGAAATTTTCTGGAATGAACATCGAAGTCATCAATACCGGCACCGAGCTGCTGTTAGGGAATACACTCAACACCCACAGCGCATGGTTCGGCCGGGAGTTATTCAAACTCGGACTGCGCATCGCCCGGCAGACGACGGTCCCGGATGGTGAAGCGATCACTGTCGCCATCACCGAGTCCATCAGGCGCGCGGATGTATTGATCGTAACCGGTGGTCTGGGACCGACGAGCGATGATCTGACTCGTGAGATCACTGCCGAGGTTCTCGGCTTAGAATTGATCACGGACGAGGCGGCGTTGCGTTCGCTGGAGGGCTTTTTCACCATGCGCGGCAGGCCGATGGCGGCCGCCAATCTCAAGCAAGTCCTCTGCCCGGTGGGTGCCGATATTTTACCAAATCCGAATGGCACGGCACCCGGTATCTATGTGCCGCCCCGTTTGAACGGACGATCTAACTGCGCGATCTTTCTGCTACCCGGTCCGCCACGCGAACTCTATCCGATGTATCAGGCCGAGGTCGTCCCGCGTCTGCGGGCTTTGTCCGGTGTGGAGACGGCGTATGAGGCGCTTGAACTGAAATTCACCGGCATCGGCGAGAGCGATTTTCACCAAGGAATCGACGCGGAACTGGCGGCGATTCCTGGACTCGAATACGGCTACTGCGCCCACATCGGCGAGGTGGATCTGCGCTTGATCGGGGCGCCCGCCGCGCTGGCCCAAGGTCGCGCGATCACCTTGGGGCATTTTGAAAAATTCCTCATCAGCGACGATGGTTGCTCACTGGAGGCCATGGTAGTCAGACTATTGACTGCTAGAAATCTGAAACTCGCCACTGCGGAGAGTTGCACCGGTGGACTGATTGCCAACCGCATCACCGACGTGCCGGGTGCGAGCGCGGTTCTCACCCATGGCTTCGTGACTTATGCGAACGCCGCGAAAGTCGGGCTGTTAGGAGTATCAGCCTCTGACCTGGAGGCACACGGTGCGGTCAGTGAAACGGTGGCCTGCCAAATGGCGGCTGGTGCGCTGCGGGTGAGCGGGGCGGACATCGCGGTGGCCGTCACCGGCATCGCAGGACCGAGTGGCGGGACTGCGGAAAAACCGGTGGGGACGGCATGGATCGGCCTTGCCACGAAGGATGCCGCAGCCACTGCCTTCAAAGTCTATCATCCCCGCAATCGCCACGATTTCAAACTGGCCGTCAGCCAATCCGCGCTTGAGGCGGTTAGGCAGAGTTGCCTGTGAGATGCCGCAAGTCACTGCGGGCTGGCGCCGGAGGCTTCACCGAGTTGGGCGGAACTGGCGGGGAGGTATTTCTTGAAGCGGTTTTTGTCGATTGACTTCATGTAAGCCTCTTCCGGCGAAATCATGCCTTCGCGGAGTTTCGACCAGATCGACTCGTCCATAAACTGCATGCCTTCGGCTTTGCCACCCGTGATGACGTCATTGAGTTTCTGGGTGGCACCCTCCCGGATGATCGCGGCGACGGCGGGGGTCGCGAACATGATTTCATGCACGGCGGTGCGGCCTGGTTTATCCACGCGCTTGCAGAGGAGTTGGGCGACGACGCCCCGGAGCGAGGCGGCGAGCATGGTGCGGACCTGGGACTGCTGGTTAGCGGGGAACACGTCAATGATCCGGTCCACGGTCTTGCGGGCGTTGTTGGTGTGCAGGGTGCCGAAAACGAGGAGCCCGGTTTCCGCAGCAGTTAGAGCGAGGGAAATGGTTTCCAGGTCGCGCATTTCGCCGACGAGAACGATGTCCGCGTCCTCGCGAAGGGCGGCGCGCAGACCTTCGCCGAAGGAAGGGGTCTGGATGGGAACTTCGCGCTGGGTGATGATGGATTGCTTGTTACGGTGGACGAACTCGATGGGTTCCTCCACAGTGATGATGTGGCGGCTGTAGTTGGTGTTGATGTAATCTAACAGCGCAGCGAGGGTCGTGGACTTGCCCGAGCCAGTGGGGCCGGTGACAAGGACGAGGCCGGCCCGCATGTGGCCGAACTCTTTGACGACTTCTGGCACACCGAGTTTCTCAAGGGGGATGATTTCCGTGGGGATGAGTCGGAAAACAGCGGCGAGGCCGAATTGCTGTTTCAGGTAATTGCAGCGGAAACGGGAGTCCTCGTCCATTTCATAGGCGAAGTCGAGATCGCCGCCTTCCAGGTAGCGCTCGAAGGCGCGGGGATCGCAGATTTCCCCGAGTAAGTCGCGGAAGGAGTCACCGGTGAGGATTTCCTGATCCGGAATAACATCGACGGAGCCGTGGATGCGGACCTTGGGCATGGACCCCTCGGAGAGGTGGAGGTCAGAGCCCTTGGAGGTGACGAGGTAGCGGAAGAGGGTGTCGATCTTGGCCATGTGGAATGGGGCGGTTAGGCGAGTGGCTTTCGGGTAAATTTGGCCGCAGTGGGATGGGTGGTCAGGAGGCGAAGTAGGCCCTCATCGACCCCTTGTCATCCGAGCGGAATAGCGTCTCATCCTTGGTAATGAGGCCCTTTTCATAGAGCCTGCGGAGGGATTCGTCCATCGTGATCATGCCGACGTTTTTGCCAGTCTGCATGACGCCGGGGAGCATGTAGGTCTTGCCCTCGCGGATACAGTTGGCGACGGCGGGGCTGTTGACTAACAGCTCCATGGCCAGCACCCGGCCCGTGCCATCGGCGCGAGGGACGAGTTGCTGGGAGAGGATGCCGCGGAGCGACTCGGAAACCATGATGCGGATTTGCTCGCGCTGGTCGGTGGGGAAAACGTCGAGCACGCGGTCGAGCGTGCGAGGAGCGTTGCCGGTGTGTAGGGTTCCCAATACCAAGTGCCCTGTTTCGGCGGCGGTGAGGGCGAGTTGGATGGTTTCAAGGTCCCGCATTTCGCCGACGACGATAACGTCAGGATCTTCCCGCAAAGCTCCGCGGAGGGCACGGGCGAACGACTCGGTGTGCTTGTGGACCTCGCGTTGGTTGACGTGGCAGCCTTTTGACTCGAAGACGTATTCGATAGGATCTTCAAGCGTAAGGATGTGGTCCTCGCGGTCGCGGTTGATGAAATCAACAAGGGCGGCGAGGGTGGTTGACTTACCGGAACCGACGGCACCGGTGACGAGGACCAGTCCGTTTTGGTAGCGGGTGAGCGGCAGGATGTGTTCGAGGGGCAGGCCGATTTCCTCGATGGATTTGATTTTGGTGTTAATGATGCGGAAGGCCATGTCGTAGCCGAGTCGTTGTTTGACGACCGAGGCCCGGTAGCGACCGTTGGTGCCGGTGTAGGCAAAGTCGATGTCGCCCTGTTTGTCCATCCGATCCCATTCTTTCTGGGTGAGGAACGAGCGGGCAAGGCGCTCGGTATCCTCGGCGGTCAAGGGTTGGTGGTCCGGCCAAATCGGGGCGAGCTGGCCATAGCGCCGCCAGGCGGGCGGGTAGGCGGTGGCGAGGTGGAGGTCGGAACAATCCGCCTCACGGCCGACTTCGAGGTATTGATCCACATGGTCGAGAACCTGATAGACAGTCATGGTGTGGGGGATTTACGGAGGAGTTGGGCGAGAAATAGGAGGGGTGGAACTTGGCGCGGGCGGAGGTCCGGTTAGGTAGTTTTTGACGTGGCCAGTGAGCCAGACTTTTGCGAGCGGACGGACAGCGGTCAAGGCGAGACCCATTAGAGTTAGTGGCAAGCTGCGGTTTTTTTTGCTCACGACAGATGGGGCTGACTTGCGGCGCATGAGCATGCTGGCAACGAAACCAGAGGCGAGCGAGCCTAACAACCACCCGGACGGGTGGCTTTTCAATGAGTCGCGGAGCCGTGCGGGGACATCGAGCCGATGTTTGAGTGAACGCGCATCTTGCTCCAAGCGGGAGCGAGCGTTGTCACTGAGCCGGATCAGTTGTTCGATTTCTTGTTTTTTTGGAAGTTTTCGATCCATTCGCGGTCCTTTTGAAATTCAGCGCGGGTGACGGGGAAAGCAGGGGCTGTCGAGCTTTTGGCAGAGCGGGCGAGGATGATCCCGGCGATCAGATGCAGCCCGGCCGCACCGAGTGCGATCTGATTCCAAGGCCATCCGGTCGCTTCCGCTAGCAGTGAAACTCCACTGGCGACCAAGAGCGCCCAAGTAAAAAACGCGCAAGCCACTGCCGCTGCGAACCGACCAGCGCTTTTCGCGAGACTGCCTGCGGCGTCCTGCGACTCCAGTCGCATCAGGGCAATGCGCGAGGAAATCAAGGCCGCGAGAGCCGCGCTCCAAGTCGCGGGAGTGGCGGGGTCCGGAGTTTGATCTCCGCTAGCTTGGTTTCCGGTCGTGGCTGGGTCGATGGCAGATGGCGGATTCATGAGAAGGCAAGGAAACGCATCCGGCCAGAGACGGAAATCAGCGGCGGACAATCAGTCCAATCAGGAAACCTGCACCGAGGGCGCTCAACACGCATTTCGTGGGATTTTGCCGAATGTAATCTTCCGCAGTGATGTGCAATTCCTTGGCTTTCACGCGGGTGTCCTGCCACTGTTCGGTGGCGGTTTCCTTGAGGTGCTGGGCCTTGTCGGTAGCGACGCTCTTGAAGGCTGCGGCCTTTTCGGTGGCGACAGCCTTGAACTGGGTGGCCCGTTCGGTGGCAGTATCGCGGAAAGTTTGGGCAGTTTCCACTGCACGGTCTTTCAATGCAGTGGCCTTGTCCTCGGCCGTGTGGACGAACTCGCGGGCCTTCTCGCCAGCGGCAGCCCGTAGGTCATTCGCGGCTTGGGTGATGGATGGCGTGTGGGTGAACCCGGCTTCCGGGTCGAGAGCGTCGGGGGTTGAAAATGGATTATTCATGATGATTTGATTGCGTTTTCTGATGAATCCTAATGATTCAACTTGGCGAGGTGATTATTGGCACTTTCCTGAGACCGGCGCAAGAGGTGACTTTAAAAAATCGTTATCCCCCACTGGAAATAATCTTCGCTTTCGGCGGGGCTAACAGAATCTCGCTCTGAGTTTCCGGGGGTGAGGTGAATTTCATGCTCTCCCACTTGGTATCCTTGAGGGGGCCGGTTCCTTGAAATTGAAACAGCCCGGTGAAGGGCCGCAGCGGTAGAGTGATGAAGCCTAACAAGCCACGGGCGTTCATCCGCATGGTCATGTCCATGGTCTGTGCCTTCATGTCCACCGACCCGTTGCCAGCGAAATTCAGGGAAGTTGTCGAGGTCTGGAAATCGTTGCTGGTAAGGATGCCGTTCTGGATTTTGAGGGTGCAGAACGCGTTTTTCGCATGTTGAAATCCAATCTTGTCATCATTCAGCACGCCACCGATCAGCGGAGTCAGCGGGCCAAACATCGGCACCGCAAAGAGCTCCGCATTCTCCACGGCGAGCAGGCCCTCACCATTCATCGTTTCGACCTTGCCATCGGTCAGGGAGAATTCGAGTCGCCCGGTGACATTGCCGCCACATTTCATCTGGAAGCCGTAGGCAGAGGATAGGGCGGGAATGGAGAGCTTGGTCCAACTGACCTCGCCTGCCAGCTTGCCGCCACCGAGGTATTCGATGTGCGCGTCCACCGGGCCGTCGAAGGCTTCGAGCTTGAGATTACTGATGGTCACGCGCTCGCCGTGGATGCTGACTTGGGCACGGGGTTGGCCAAGCGTTAGATTTTCTCCGAGAAATTGAAAGTCCGCCGGTTGATCTGAGCTGAAGGCGACATTCAAGACCGTGCGGCCCTGTGGCGTCGTGTCCACAACGCCAGACCCTTTCAGTTCCGGCGGGTGATGGAAACGGTATTGTTCGAGGCTATCCGCCACATTGGGGGCGAAAAATCGGACCATCGGTGCCGCCCAGAACAAGCCGCGCACGTCCTCCACCTCCACGGTTTTCGACGGGGCGTCATAGCGGATTCTACCGACCTTCGCGGTGCCTTCCATCGGGCCGTTGAAGGCCTTGTGCATGGCGTATTTCGAATAATTGAAGACCACGGTGCCGTCGTAGAAATCTAACTCCTGGTGATTCAGGGAAAATTTACAGCCAGCCGAGTTCACCGGGACGCCCTTGTAATTGAAGTTCTTCGCGGTGCCGCTCCCGGTGTAGGCCCATGCGGTTTTGTTGTTAGCGTCGAACCCGCCCTCCAGCGTCACATCCACCGCCGCACCGTTTCGCTCGGTCATGTCATTGAGCACCAGTTCAAGCGGTTGGCCGATAAAAAAGGGCCGATAGACCGGCACCGGCAGGGTGCTGTGGAGCGCCAGTCTAACCAACGGCCACTCGATCATCGCCTTGCCGCTGGCCTCGCCATCCGGGCGGGTCAACCGCAGATCGCGGATGAAGAGGCCGCCATCCCGCCATGCGAAAGCTCCTTCCACGGCGCTGAACGGCATCCCGCGCAAAGTCACGCCTTCACAACGGATATGGCCGGTCGTCCTTAGCTGCGGGACGTTGGCATCATCCACCGTAAAATCCCCTTCCGCTTCCAAAATCTGCCTGCCACGGATCGCAACATCCTGGATCGCTGGCAGTCCGAGCCAGGCCGTGAGCAAACGCGGAACCTCCAGCGACGATGAAACATCGAAGCGCCCCTCACGGCCTTGAATGTCATAATCGACATGGCCCTCGAAAACCCCGTGCCGGTCGGTGGCGCGGAGCGTGGTGATAGTTAGTAAATCACCCGCTAGGTCCCCGGCTGCTGTTAGTTCGTCCAGCTTGTGGCCGTTCTTGGCCATGTCCTTGACCTGCAAGGCCAGCTTCGCAGTGATCGAAGAGCGGTCGTTAACGTCGCCCTCGATGGAGATCTGGATCGCCGGTGGATGCGCTTCATTGAAATGCCAAAGCCCGAGTTCCTTGATGATCTGCGCGAGCAGTTCGCGGCGCTTGCCGATGTTCGGATCCTCGGCGGGTTGTTTGCGATCCTCCCGATAGCCGATCAGGCGAGAGTTGAAAGTAACGTCGATGCCGGCGATTTTTCCATGGGCGTCGCGGACTTCGAAGCGCCGATCACCGGGCATGGAAATCGTGCCGTTCGCATCGGTGACATCGAGGGTTTCGGAATTCTGGTTCAGTGGATCAATGGGAAGTTGCAGCGTGGCGTGGCTGAGTTCCATCTTGTCGATCTGGACGTTTCCCCGGGCCAGCTTGGTTTTGTCGAAATCCAGAATCACCCGTTCCAAGCGTGAGATTTCGCGCACCTGCAAGGGCTCGGAAAACACGTGTACATCGGCCGCAACGACGCCCCGCAGCGGCACATAGCTCAGGCTGCCGATTTTCACATACACCCCTTGTTTTGCGATTTCCTTTTCGACGGCGGAGCGCCACGATGCGGGCATTCCCGTGTAATTCGCCCACCAAAGCGCACCCATCGCGGTCAGCACCGCTGAGACGATCAGCAGGAATGCCAGGGTGCGCAGATTCCGGGTCAGGCGATGCATGAGAAACTCGGGTGAAATTAGCTGCCGCCATTTGAAAAGCAACTCATGGGATCATGCCCGATGAGCGGAAGGAATAATACGCCGGCCTACCCGGCGATGGTTTGCCGATGATGACATGGTCTAGGAAGGTCACCTGCATCAGTCCCGCCGCCTCCACCATCCGCCGAGTGACGAGTTCATCCGCCCGGCTCGGCGTGCAATCTCCCGAAGGATGATTGTGGATCAGGATGAATCCGTAAGCCCCACGCGTGATCACCGGTCGTAAAATTTCCCGGGGATGCGCGGCAGAGTCACTCACCGTGCCCACGGATACCAGCGAGGTCCCCATGTGCCGGAGGCGCGAATCCACCACCGCGACGAAAACCTGCTCATGGCTCAAGTGCCGCATCTGGGGGCCGAAAAAATCATGGATCAGCTCCGGCGTGTCCAGCGGCGTGTCCCGCATTTGCTCACGGGCCACGCGCGAGCCGAGCTCGAAGGCTGCCGCCAGCTTCGAGGCCTTCGCTAGGCCGAGGCCCTTGATCTTGCACAACTCCGCCAGTGGCAGGCCACCCAGCGCCCCGATGGAGCCATATTGCGCGATCAAATCCCGCCCGATGTCGATCGCGCTGCGGCCCTTGGTCCCGGTGGAAATGAACAAGGCCATCAGCTCCGCATTGTCCAAGGCCGTCGGGCCGAGCAGGGCGAGCTTCTCGCGCGGACGCCGGTCGTTCGGCATGTCCTGAATGCGTGCGCTCCACGCGGGTGGCTCGGCGGCTTGCGATGCGGGTAATCGTCCGGGTGAAATTCCGTTCATTTGAACAGTCTAAACATTTACCCGCCGCCTGCAAGGATTGGATTCGGATTTTTTCAATTTCTCAGCGCCTCATCGGGCCGCTTTGATGGAGTCCACGCATCTGAAATGAGGAGGCAATCCTCATCCGCGGCCTCATTTATCGCGTGGGGGACAGCCGTCACGGCTGTCTCGGAAGGTAGGCATCCTGCCCGCACACTCGGAAGCACCCACCAAAATTACCAATTCCGATGCGTGCCCCGGTCGTTACCGATGGTGAGAAAGAGTTCGCGCCTGCCTGCGGATATGATGATTTCTTGACACAATGAATGGTTGACTCATCAGAGCGATTCGAGTTAGACCCAAATCAAGATGCTATAAAATATTGCACGATGAATACGAATCCCACCTTACCTACTCGGAATGAACTCAATACTTTATCATTCAATTACAGCTTTCGTACTCGCTGCGTCGGTGAGTGGAACAGAACTCGTTGACGACCCATTGGCAAACAAGCGGAACAGCCTAGGCAACGCCACCGACGAATCTTTGTGGTGTTGCAAGGCCGATCTTAATGGAGATGGCCTCGTCGATATGTTGCTCGCATACGATCACAATCGGAATGGAGCCGCTGGACTGATGTGGAATACGTATCTCGCGCAGCAAAGCGGGAAATATATCAAATCGTCTGATATCATTTCATTCCGCCCAGATGCTGCAACCATCGTTAAGTTGGAAGGAGATCGTTTGGCAGGTCTCGTGGCGTATCAGCCAGGAGGAGCCGGGCAAGGCGTTCTCCTAAAATTCGTGGTTAAAGGCACCAGCATCGTGGAACAGGTTGTCGCCGATGATTTTGAGCCACTGGGGAAAGACGCGGCAACTTACTCAAAACTCTTTGCAGCTAAGAACCTAGTCAACGTCCTGGATTTATCCAAAGAAACGGGAAAAGAGTCTAGTAATTCATCAAAGCCAAATACCCAAGACCAAAGACTTTTACAACAGGGAGAAACCGAGGCCAAAGCGCTGGGGCTTTCGCCGAGCGTGCGGGATACGTCAAAGCCTCAGGGTGCTGTCTCCAACCTCACCCTATCTGGCAATCAATCTAAACTCGTCGGGTTCGTCGTAATCAGTATCATACTAGGTCTGCTTTGGTGGTTGCTCAAAAATCGCAAGTGATTACCGCCAAACAGGAATCAAACGTCACATTCCAAGTATTTCCCAAGAAAGACTGGGCAAATCCAGGATGTCAGTCTGTCAATCAACATGGACCTCAACCATGAACCCAATCAGAATTATAGTCGTTGGAGTGGTGCTATTTTCGACAATTGCATACGGAGCTGTGAGAGGAAGTCTCCCGGAATTCGCAGACGTAAAGTTTGAACGCGGGATTCTTATTATCACAACAGACGATTCACAGGGGCAATTTGTGGGCAAGATCGGAAAGAATGGCGTTGCTGCTGTTCTACACGCCAACAGCGACATTGAGGTTCCACTCAATGAAAATTCGTTATTTTACCTTCGTCATCTTTCATTAAACTTCACGCCTCTTTCAGGAGGCAAAGGGTTTATTATCAAAAGGACCACGGACCTAAGATCTCTTCGCCGAGGGCTGAAAGAGGTGAAGCGGACTTTAAAGTTCAGCCAAGGAGGGGCTGAACTAAGCTATGATGGCGGGGATTTAGCATTGGTGCCGGATCCGCCGGGTTTGCGTCCGGTGGGAGTATCAGAGCGGAGTTATTTGGTGCGCGGTTTGCTACTGTTGGATTAGTTTTTTCGGATCGCTTTTCCAATTCATAAATGCGGTCTCGAACTAGGCGATGAATTAGATCGCGGTAATACCGTCCTGATCCATAGCACCTTGCATGAGGGGTCGCTGGCTTTGGCTCGGCAAGTCAACGAATGAATATCACCAGAGGCTGGCAAAAGGGTTTGAGTTTCCCTGCCTGTAAGGGTTAGCCGGATTTTTCAATTTCTGACTCGCAAGCCGCTATCAACGGCGCATCTTACGGCCATGGGTTGGGTGCTTTTTTTCGATGGCGACTGCGCATTCTGTTCGCAATCTGTGAAGCTGGTTCTCCGCCTTGACCCACATGCCCGCGTCGCATTTGCTCCGTTGCAGGGCCAACTGGCGAAGGAAAGAGGCTTCTCGCAATACGCCTCAAGCGAGAACGGAACCATGGTTTTCCTCCGCGAGTCGGACGGAGAAATTTTCACACACAGCGATGCCTGGATCGAGCTTGCGAACGCACTCGGTGGCGGCTGGCGGGTGCTCACGCTCGCCCGCATCATTCCAAAACCCCTGCGGGACGGATTCTACTGCTGGGTGGCTCGAAATCGGTTCCGGTTCATGGGCAAAACCAAGAGCTGCGCCCTGCCCGATCCGGAATTACTCCGCAGGATGCGCGAATAGACAGTCCGCAGTCATTTTCCCCACCCCGGCACTTCTAACCGGAATTCCGGAATCCGCGAAAAAATCCACTCACCTGTCGCGGTCTCGCCGAAGAACGCCCCGGACGCCTTCGCGCCGTGCGCGACGACGTGATAGCTGTTATAGGAAAAATGCCCGCCCGGATCGATCACCGGTGTCTGCCCCACCACCCCGTCCCCCTCCACCACGGTGATTTCCCCCCCGTCCTCCTGCACCACCCATTTCCGCCCGCGGATTGTTACCGGTACTGGCGAGTCATTGTGGATCGAGATGAAATATACAAATGGATGCGGTTTCTCCGGAGGAGCATCGAGGCTCGGCATGTAGATCACATCATCCACCTTCACGCGAAGGCCCTCGTATTCATGAATCACCCCTGCCATGTCGCCAATCCTTCCGGGACTTGCGGAAGCTGCCAAGCACGAAAGCGTGAAGCCCTTGCATTGACTTGCACCAGCGGACCTGACATGTTTTTGCCATGAAAATTCCCGCCCTGCTCGCCCTCGCCACAACCTCAGCCGTGCTGGCCCAGAGCAGACCATTTCCCCAGCACCAGACCTACGCGCCCGGCACGCTCCGGGTCACGAGCTACAGCCAAACCCAGCAGGATACGGATGTGAAAAATGCTTATGCCTCCTGGAAAAGCCGCTACCTTGTCGCCCTCGGCACTACCCCGGAGCAATACCGCATCGCCTTCGCCAAGGCGGGCAATGGCCACACAAAAACCGTTAGCGAGGGTCAGGGCTACGGCATGGTCATCACCGCACTGCTCGCGGGAAATGACCCGGACGCCCAATCCATTTTCGACGGCCTTTGGCGCTTCGTCCGCGCCCATCCCAGCGTGAACGACGCCCGCTTGATGGCCTGGCAAATCCCGACCGCCAGCGGCGACACCCCGGACAGCGCCTTCGATGGCGATGCCGACATCGCCTTCGCCCTGCTGTTAGCGAACCGTCAGTGGGGCAGCGCAGGTGGCACCGATTACCAAGCCGCCGCACTGGATGTCATCGCCGGCATCAAGGCCTCGACGATTGGTAAAAACAGCCGACTCCCCCTCTTGGGCGATTGGGTCACCGGCTCGACCTTCACGCAATGGCAGACCCGCAGTTCGGATTTCATGCTCGATCACTTCCGCACCTATCAACGCGCCAGTGGGGATGCCTCATGGCTCCAAGTGGTCACCGCCATCCAAGCCGTTTCCACCTCGCTGCAAAACAACTACAGTCCCGCCACCGGCCTGCTCCCTGACTTCATCGTGGCCAAATCATTCAAGCCCTATATCCCCAAACCCGCCCCGGCAAATTTCCTCGAAGGCCCTGACGACGGTGCCTATTCCTACAACGCCTGCCGCGACCCATGGCGCATCGGCACCGACGCGCTCCTCAACAACGATGCCAACTCCCTCGCCCATTGCCGCCTCCTCACCAACTGGATGCGCCAAGTCACGGCGGGAAATCCCCAGAAAATCCGCGCAGGCTATCGGCTCAACGGCACCCCCATCAGCGGTGGCAACTATTTCACCACCGCCTTCGCCGCCCCCTTCGGCGTCGCCGCCATGACCGGCAGCGGCGCGGCGGGACAGGCCTGGTTGAACAAACTCTACACCGCCATCCGCCTCACCCGCGAGGACTACTATGAAGACTCCATCAACCTCCAATGTCTGTTAGTCATGACCGGAAATTGGTGGGATCCCACACAGCCCTGATGATCTAACATTTTTCCACATACCCCATGTCACAGACCCGCATCTTCCTCATCCGCCACGGCGCCACCATCCTCAGCGCAGAAGACCGCTTCGCCGGTGCCACCGATGTCCCACTCTCCGACGAGGGCCGCCGCCAAGCCAGCCGCTTGGCCGACCGCCTCGCCACCGTCCCCGTGGCCGCCGTCTATTCCTCCACCCTCGGCCGCACCGTGGAAACCGCCAGCCTCCTCGCCGCCCCCCACCACCTACCCGTCCAACAATCCGCAGGACTGCGGGAAATCGACCACGGCCACTGGGAACAACTCACCCGCCATGAGGTGGAGGAAAAATTCCCCGCCGAGGCCGCCGCTTGGGAGCAAGACCCCTTCACATTCGCCCCGGAAGGTGGGGAAAGCGGCCTCGCCGTCACCGCCCGCGCCCTCCCCGCCCTCATGGACATCGTCCGCCGTCACGCGGGCAGCCCCGTCATCGTCGTTTCCCACAAAGCCACCATCCGCCTCCTCCTCAGTTCCCTCTTGGGCTTCGATCCCCGCCGCTACCGCGACAATCTCGACCAAGATCCCGCCGCCCTCAACATCGTCGATTTCAAAGGCCCCGTCCGCGCCCGCCTCATGTTATTCAACGACACCTCCCACTATTCCGATGCCGGCCTCGCCCTCCCCAAACCCGCCGAACTCTGCCTCTCCAAATGGTGGTCCCAATGACCTCATGGAAATCACCCCGAGCTAGGCGGTTTCAGGAACGATTCCGAGGACTAAAAGCCTGCCCGTCTGTCATTTGAAGCAGATGCTACCGATCCGGCAGCCTTTGGCCAAGTGGCTGCCGCCTCTCGCGCCAGACCGTGACCAAAGTGGCTGGCGCGTCTCGCGCCAGACCGTTGCCGGTGCCCCGCGCACAAGTTCATGAGGCCGAAGGCCCCAACGACTTCTCAAAAACCCAAAGCGGCTACGAATCGGTCCGCATAACCCATCCGATTCCATCCGGCGTCCATGCGAGCCGCATCCCGAGTCCGGGCGAGTGCGGCCTCAAGCGGGGACGCAGGCCGTCCGAAGCGCGAGTCGCCTCCATCTCAAGTCCGTTCGGGTTCCCCCTCAAGTCCGTGTCACCCATTCCGCAGTGCCTGCAGATTCCTCCCCACGTCCGTGCGGATTGGGGAAAAAGTGGTGCCGCCCGAACCAGCAGCGCGTGCGACTTCCATCCCAAGTCCGTGCGGCTCCGCTCCCAAGTGACTGCGCAACGTCCCTAGCGTGTGTGAAAATGACTGAAAATGAGTCCCTTACGACAGATGCCGGTGAGGTATGACCGCAGAGAACGCAAGGATCATAAAGAGGCGGGCATTCAAGGAGCGTGGGTGTCTCGCCCACGAGTTCAAAGGGCGCGAAATGACAGATCGGCGAGACGCCAACGCTCCTTGATCCCATTCCGGTGTCCTACCCATTTTTGGAAAGTCGCTGGCGGCCCCCCACTTTCAGTGCCCCCCCCTCCGGCTGGGTGCTCCTTGCGTTCTTTGCGGTCAAAAACACCCCCTCCAAGAAATTCTCACCGCCACTGCAATTTGCGGCTTCCCAAACCTTAACGCTTTCTGTCAGTGCTATCAGGAGCGCGGGAGGAAATCCTTCCGCCAACCTCCAATATTCAATCCCCAATCATCAATTCCCCATGGACGACCGCAACATCCGCCGCACCGAGCGCGCCGCGAAGAAGACGGAAGCTCCCGTCACTCCGCCGCCCACGCCATGATCCCATAAGGAGTGGGGACATTCCTGTCCCCACTCTTCCTCTGCTCTGGCCCATACCGTTTCAGAGGAGTATCCCTTAAGGGTAGCCGCCAAACAATCCGAACCCACCACGCTTCGCTACATTCGCATCGACCATGAAGATCCAGATCACCACCCAGAAGCCTGACGAAGTTCAGCGCTTTTTCTCTGCGCCGCTTTCATTCTCCCAGAAAGTCGTGGTGAAAAAACTTTTCATCGTCGAGCAGCTCCTCGAGCGCATGAAGGCGCTCGGCCTCAACCGCAGCAAGCTCGCCGCCCGCATGGAAATCAGTCCCGCCCGTGTCACTACCATAATGGATGGGACCAACAACTTCACCATCGAGACCCTCATGCGCGCCGCCGATGCAGTGGACGGCGAGCTGGCGCTAACCATCGTCCCCAAGGGCCACCGGATCACGGAGGCATCACCATCACCGGCGAGTTCCAGATCCACGAAACCTTCGAGGAAAAGAACCGCGAAGCCCTCATCCGCGTCACCGCCACCTCAATCCTCTACGGCGCCTGCCGCGAAATGATCGCCTGCTTCACGGCCAGGTCGCTGCACGGTATCCTCTCGCTCCCATCGATTTCCTTCCGCAAAACCAAGGAGACGCCACAGTGAAACCGAATCCCCTCAGCCCCAGCGCCAGCGCACAATTCATCGGTGCCTATTTCACCACGCGCCGATGGCCAATGTCTGTTATTCGGAACCGACCCCATCGATGACTTTATGGAAATCAAGAATTTCAAACCCACAACCTATGGTAGCGTCCGAACTGTAGGCACCTGTATATCGGCGATTCGCCCAAAATCTCAAAAGCTCTTCAGGCTGCTAGTTGTTTTCATTGGAGGGACAGGTTACGCCGAAACCACCGACGAGCAATCAACGCAGCCGACGCATGGCCGTTACCTACTTAAGCAGGAGGAACGGGACCGCGAACTGGAAACCCGCGTGCCCAACGCCGCGTGGCTGGCCAAGACCCAAGGCGCATGGCGCTTGTGGTATGCGCAACTCCTGTTCAAACAGGACAAAACAAAGGAGGCGCAGGCCATTGTCTGGAACGCGGTGCGTGGTCTCAAGCCCACGCATAAGAATTTCCAGATCATGTTCCCCATCCTGGACTGCTATCTGGGATACAAGGACAAGATGGACCCTGACTTGCGCGAGGCGATCAAGAACATCTTCGTGGATAACTCGCAAGGGGAGAAGAATCCTCTTTACCGGGGCACTACCAGCAACCTCGCGATGCTGGCCAACATCAACTGCAATTTGATGCTTCAGGAATGGGGCATGGAAGCACTAACTCCGTCGGTTAAAAAGGAGATGACAGCCACGGACACCGACCGCTCTAAATGGCTGCTAGACCGGGTGGAGAAGATCGCCCTGTTTGGTTCGGGTGAGTTCGCATCGCGCCCCTACGCGGCGGGAAATTTATTACCGCTTTTGACACTGGCGAAGTATTCCAAAAATCAAGCGCTACGCGAGCGGTCAGCCATGGTTTTCGAGGCATCCATGGCTCACGCAGCGGGCACGTGGCTTCGCGGCCACTGGGCCGTGCCCTCGGGGCGCAGCTATCCTGATACGATGAGCCAGTTCCCCAACACGAATGTCCAGCATCTCTGGTATTTCTTCGGAGGGTTGACGGAAAACCGTGAGGAACGTTGCGACACGTCCATTGTCACCAAAATGTCAGGGTTGAAACTCCCACCGCAGATCGTCGCCGCAGGCACGGACCGTTCCAGTCCCTACGTGGCGCGAAGCCGTTTCGACGGCACCAACCGTTTCCAATACACGTATATGAACAACCGGTATGCCCTTTTTAGCAACGCCGACTCCGGGCGAACCGTCATCTATGGCCAGACTTACCCCTACGGCGTCATGTGGGACGAGCCCGATCCCGCCAAGGGCTCTTTCCTATGGATCACCGTCCCATGTAACGACAATAACCCGCTGACGGACCATGCCCATGGCGTCAACGGCTTTTACATCCAGTATCTCCAGCACGAGGGCACACTGCTCATGGCGGTGGATGGACTTGGTCAATCCGCGAGAGTGGGGGGACACCCCTGGTGGCATCCTTATGTGTTGTGCCACGTTCCGGCTGGGTTCGTGGCGGTCATTGATGAAACTAAGACCGATGGACGCATCTTTTTCCACTACAACAGTGCGCTCATTGCCGTCCAGGCTACGGAGAAATTCGAGTGGAACCGCAAGCCCGGCACGATCAGCGATCCAAAGTCCAGCGACTCCGAGTTCCGCATCAAGGGCACCAACATGGCGGTGGCTTTGGAGACCGCCCTGCCTGAAGACTTCCCCGGCGAGACGCCCCAAGGGCAACTTGAGGCTTTCCGAGACAGCATTGTCGCAAAGTCAAAGCTGGCGTCCAAGGCTGGAGAGGGCAATCGCACAATTGCCTTCTACACTGATCGTAACGGGGTGAACCTTGAAAAACCTTTTAACCAGAAGAGCGAAGAGAACACTGCAAAAATAAACGGTAAGCTGGTGAATTACGAGAAATGGCCGATGGTTGACAACCCGTGGATACATCAGGACTTTGGTGGTACAACCCTGACTGCCACCGACGGCAAGACCATCCGCACCTACGATTTTAAGAACTGGAAAGTGACCGAAGCAAAGAAATAGCCCCGTTGTAGCATGCTCAATAGTATTTGGCCTCCCCACGGAGATTCAAGACATGTTTTTCCAACGCGATTCGGAAACTTTCAATGATTGGGTAACAGTTTAGCTGATTTTTCGGTCAGGAGGAATTGTGAAAAATGACTTCCTGGGCTTGCGCCGCGGTGCCTGTTAACAGGACTTGGAACAGGTCGAGGAGGGAGGATTTATTGCTAGCAGCCTGTCGGACTTAGCGAGTTAACGCGCTGAGAATCGGCTGTACGAATTTTGATCAACCTGAGTTGGCGTTGAATTGAGAATAGCCCCTCTTAAAACCCACCTTATTGAGACTGGTCGAGTTTTTAGCTCTAAGTCCGACAGGCTGCTAGTGCAATGTGTCTTGTGTCTCGTGTCTCGTGTCTTCAAGTCATGAGTCTCTGGAAGAATAGATCCCCGACGACGAACCGGATCTTGACTGGTGCAACCGACCCTGAAATCCATTTGGAAGATGGTCGCAACTTGGTTCTCGAATACCCCTGACAAGCAGGAAGCCCATTCGCCAAAAAAAACCGCCGCCATAAGGAATCTTGGCAAAGCGGTCCGGGAAGCTACGCTCGCGACGAATGAAAACCGCCGTGAAATCTCCAGAGTTTGCCCATTACCGGCGCGGACTGGGGATTTTTCTTGCCGAAACACCGCCCACTGTCACACCGAAACACCTCTTCCGTCCCCTTTTCCCCCGCCTCCGGTCCGGCCATCGGCTCTTTCAACGGCCTTCACCCCAAAAGCAATTTCCTAGCAATCCTAGCAATAATAACCAGCATCTCCCACCCACACTATGAACACTACCGACATTATGAAGGATCCGTTTTTCACGCCGATCCTGTTTGAAATCGAACGCCGGATTCTGGCATGTGCCCGCACGGCTAAGTCCGCTGGTATCGACATGAACGATTCCCAAATCCGTTCCACGCTCAACAAAGTGCGCAAGTCTTCAGAGGGAGGAAAGCCCCAGATTCCAGACACATCTCCACGCGAGAAAGCGCTTGCCTGCTTGCACGGTGATCTTCTCAAGATGAGAGCGGGCTTCATGTCAGAAGACAGCGAAGGCAATCGCGAACCGCTTCCGACAAAGGCATGGACACTCTGTATCCGCACCATCGAGGATTCGATCCAGCGTTACTCCACCGGCCCTGGATCGCGAGGATACCAAGACTTCCTTGAGAATTTCATTGGTAAGCATTCATCAAAATCAGGAGAGGCACCAAGAATCAAAACCTCAGTTGCATCTTAGCTCAATCTCCTGACAATTCACTCACGATCAAATACTTATCTTTCTCGTCCCCATTCTCCCCCACCGATTTCTCTCCATCCAGTTCTATCCAGTTCTATCCAGTTCTATCTGCCCGGCCACTCCAAGCCTATCCGCCTCGGCGCCCTGGTCTGAAAGACGCGTCATCTGCAACCTTGCCATCCCACTTATGGCCTTCATTGCGTTCTCGTCACTGGTCTCCGCCCGATAACTTTTCCAACCCACTTTTCCACAGCGACTCTCCGATTGACTCCATCCGCCAAAAGTGTTCGCATGAACCCGTGACCAGCTTCGAAACCACGCTTCCCACCGCTCCTCGCGAGGCCGGTGTCGTTTACACCAAACCTTGGATGGTCGAGCTGGTGCTGGATTTGGCGGGCTACGTGCCGGAGCGACGACTGTCGGAGCTTGTGGCCTTGGAGCCCTCAGCCGGCGACGGCGCATTTCTCAGCGCCATGGTCCGGCGTTTGGTGGAATCTTGCGAGCGACACGGCACACCTTTGGCAAAAGCCAGCTCGGCCCTGCAAGCCTTTGAGATCGATCCAGAAGCGGCCGAGAAGGCGGAGAAAGTCGTGCGGGAAACCTTAATTTCCCTGCGAATTCAGCCTGATGAAAGTCGCCGGGCTATCAGATCAACTTGCCCCGCCGGTCGCCGCCTTGTCTTGGATCGAACCCGATCATCCCGAGGCTGGCGGCACCGGTCACACCATCCGCGCCTGCAGCAATGCCGGCATCCCGGTGGTTTTTTAAGACCATTGGACGCTCTGGCTCCACGACCTTGAGTCCCAATCCTGAACCGTCAGTTTCACCAAGGTGAGGCCGTGACCGCCGCAGCGCACCCACTTCCCCATCGCCTGTAGCGGCGTCTCTATGAGTTGCGAAGCCAAAGCTCCGCGCGAAGCCCTCTTTGTCTTCCTCTGTCGCCAAAACAGTCGCCAAAACAATTCTTGGCAAAGCGGCCCTCAGAGTTACACTCGCCACAAATGAAAGTAGCTGAGAATTCCCCCAATACCGCCAGATTCCGGCGTTTTGCAGAGCATTCTTCCTTTCAGCCTTTCAGTATTTCAGCTTTACCCCCATCCCCCTTTCCCCCGCATCCATGAAAAACATGACTTATACACATCTCGCCGTTCTTGCACTCGGATTACCTTGGGTCAACGCCCTAGCGGCTGCGCCGAAATACACCGTGACTGACCTCGGCACGCTCGGGGGTGACGTCAGCA
>JANXMQ010000077.1 GCA_025354565.1 Akkermansiaceae bacterium
CTTGCCAGATCGGGAGCTTCGATTTGGCCGGGCTGGTTCTGGACCTCTTGGAATGTTAGCCTTCGGGACGGAAGGTGGAGACGGAGGCGGGTGGTGGCAGCCACCGGGTGCAGATCGTTTTTCAGATCGGCGCTCGCCCCCTTTGCCTGGCGGACTGGTGTGACGTGTCCGCGACATGCTGCCGGGACGAAGGATCTTGAAGCCATGGTCCGGCCTGGGGTTGTCTCCTCAGGTCGGATCGGGGAAGCGGGCGGGATGAATTTGAATGGGTATGTGAGTGGGAATCCTATTGGTTATTTTGATATTTTTGGTCTAGATGTGAAAAATCCAGACGGTGGGTAAGGCCGCTCATTTTTCAGCGTCACAATAGATCAAAGCGCGAGGCCGGAAATGCGGACGTTGCGCAATTCGAAGGGGTTGCCCTCTAGCTGAAATCCGATTTTTCCCGCAGCGGGCTGGCATTTGGTAATGCGGTTTTGTGGGATCCCGTTGATGGTGACTTCCATGCTATCAGCCCGGCAGATGATGTCGCAGATATTCCACTCGCCGAGCGGTTTTTCGGCGGTGCCGCCCTTGCGTTCGAGCTGGGGAGGCTTCGCGTCGGGTGCCGAAGTGAGCGGTTCGGCGAAGGTCGCGGTGTTCATGGGCAGCAGGTCACCAGCACGCCCGAGCTTGAGCTGCATTTGGATAGAAACGGGCCACGGCGTGCCAGCGGCTGGACCACCCGCGATGTGCAGGAGAACCCCGCCGTTGCTGGTTTTCGCGGCATCGGCAGGCCAGCGCCACTCGCAGTGGAAGCGGTAATTTTCATAAGAGATCTTCGTAGCAAGGTAGCCGGTGGGTTTGCCTACGACCGCGACCACACCATCGGCCCCCGGTTTGCAAACAACATCCAGCGCCGTGGGCGTCGCTGTGACGAATTCCCAATCGACAAGAGTTTTGTCGGTGAGGAGATTGACCGACTTGTCGGGAGTGTCGGCTAAGGCGATGGATGTTAGGGCGGCGATGAGGAGGACGAGGTGGCGCATGAGGGTTTGTTTACGGAACGCTTCGGAGCTGGGTTTCAATTTCCGGCAAATGGCTAGCCAGGGTATGGTTCTGGGACTATGAACAGCGGGCCATGCCTCGCAAATAAACCGACCGCCTGTGTGAAGGCGGCCGGTGGTGGTGGGCGGAGGTTACAGCCGGAATTAGGCGGTGGGTGGGATGAGTGACCGCGTTAATTTAGCGGGTTTGAATCGTGGGAGAATGATGTTTGGAGCGTGCCCTTCTTGAACTCCCGCCCACGCAGCCAGAGGAAGATGACGGGGGTGACGATCAGGATGTGGAGCAGGCTGGAAATCATCCCGCCGATGACGGGCGTCGCCAGCGGCTTCATGATTTCCGCGCCCTGACGGTGGCTCCACATGATCGGCAGCAGGCTGCAAACAATGGTGGCGACGGTCATCACCTTCGGGCGAAGGCGAAGGCGGGCACCGTCTTTCACGGCTTGGACGAGATCTTCGTAGGTGAAGGCGGCACCTTTTTCTAGCAGCCTCGTTTTAACGGTTTCCTCCAGATAAACGACCATCACCACGCCGGTCTGCACGGCAGTGCCGAAAAGTGCGATATAGCCGACCCAGACCGCGCCGTTGAAGTTATAGCCTAGCAGTTTTTGCAATAGCACCCCGCCGCTCAGGGCGAAGGGCACGGCTAACATGACGTGCGCGGCTTCCAGGGCACTGTGATAGACGAAATAAAGCAGGACGAAGATGACTAACAGGACGAGCGGGAAAACAAGTTCCATGGTTTTGACAAAGCGCCGCTGGTTCTCAAACTCGCCGGTCATCTTGTAGGTCATGCCTTGCATGTCGATGCCCTTGAGTTTCTGCTCCACCTCTTCGACGAAGCCACCGAGGTCGCGGTCCTGGACGTTGGCTTGGACATAGGATCGCAGTTGGCCGTTTACCGAGGCGATTTCGTTCGCGCCGATTTCTCGGGTGATCTTCGCGACCATGCCAAGTGGAATGTAAGGGGTGGATTCTTTACTAGGACTCATAGGTCCTATGGGACTTATAAGACCTATTGAATTCGTCGCTATCAAGATGCGCCCGAGTTTCTCAATATCATCTCGCTCCGACCGCTCCACCCGGATCTGGATCGGGAAACGCTCGCGGCCTTCGATGGTTGTACTGACATTTTTTCCGCCGATGGAAACCTCGACCGCATCCAACACCTCCTTGGCGGACAGGCCGTAACGAGCCATTGCCTGACGATCCACCTTAATGTTCAGATAGGGTTTGCCTTGGACCCGCGATGCGGAAACTCCGGTGGCTCCTGGGATGCTGTTGACGAGCTTCTCGATCTCGAAGGCCTTGCGCTGGATCTTGTCCAAGTTGTCGCCATAAATCTTGATGCCGACTTGGGCGCGGATGCCGGTGTAGAGCATGAGGATGCGGTTTTCTATCGGCTGGAGAAAGGCCGGGACATAGCCGGGGACTTGTTTCATTTTCTCTGTTAGCTCGGCCTTGAGTTTTGCGAGGGTCATGCCTTCGCGCCATTCGGGGTTGCGCTTCACGCTGAATTTCCCATCCGCAATGTATTCGGGTTTAAGCATGATGGTGGTCTCCAACATTTCGGTCGGCGCGGGGTCGGTGGCGGTTTCAAAGCGGCCGAGTTTCCCCGCCACGCTGGCGACTTCCGGGGTTTCGCTGATGACCTTGTCCTGCCAGGACATGACGCGCTGGATTTCCTTGAGGCCGGTCTTAGGCATCATCACCGGCATGAACAGCAGGCTGCCCTCATTGAGCGGCGGCATGAATTCCTTGCCGAAGCCGGTGACGAGATCGGCGGTGCGGGTGAAGCCCTGATCGCGGATTTGTTTCACGACTCCGCGTGGTAGCCCGAAGGCCATTAGCAGCGCAGTCGCGAGGATGCACATGGCAAGGCTCACCACGGTTTTGCGATGTTGAAGCGCCCAATTCAAGGTCGGTTCATAAAGTCGGAGCAGGAACTTCATCACGATGTTTCGATCCTCGGAATGGAAAGGCCCGCGCACTAACAGCGAGCAGAGCACCGGCACCAATGTTACGGCTAACAGCGTGGAACCGATCATCGCGAAGGTCTTGGTGAAGGCCAGCGGATGGAAGAGCTTCCCTTCTTGGCCGGTGAGCGCGAAGACCGGGACGAAGGCGAGAATGATAATCGCCATCGCGAAGAAAATCGGCCTGCCGACTTGCTTGCAGGCGACGAGGGTGGTGTGCAGGGTTTCCCGCGAGGTGAGTTTCCCGCCTTTAAGATCCTCGGCTTTCTCGCAGTGACGGAGGACGTTTTCCGTCACCACGATGGCCGCGTCCACCAGCACGCCGATGGCGATGGCGATGCCGGTTAGAGACATGATGTTGCTGGTGATGCCAAACTGTTTCATCAAGAGGAATGAAATCAGAATCGAGATCGGCAGTGGCAGGGTCACGATGAGGATACTGCGGAAATGCCAGAGGAAAATAATGTGCGCGAGGGTGACCAAAATGATTTCCTCCAACAACGCGTGCTTGAGCGTGTCGATGGTGTGGTCGATCAGTTCGCTGCGGTCGTAGAACGGTTTGATGCTGATGCCGGGTGGCAGGCTGGGGGCGATCTGAGCGATTTTTTCCTTCACTCTTTCGATGACTGCTTTGGCATTCTCCCCGGTCCGCATGACGACGGTGCCGCCAACGGCTTCGTGGCCGTTGAGGTCGAGCGCGCCGCGCCGGAAATCCCCGCCGATCTGGACAGTGGCGATGTCTTTGAGATAGATCGGGGTGCCGGCCATGGCCTTCACGGTGACGAGTTCCAGATCCTCCGGGCTGGTGACCAGACCGATGCCGCGAAGCACGAACTCCGCGCCGTTTTCCTCCACCACCTTGCCGCCGACGTTGAGATTGGCGTTCTGCACGGCGGTCATCACCTCCATCAAGGTCACCTCCGCCGCCCGCATTTTCGTCGATGAAAGTTCGATCTGATACTGCTTCACAAACCCACCAATGCTGGCGACCTCCGCCACGCCCTGCACGCTGGCTAACTGATAGCGAACATACCAATCCTGGACCGAGCGCAGTTTAGCGAGATCATAGCCGCCGTCCTTGGCCAGCGCGGGATCGACCGCCAGATAGTATTGATAGACCCAGCCGAGGCCCGAAGCATCAGGCCCGAGTTGTGGCGTCACGCCCTGGGGCATCGAGCTTTGGAGGAAATTGAGTCGTTCCAACACGCGTGTCCGAGCGAAATAAGTATCCACGCCATCCTCGAAAATGATGGTACTCAGAGAAAATCCGAACATCGAGGTGGCGCGCACTTCCTTCACCCCGGCTAGTCCTTGCAAGCCGGTGGTGAGTGGATAGGTCACCTGGTCCTCGACTTCCTGCGGACTGCGACCGGCCCACTCGGCATAAACAAGCACCTGATTTTCTGTCAGATCCGGGATGGCATCGACAGGTGTTAGATAAACAGCCCGGACTCCAAGTGCGACCAGCAAGAGTGTGGAGCAAGCGACAAGGAACCGATTTTTCAGGCTCCATTCGATGATGTTTTCGATCATGGTGGTAGTTGGTGAATTGGAGCGTGGGATTTATCCCGCATTGCTATATTTTGGAAGATTCGTGCGGAATAAATCCCGCGCTCCAGTTTTCAGGGTTTGATTTCGTCGCCGCAGTCCTGCATCTCGGTTCCGAAAAACGGATTTTGAATCGGGCGGCCTCCGCTCTGAATCCAGCGCCCTTTTTTCACCGTGCCGGGAACCGCATTGGCGACCATCGGGCACTGCCAGATTTGAAGGGCGGGAAAGCCCTTGAGGGAACGCAACGGGAGTAACACATCCGTGGCGGCCATCGAGAATTTGAGAAATGCCGCACGGGCGGTTTTCAAATTTTCGGAACCGTGGAAGTGGCGGGCATTGTCGAGTGCGTCTATTTTTTCCTTCGTGACCGACAGTCCGGCAAGCGCTTCGGTGAGCGCGGAGGTCTTCATCATCGCGGGTTCACCGGCTTTGTTGAAGGCGGCGAGATTGTCGGTGGCAAGCGCTGCGGCCATGGCATCGGCGGTCTGGATGAAATCGCGGATGATCTGCTGTTGGAATTCCGTTAGGGTTCCGTCCTTCAATGCGACTGGCATCGGGGCGCTGGCAGACGACACGAACGAGCGGTTGAGTTCCGCCTGACCGTCGATGAGCAGGTTGCCATTGATCACGACTTTATCCCCCGCTTTCAGACCGGATAGAATTTCCACCAGAGTGTCTCCATGACGGCCCGTTTTCACCTGGGTCTGGACATAGGCACCGCCACCTTGGTCAGTGTAAACCACGGCTTGCGGGCCGGTCTGAATCAGGGCGGAGCGGGGAATGGTTAGAGTGGATGGGGCGTCCATTTTCACTGCGCCGTCGGCGTAAAGACGGTGGAGCAACTCGCGGCGACCATCGACCTTGGGATTGGGCAGCTCCACTCGGATCTTGGTTGAACGGGTGGCTTCGTCGAAATTTGGATCGATGAACGTGATTTTTCCCTCGAAAATTTTTCCCGGCAACGACGGGGTTGATATACTAACGGTCTGGCCGATATTGAGCCATGGCATATCTTGCTCGTAAGCGAGAAACTGGAACCACATGGTCGAAAAATCCGCGATCTCGAACAACTTCTCGCCGGTCTTCACATATTGGCCTTCATAAACATAATGCTCGACGACGGTGCCTGTTAGTGGCGCGAGGATTTGCGAGGTGAGTTCGCCGGAGTCTTTGGTTGGGAGGGCGGTGATTTGCTCAGGCGTGAGGCCCATCTGTTGCAGGCGGAGACCGGTGTTGCGTTTTAACTCACCATCGAGCTGGCGGTATTCGCGCTCAGCTTGTAGCAGACTGGGGCTATAAAACAAGGCGAGCGGCTCGCCGGCGACGACTTCGATGCCATGGTGATTTGCATATAGTTTGTCCACGCGACCGTCGATGTAGGCGGAGATGATGCGATGGCGGGTGGCGTCGTCGTCGATCATCCCGGCGACTTGCAGAGTGCGGGTGAGTGGTTGGATTTTCGCCTCGATGGTTTGCACGTTGACGACTTGGATTTGGTTTTGAGTGAGGGTCACGACGTTATCCGCCCCCATGCCATCCAGGGATTTCTCGCCGGGGTAAATGGGGACGAGTTCCATGCCGCAGATCGTGCAGCGGCCGGGCTTGTCGCTCTTGATCCACGGGTGCATGGGACTCTGATAGAACAGCGGCTTGCGCTCGCCAACAGAGTTCGCGGGGGCTGGGATAAGTCGAGTGACGACGAACCATGTGCCACCTACGGCGAGGGCGGCGGTGATGAGGATGGTGAGGAAAAGTTTCATGGTTGGTTAGGGACTAGCAGGTTGAGTTCTTCGAGGGCGGCGAGTTGAGTGGCGACGAGACGGCGTTGTTCGAGTCGGATGGAAAACAACAAACGGTTGGCTTCCAACAGATCGGTGAGCGGGGACTTGGAACTGATCCATGCGCCTTGCACGGCTTCGGTGGCGGCGAGGGCGCGACCATAAATTTCCCCTGAGTAGGCATGGGCTTGGGCAGCGGCGTTGGCAGCGTCATTGACAGCGGCCAGAACCCCGCCTGCGACTTCCAGACGGGTGGTCTCGATGTCTTTGACGGCGGCTTTTTCGCGGAGCTGCGAGGCCTGGATTTTCGCGGCGTAGGAGTCCCGGTTGAAATAGGGCAGGCTCATTTTCAAGCCCACGGAGGCGCTGCGGAAATCACCGCCCGAGTAGATGTCGGCATCGACGCCGACGGCGAGTTGCGGGAGCCGATCCCGGTCAGCGATACGGGTCTCCGCGTTCGCGACCGCGGCCATTTCCCGCATCGAGCGGACCAGTGGATTGACGCGGGGGATGCGGGCGATCTCAGCGGCGGCGAGCGGCACCGGCGCAGGGTCGGCGGAGAGGTGGAGGATTGGCCACGGTGATTCCAATGGGCGACCAAGTCGCAGGTTCAGGCTTCCGGCAATGCTCTCACGGGTACGGTGGGCGGCTGCTAGGAGTTGATTTTCGCGAGCAAGTTCGCTTTCCAAGCGCAGGGCGTCGATGCTCGTAGCGTCCGGATTCTGGGCCATCTGGCGGGCGTTTTCGGCCATCGTTCCGAGCCACTTGAGCTGCGCAGCCTGGAGGGTGATCGACTCATCCGCGAGGGCGAGTTCGATGGCGTCCTTTGCGGCGGCGGCTCCGGTTTCGATTACGCTGGATCGGGATTTTTCCAGTTCCGCTCGGTGCAGCGCCTCGGTTTTCGAGCGGGTGGCGGCGAACATTCCGGGCTTGGGCAGTGCTTGTTCGTAGCTGAGGCGGAGGTCGCCATCGTCACGGCGTTTGGAGGTTTCGGCGGCCATGAAGGCGACACCTAACTGCGGGTCATCCCACAAGCGAAGCCCCGCGACATCGCGGTTACTCGCGGCGGCCCGGAGCGAAGCTGAGCCGGTGGCCGGATGATGGTGGGCAGCCTCGGCGCGCAGGGCGGAGAGGAGTTTTTCGTCAAGCAGTTGGGATGGCTGCGCGTGCAGCAGGTTCGCGGCCATGAAGAGGCCGACAAAAATAGGAATGCGAGATTTCATAAGTCATGTGAGTCAGTTATTGGAATTTCCAAGCGCCCGCTTTTCCCGCCAAAAATTGCGGTGAAAATGTCCGGGCACAGTACGCCTGTCAGGGCGGGGACTCAGATGACAAAAGAGCAGAAGGCCACGGCCAGTGGCACTCCTGCATAGGCCCGTCGTGCTGGTGCGACGGCTCCCTTGGGAAGCACGGCGGCGGGCGGCGCAGCGATGAAAGCGGCCATCGCATCCGTGCCGGGCGTTTTGGCGACGAGGGATTTCAAATCAGCCGTCGCCGGGATCAGTGGAGCCGGCTGCTGCTTTCGCTCGCCTTCTTTCGCACAAGGACAGGTCTTCATGCCTTCGCAGCACGTCATGGGACGCGCCGCACAGGGGTTCATGGATTCACCAACCACACGCGACGGCACTTGGGAAAACTGGATAACCAGCCCCAAGATCAGTGCGATGAGCGGATGCACATTCATGACACCTGTGAGAATAACACCGGATACTTTTATTCCAAGTCTTATTCATCTACCGACTTTGTGCTTGCAGGCTGGGATGAAATCCGCAGGTTGCTTGCTGTTCACATGATTACTCGTTTATTTTCAGCCGCGCTGCGTGGGGTCGATGCCCAAGAAGTCGAAGTCGAGGTCAACGCCAGGGGCGCGGACAAACCGATTGTCATCATCGTTGGCCTACCGGATGCTGCTGTTAGAGAATCCTCGCAGCGGGTGATTTCGGCCATCGGCGCGTCCGCACTCTATCTGGATAACGGCATCAAGACGGTGAACCTCGCACCGGCGGATTTGAAAAAGGAGGGGCCTTCGTTTGATCTGCCCATCGCACTGGCGATGATCGCGGCGAGCGGGACCAAGCCGTTTGATGCGGAGGACTGCTGCGTGGTCGGCGAGCTGGGCTTGGATGGCGCGGTGCGACCGGTGAAAGGCGTACTATCTATCGCGCTGGAAGCCAAACGGCGCGGGCGTTTGCGGCTGTTCGTGCCCGAGGCGAACGCGCGGGAAGCGGCGGTGATCGAGGGCGTGCAGGTGTTTCCGATCCGCAATCTGAAACAGGCGTGGGATTTTCTCAATGGCGACATCATCATCCCGCCCTATCAGCTCGACCGGCGGGCGTTTTTCAATTCCCACCGCACGTATGAGGTGGACTTTGACGAGGTGAAAGGCCAGCACCACGTCAAACGCGCCTTGGAAGTCGCGGCGGCAGGCGGGCATAATCTGCTGATGGTCGGGCCGCCAGGAACAGGAAAGTCGATGTTGGCCAAGCGCATCCCCACGATCATGCCGGACATGACGGAGTCGGATGCCATCGAAACGACGAAGATCCACTCGGTCACCGGGCTGTTGGACTCGAAGCGGTCATTCCTAACAACCCGACCATTCCGGGCACCGCATCACACGATTTCCGATGCGGGTTTGTTAGGCGGCGGGACCAATCCGGGGCCGGGCGAGGTCTCGCTGGCGCATCACGGAGTGTTGTTTCTCGATGAACTGCCCGAGTTCCGGCGGCAGACGCTAGAGGTGATGCGGCAACCGTTAGAAGACGGGCATGTGACGATTTCGCGGGCGGCGGGTTCGCTCACCTTCCCTGCCCGATTCATGCTGGTGGCGGCGATGAATCCGTGTCCGTGCGGGTATTACGGCGACATGAAACGCGAGTGCCGCTGCTCGCCCCGTCAAATCGAAACCTATCGCCAGCGGATTTCCGGACCCTTGCTGGACCGAATCGACCTGCATGTGGAGGTGCCGCTGGTGGATTTCCGCGAGCTGACCTCCAACACGAACATCGGTGAGAAATCCGAGGTGATCCGGCAGCGGGTCATCACCGCGCGCGGCATCCAACTCGAGCGCTTCAAGAAAGCCTCCAACTCCACCAACTCGGCGATGGGTTCGCGGCAGGTGAGACAGCATTGCCAGCTCACTCCGGAAAGCAGCGGCTATCTGGAGCGGGCGATGGAGGAAATGAATTTCTCCGCGCGGGCGCACGACCGGATTCTAAAAGTCGCCCGCACCCTGGCGGATCTGGAAGGCGCGGCGGACATCCGC
>JANXMQ010000079.1 GCA_025354565.1 Akkermansiaceae bacterium
AATGGAGGCAGGCATTACGTCGGTGCCGACGCTTGGGCACACATGGATTCAAAAGCAGGCAATACGATGGCCGTGTTTCTGGAGCGGTATATCCGACCACCGTTGACGGAAATGGCGACGCACGAGGACACTGGGCCTGAATCAATCCAGCTTTCATGGTCACCGGATGAGATACTCATTCGAGGAAGCAATGAAACTATTCGCATCCCACGCAGGGGGTAACTCGATTTTTAAATACGCGAACAATGAAGAACTCACCCGAGGGCAAAAAGGCCGCGCTCAAGGCCATCATGGCGGATTACAATGCCCGCTACGGCACGAATCACCGCATCTCCGAGTTCGATCTCTACTATCAGGATGTGCAGAAGCGCATCAAGGACCAGCAGTGGCCGAACTCCGATTTCCCCCACGCGCAGAAGATCGACATCACCATCGTCGTGGACATGCTGCTCACCGGCTTCGATTCCAAGTTCCTGAACACGCTCTACGTGGACAAGACGCTCAAGCACCACGGCTTGATCCAGGCCTTCTCCCGCACCAACCGCGTGCTCAACGGCACCAAGCCCTACGGCAACATCCTCGACTTCCGCCAGCAGCAGGACGCCGTGGATGCCGCCATCGCCCTCTTCTCCGGGGAAAAAACCAGCGAGCAGGCGCGGGAAATCTGGCTCGTGGAAAAGGCTCCCGTCGTCATCCAGAAGCTGGAAGCCGCCGTCGAGCACTTGGACACGTTCATGAAATCCCAGGGTCTCGACTGCACGCCCTCCGCCGTGGCGAATCTGAAAGGCGATGCCGCCAAGGCCGCCTTCTGCACCCAGTTCAAGGAAGTCCAGCGGCTCAAAACCCAGCTCGACCAATACACCGACCTCACCGAGGAAAACAAAGCCAGCATCGAGCAGGTGTTGCCCGAGGAAAACCTGCGCGGCTTCAAAGGCCAATATCTGGAAACCGCCAAGCGGCTCAAGGAACAGCAGGGCAAGGGTGGCGACAAACCCGGCACCGACGATCCCGTGGACCAGATCGACTTCGAGTTCGTGCTCTTTGCCTCCGCCGTCATTGATTACGACTACATCATGGGCCTCATCGCCAAGTTCTCGGAAAAAGGTCCGGGCAAGTCGAAAATGACCCGCGAGGAACTCATCGGCCTCATCAGCGCCGATGCCAAGTTCATGAACGAGCGCGACGACATCGCCGAATACATCGGCACGCTCAAAGCGGGCGAAGGCCTCAGCGAAACCGCCATCCGCGACGGCTACACCCGCTTCAAGGCGGAGAAGAACGCCAAGGAACTCGCCGCCATCGCCGCGCGGCATGGCCTCGCCACCGCCGCTCTGCAATCCTTCGTGGACGGCATTCTCGACCGCATGATCTTCGATGGCGAGCAGCTCGGCGACCTCATGGCCCCGCTCGACCTCGGCTGGAAAGCCCGCACCCAAGCCGAACTCGCCCTCATGGATGACCTCCACCCCCTCCTCACCAAACGCGCCGGTGGCCGCGACATCTCAGGACTTTCCGCTTACGAATTATGAAGGACTCACACGAAGACACGAAGGCACGAAGGGATGTGGAAGAGTTGTCCGCTATTGTGGTGGATTGTGGCTACAAACTCCATGTCGAGGCTGGGCCAGGGTTACTGGAGACAGTTTATGAGGTGGTTTTGGCCAAGATGCTTTCCGATCAAGGATTGGCGGTGGAGCGGCAGGTTCTTGTTCCTATCAAACTGATGGGAATGACGTTTGAGGAAGGGTTTCGGGCGGACATTATCGTAGAAAATAGACTCTTGATAGAACTGAAGTCGGTGGAAAACCTTCTTCCAGTGCATTCCAAGCAAGTCCTCACCTATCTACGTCTGCTTAAGTTGCCGCTGGGGCTGCTCATCAACTTCGGGGCACCTACCTTCAAAGATGGCTGCAAGCGCATCGTCAACGGACCTCAATCTTTCGGGAACTCACGTCTGCTGATAAACCAAGGTTTTCACACGAAGCCACGAAGCCACGAAGAAGAGGAGGGAAGCCTATGAGTTCCAAATTAAAACCCCTTCGTGCCTTCGTGTCTTCGTGTGAGACCAAGAAGGAAGAGGCAAAGCCCGCGCTGGTGCCGAAGCTGCGGTTTCCGGAGTTTCGGGAGACGGAAACTTGGCACTTCACCTCATTGGATTCGGTCTGTGAAATTCTCAACAACCGCAGGCAGCCTATCACGGGTAACGAGCGAACGCCCGGTCCGTATCCATATTACGGCGCGAGTGGAATCGTCGATTACGTCGGGGATTTCATCTTTGACGAAAGGCTTCTCTTGGTCGGCGAAGACGGCGCGAAATGGGGAGCGTTTGAGAAAACCGCATTCATCGCAGAAGGAAAATACTGGGTGAACAATCACGCCCATGTGCTCAAGCCATTCGCGGCGATTGATACGCTTTTAGAGAACTATCTGACGATGCAGGACCTCAGTCCATTCGTTACAGGAGCCGCGCCGCCGAAACTGACCTTGGGCAAGTTAAAAGGTATCCCAGTTCCATTACCACCCACCGCCGCCGAACAACAAAAAATCGCCGAGTGCCTGAGTTCGGTGGACGAGCTGATGGCCGCGCAAGCGCGGAAAGTGGACGCGCTCAAGACCCATAAAAAAGGGCTGATGCAGCAGCTTTTCCCCCGCGCAGGCGAAACCCAACCCCGCCTCCGCTTCCCCGAATTCCAAAACGCCGGGGAGTGGAAGGTTGGCTTAATCGGTGATTTGGCGACCACCGTGATGGGTAACGCCTTCCGAAGCACTGACTTCGTGGAGAGCGGGACTCAAGTGGTTCGAATTGGCAATTTGTATCAGGGAGAACTCCAACTAGAGAGGGCACCAGTTTACTTGTCGGATGCCCAAGCTGAGGAGAATGCGAAGTTCCGCGTTCAACCCTTGGATCTGCTGATGTCGATGACAGGCACAGTCGGTAAGCGGGACTACGGCTTTGTCATTCAAGTGCCGCCAGAATGCAAACCGCTATTGCTCAACCAGCGGGTCATGAAACTAGCGCCGACACTCAAATGCGATCCGGGGTTTCTTCTCCAGCTGCTTAAATCAGATCGGTTGTTGGACGCGATCTATTCAGTGCCCGGAGGGACAAAACAGGCGAACTTGTCCGCTCAACACATCAAAGACTTGGAAATTTCCTATCCGCCAAAGTCGGAACAACAACGCATCGCCACGTGCCTGAGCAGCCTCGACGCCCTGATCACTGCCGAAACCGAAAAGCACGAAGCCCTCAAGACCCACAAGAAAGGCCTGATGCAGCAGCTTTTCCCATCCCCGGAGGAACCCATTTCGTGAGCGACCTCATTCTTTACACCACGGAAGACGGCAGGAGCCAAATCCAGCTCCGGACCAAAGATCAGACGGTCTGGCTTTCCCAACGGGAGATGTCTCAACTCTTTGACGTGAGCACCGACAATGTGGGGCTGCACCTCAAGAACAACTTTGCGGACGGGGAACTGGAGGAGAAGTCAGTTACCGAGGAATCCTCGGTAACTGCCGCCGACGGCAAAAATTACCTCACCAAGCTTTACAACCTGGACGCCATCCTGGCCGTCGGCTACCGGGTGCGCTCGCCGCGCGGCGTGCAGTTCCGCCGCTGGGCCTCCACCATTCTCAAGGAATTCCTGATCAAGGGCTTCGTGATGGATAACGAGCGGATGAAGAATCCGGACGGCCGTCCGGACTACTTCGACGAGATGCTGGAGCGCATCCGGGAGATCCGGGCCTCCGAGAAGCGCTTTTACCAGAAGGTCCGCGACCTCTTTGCCCTGAGCAGCGATTACGATAAGACCGACCGCGCCACCGGACAATTCTTCGCTACGGTGCAGAACATCCTGCTCCACGCAGTCACGCGGAAAACCGCCGCCGAATTGATCACCGCTCGGGCAAGCCATCAGGATCCGAACTTTGGCCTCCTGCATTGGAAGGGCGCGAAAGTGCGGAAGCAGGACATTCTCACCGCCAAGAACTACCTGACCGAGGATGAGATCGACACCCTGAACCGCCTCGTGGTCATCTTCCTGGAAACCGCCGAACTGAGAATCAAAAGCCGCCAGGAAATCCGCATGAGCTTCTGGAAGGAAAATGTGGACCAGATCATCACCTCCAACGGTTTCCCATTGCTGGTCCATGCCGGCTCCATCAGCCATGAAAAGATGGAGGCCAAGACCAGCGCCCTTTATCTCGACTACGACCAGCGCCGGAAAACCCAGGAAGCGCAGACAGCCGATCAAGAGGACGAAGCCGACCTCAAAGCGCTCGAAACCAAACTCAAACGCCGCCCGAAGAAATGACCGACACCAACCAAAAGCAACTGGGCAACACGCTCTGGAGCATCGCCGACCAACTGCGCGGGGCGATGGATGCGGATGACTTCCGCGACTACATGCTGTCCTTCCTCTTCCTGCGCTACCTCTCCGACAACTACGAAACGGCGGCAAAGAAGGAGCTGGGGCGGGATTACCCAGTAGCCGGAGCTTCCAGCTCCAAAGGTTCTGACCAAGGGAGCAAGATGCTCCCGCCACTGTGCCACTGGTATGCCAACAACTTGGACGACATCCCGGCGTTCGAGAAACAGATGCGGCGCAAGGTGCATTACGTCATCCAACCAGGGCACCTCTGGAACAGCATCGCCAACCTGGCCCGAACCCAGAACGCAGAGCTGCTGAACACGCTGCAAGCGGGCTTCAAATACATCGAGACCGAATCCTTCGAGAGCACCTTTCAAGGCCTGTTCTCCGAGATTGACCTGAGTTCCCCCAAGCTGGGCAAGAAGTATGAGGACCGGAACGCCAAGCTCTGCACCATCATCCAGAAAATCGCCGAAGGGCTCGCGGAGTTCTCCACGGACATCGACGCGCTGGGCGATGCCTATGAATATCTGATCGGACAGTTCGCCGCCGGGTCTGGCAAAAAAGCGGGCGAGTTCTACACGCCGCAGCAGATTTCCGACATCCTTTCCGCCATCGTCACCCTGGACAGTCAGGAACCGAAGACTGGCACGAAGAAGCGGCTGGAGAGCGTGATGGACTTCGCCTGCGGCTCCGGCTCCCTGCTGCTCAACGTCCGCAAGAAGGTGAACAAGGCCGGCGGCACCATCGGCAAAATCTTCGGCCAAGAGAAGAACATCACCACCTACAACCTCGCCCGCATGAACATGCTGCTGCACGGGGTGAAGGACACGGAGTTTGACATCTTCCACGGCGACACCCTGCTCAACGAGTGGGACATGATGCGGGAGCCGAACCCGGCGAAGAAACCCAGCTTCGACGCCATCGTCGCCAACCCGCCATTCAGCTACCGCTGGGAACCCACCGACGCGCTGGCCGACGACGTGCGCTTCAAAAGCCACGGCCTCGCCCCCAAGTCCGCCGCCGACTTCGCCTTCCTCCTCCACGGCTTCCACTTCCTAAAGGACGAAGGAGTGATGGCGATCATCCTGCCCCACGGCGTGCTCTTTCGTGGCGGTGCCGAGGAACGCATCCGCACCAAGCTGCTCAACGACGGCCACATCGACACCGTCATCGGCCTGCCCGCGAACCTGTTCTACTCCACCGGCATCCCCGTCTGCATCCTCGTCCTCAAGAAATGCAAGAAACCGGACGACGTCCTCTTCATCAACGCCAGCGGCCCTGAGAACTTCGACAAAGGCAAACGCCAGAACCAACTCAGCAAGCAGCACATCGCCAAGATCATCGACACCTACCAATTCCGAAAGGAAGAGCCCCGCTACTCCCGCCGGGTGGAGATGGACGAGATTAAAAAGAACGACTTCAACCTGAACATCTCCCGCTACATCAGCACAGCGGTGGGGGAGACAGAGATTGATTTAAAGGCGACTCATGGAGTGCTGGTGGACATCGAGAAAGCCGTGCGGGCGGCGACGCTCCAACACAATGCGTTCTTGAAAGACCTTGGCTTGCCCCAATTGCCATCGACCGATTCCAAAACCGTGGGGAAGTAGGAGGTTCCGAAGCGGCCCTGCGCTCGACGCAGATCCTCTGGAAACCATGAGATAGAATGAAGAAATGCGGACAGGAATGTCCGCACCCCTATCAGGCCCCCGGCAGCTCGATGAAACCTTCCAGCTTCCGAATCCGCGTCGGGTGGCGCATTTTCCGCAGAGCTTTCGCTTCGATCTGGCGAATCCGTTCGCGGGTGACTTGGAACTGGCGGCCCACTTCTTCAAGCGTACGGCTGTAGCCATCCTTGAGGCCGAAGCGTTGTTCTAGCACCTCACGCTCGCGCTCAGTTAGAGTATCGAGCACGTCCTTGATTTTGTCCTTGAGCATCGAGAAGCCGGCTTCTTCCATCGGGTTGTCGGCGGCCTTGTCTTCGATGAAGTCACCGAAGGAAGTGTCGTCCGAATCTCCAACAGGCGCTTGCAGCGAAATCGGCTGTTGGGCCATTTTCAAGACCGCTCTAACACGTTCGACAGGCAAGTGGATTTCCTCGGCGATTTCTTCCGGTGATGGCTCGCGACCGTATTCTTGGACGAGCTGCTTTTGCACGCGCATCAGCTTGTTGATCGTCTCGATCATGTGGAC
>JANXMQ010000169.1 GCA_025354565.1 Akkermansiaceae bacterium
GGGCCTCAACCTGCGGATCAACCTGTGTATGAGAAAAGCCTACGGTTACCGCAGTTTCCATCTGCTACAAACCTCTCTCTATCACACACTTGGAGATCTACCCGAGCCAAAGTTCACCCACAGATTTTGCTGAAGAGCCAGGAAATATCGCTACTCTCCAGGGCATTGACGAGATACTGGGCAATTTCGCCATTCCGCGTGCTGTAGCTGATAAAGACTTTTTTTTGGCGTTCTTGGACACTCATGAAATTGATTAGGGAAGTTTAGTTACCAGTGATTTTCTCGACGGGACGTTGACGGTGCAGCAACAGCCAATCCGCGTTTTCTTTGAGTGCCTGCTTGCCTAATGTCAGAAGCAGTCGCTGCGCGGCGGCGTGCTCTTCGCGTTGCAGCAATGGCGTCAATTTCTCTGCCGCCTGTGTGAAGTAGGTCTCCATCTTACGGTAGCTGTTGGCGTGTTCCTGATTGGCCTTTACGCTATCGTAGATCTGATGCAGCCCGGAAAGCACAAACAGCATGCCATACACGACAGTCATACTCGGCAGCAGGTCGATAATCGAATCCGAGGCAATCAAGGTGGCGATAAAATGGAGCGCAAGTGTTAGAGAAACAACTGCCAGTGCGGCTTTGTAGAAGAGTCCGGCCCGTAATCCAATGATGGCCGATTCTTGGCTGTGACGTATTACGCTCTTACTAAAGTATTCCTTTTGGTGAGCAATCCAATCTCTCTCAGCAATCCGGAGGTCGCAAGGGCGTGATTTTTCTCCAGATTGATTGGTGTTCAAAAGTGAATGCGGCAGGTCAATCGCCCGCAATGCCCGCCGCAACCAATCCATATCTTCGTTTTGGTCACGGAGGTAATGGTCGGCAGGGCATGCCTTGATGCCGGACACATGCCAAAAAAATGCCACCCTACAGGCCTCGGCAAGGGCACGGTAATCCAGATACCGGTTTTCCAGCCTCTGTTGATCGAGTCGAAACCAACGCCATGTGCCGATGAGAGCAAAGACAATGCCGGCAGCTAGCATCCATGGATACATCAACGGACCCGAGTACAATTGACCCAGCAACGCGGCGAGCACCCCGAGAACCAAAATTTGCCAAAAATAGCGCAATCGGATTTTTTGAGCATTCTGACTGAGAGCATCTGCGCAACCGTAGAGGGCTGCCAGACGCCGCGTCTTAGGATCGCCCTCATCACACTCACCAGCCAGGTCGCTGGCAAGGTATCCGACCTGAAAAGGCGAACCGATTTTTTTGATTCTTCCTTCTTCAGCAAAGCGTGCGACAGCTTGATTGAAGGAATCGATTTCCCTCCATATGTTGGTTGCCGTGATTTGATACTTTGCAGGACGCCGCGTCGCGCTGCTGTTGCAGCGCCGCACCGGAAAATGAGCAACCGGGACCACATCGGGATAGGCAATGCTATCTTCAAAAGCTTCGCCTGGGATGGGCACGCCATTCATGGCCAAATGAACGACATCAGCGGTTCCACCGCGCGTCCGTGTCTCATCCCCATCCCAAATTGCAATCAGCACTTGTGCGTGACGCAGCAGTTCCAATCCAACCTCGAAATAAGCATCTGCCCGATCTCCGCCCGCGGGGGGGGACTGCGGTCTCTTCACGACCTCCACAAACGATGCCATAGCCAGCAATTGACGAAATTCAGCCAGCGATTCCGGCGACTTAAAATCCTTTTCATACTCCTCCTGTTCAAAGGGCAAAATCACCCCTAGCTCGCAACGGCAATCAATGGCCACCTGCGCTGCCAATCGGTCTGCACCTTCCGCCAATGCTGAAAGGAAACGCACCGGCGAACTTTTATATTTTTCAATCACCTCATTTTGAAGGTAATCGGTGATTTCCTTTTTTACCGCCTCGGAGTCTTCCAGATTGAGGTCTCGATGACCAGTTACCGACAATACCAGCGGTATCTTTACCGTCTCCCACACGTTGTTGAGCTGATCATTCCAGATTTCCCAGGCGCGGATTTTTTCGATGAGCGAGTTCGTCGCGTTCATGCCCGGCGGGGTTTGATTTTTCCCGATGCGTCCTGCGAAAAGGGAAATCGAAAGACATCTCAATATATACTGTGAACTCGACACCCCCGCCATAGTGAGGCTTTGGCAGTTCTTTAGGACTACACTATTTTCCATTTTTTAAAAATTTTATCAATCTTTAGATTTGGAACGATCCGCCGGCGGTAATTCCCCATGACGGGAGTGATAGCGATTCAAATATTCTGCCTCGGTAGTAGCTGGAGTCTTCGAGCCGCTCAACTCCACTACCCAATCAGCATAAGGAAAATGTTCTTCAAATCGCTTATCCGCTTTGTATCGTTTACCGTCCGAATGGCCTTTGCCGTTGTATCTTGGATCGAGACTTTCGAGCAAGCGAGCCAGACGGCCTTGGTCTTTAGCCATACCAATATAAAGAATGCCATCCGGATCCGATCCAAATATTCTTGAAACCGGAATGAATGATCCTGATTCGATAGAAGCGCCACTGGAAAGGCAGCGGATCACATAGATGCCACCACCTCCATCATAGGCATTGCCACGCTTTTCCCAGGAATCCGGATCGGATAATCTGTAGAAATGCTTATGAGTAAGCGAGTTGGTCATATCTCCTTGAACCTCAGAATTGGGATCAATCATTGCCATGGTATGACGGGCGAATTCGAGAACGACAAGAAAATAAAAATTCTCGCAGAATTAATTTCACGCCCCATTTACTAACCGAGTTCCCTACTTTTTGGCGAAGCTGGAAACCGTTCACAGAACAATCCGGATGGATGCCTTGGTTTGAGGAGTCATGGCGCGGTTCACCAGTTCATCTGCTTGCAATTTCCGTAAGCATTCATAATTGAAGTGATGGATGAAGCGGATCTCAACGTGGCAATTTCCGTTTTAATTCACTTGCTCGGCGAGTTCTGAAAATCGCATTTGCTGCTTTCCTATTTCGCCTCTTATCCGTGTCAATCCGCGCAATCGGTGGCGGATTCAGAATATTTACGACAATATTCCCGAGTTTCACAATTTATTGAAATGGAAACCCTAAAAAGAATGATGCACGACTGTCTGCGGTACTGAAGCGGCAAGTCGATCTTGCCTCCCCCCCAAATTCGACTAACCTTCAGCCATGTCCGTAATTACTCAGCGAATTGTAAGCGAGATCGAAGCCGCCCCCGAACCTGTTCAGGCGGAGGTGCTCGATTTCGTGCTTTTCGTCAAAGCACGGGCCGGCCTCTTACCTAATTCCAGCTCATCGGATCAAATCCAACGCAGCGCCGGAGTTTGTGGCGGAGAAGCCTGTGTGGGAATGACCCGCATCGCCGTCTGGATGCTAGAAGATGCCCGCCGCACGGGTGTGGGAGATCTTGATCTTCTCAAGGATTACCCCGGATTGAGCGTGTTTGACCTGGAAGCCGCCTGGCAATATGTCGAAACCCACCGCGAGGAAATTGAACAGGCCATCCGCCTCAATCAGGAAGCCTGATGGCCTCGATCTACTCCAACGAGAACTGCCCCAAACGTGTCGTCGAGGAACTCCGGCGCCTCGGGCATGATATCCTCACCTCATACGAAGCCGGTCGCGCAAATCAGAGGATCCCGGACGATCAAGTCCTAGCCTTCGCAACGGAACTACACCGCGTCGTAATCACCCTAAACCGACTCGACTTTATCCGTCTCCATCAGCAAACCCAAGGTGCCCACGCTGGGATCATTGTCTGCACGCGTGATGACGCGAATCCACTATCTTTCGCCGCACGCATTCACGCCACGCTTATGACCAGCGGCAATCTGGACGGACAATTGATTCGGGTAATACGTCCATCAGTATGATCTGAGCCGTAATCATACGGTGTATTCTCTGCGCTCTTTGTGGTTCATTATTATCGATTTTTGTAGTTCGAGCAGTCGTACGGTGATTATTCGGAGTCGATGGCAGTTATGTGTATTTTACGAAGCCGGAAAGCGTGCCGAGAACGATACGGATGGACGCCCGAGTTTGCGGTGTCATGGCGCGGTTCACCAGATCATCCCCTTGCAATTTCCAGACACATTCATAGTCGAGGTGGTGGAAGCGAATTTCGACACGGCAATTTCCATTGTATTTGACCTGCGCGGCGAGTTCTAAAAATCGCATTTCCCGTTTTTTAACTTCTTCTTTAGTCGCCTCTTTATTCAGTGGCACTTTGAGGAATCTGATCATTTCCGATTTAGCGGCATCGTTAAACATCACGCCATGGAATTCCTTGAACATATTGAGAGGGGGCTCATCCAATTTTGCCTGCTCTCCTGAAAGCCCAAC
>JANXMQ010000187.1 GCA_025354565.1 Akkermansiaceae bacterium
CGGCCAGTCGTAGCCCATGAGCAGCTCCATGGTCTGCTGGGCAAAGCCCCCGGTCTCCTTGCCCAATACATCGGAAGCCATTCTGCTTCGGAATACCGCCCTTCCAACATCGCCGCTTTATTATGTTCCCACCACTGCTGAAAAAGCCACATGGTGTGAGCCTCATCAAGGTTGTCTTGATGAAGATTGTCGTAATTGATTATGTTACCACGCAATCGTGATGCCCAACGTCTTGTTTCATCAGCAAATTGGGGAGACCAACGCATCAGATCTAATATTGAATTAACTCCATAGAGTCTAGGAGATTTAAAGATTCTAAGATTTGCCACCTTGCGAGGTATTTCAGAGCCTGAGTAGATGATTGGAACGAGATCTTTGATTTGTTCTGGATGAAGATTCTGCATCAGAATCGTATCATTAATTAAGGTTCCATCGTTATATTGGCGGAGGACATCCTTCATAGTTTCCTCATCGTTGAGGGCCACGAGCACTCTGAGCGAACGCTCAAGATATTTGGGATCTTTTGCCTTGTTCTTAAGGTAGTCGATAACGACAGGGCGGTATTCGGGAGTGATCCAGTCAGTATTGGGAACATTGCTCGGACGGCGGACCCCCATCGCGATGTCGTAATCAGTCCCAATAAACTTTTTCTCGATTCGCTCAATCAATTGTTCGCGATTTGTGATCGGAGGTTCAGGTGGTGCGGGTATCGGACGGATAGAGCCAAGAAACCAAAGTATGGCGAGTAGTTTCATATCGGCTTATTCAGATCATCCACCCGTCGGCTTAATCCGCTTGACCAGCCAGACTGCAAACACGACGCAAATGGTAAATCCTAAAACACTATAAATGATGAGGTTGCCAGTGTTACTAGCGGATACATTCTCAAGCACTGGTACCGGGCGGGACGGCAGACGGATGTCTGCTGTTTTAGGAATCGGCAGGATGTCGTTTCGGGTGGTTGAGGTGTAATTGAGGTATCCTTGTTCTTCGCGCTGCTTTTTGTCATAATAGTCTATCTGCCCTTTGTACTTGGGAACCCATGTAGCATCGGCATACCTTTCTTCCAGAATCGCTGTTTTGTTGTGTTCCCACCACTGCTGAAACAACCACATAATATGTGGCTCGTTTTGGTTGTCGTGTTTCTGATTTTCGTAATTGTGAATATTACCATTCAATCCCGATGCCCACCGCATTGTTTCATCAGGAAACACAGGCCCCCATGTCAGAAAATCCACTATTGAATATACAGCATATATACGAGGCGATTTAAGTATCTGAGAGTCTATTACTTTGCGAGGGACATCGGATCCAGAATAAATAATTGGAACAAGATCCTTGATTTGTTCTGGATGAAGATTCATCATCAGAATAGTATCGTCTATCAGGGTACCATCGTTGTATTGACGAAGGACATCCTTCATGGTTTCCTCGTCGTTGAGGGCCACAAGCACTCTGAGTGAACGCTCAAGATACTTCGGGTCTCTCGCCTTGTTCTTGAGGTAGTCGATGACAATGGGACGGTATTCGGGAGTGATCCAGTCGGTCTTGGGCGCATTGCTCGGACGGCGGACGCCCATAGCGATGTCGTAATCAGTCCCAATAAACTTTTTCTCGATTCGCTCAATCAATTGTTCGCGATTTGTGATCGGAGGTTCAGGTGGTGCGGGTATCGGACGGATAGAGCCAAGAAACCAAAGTATAGTTAGTAGTTTCATATCAGTTTACTTAGGAAATTTTTGCTTGGCTTGTTTATTTGCCTCAACCCAATCCTGATGCCTGAGCCACTTGGAGTTATTATCTTGACCAGATTCGAACATGAGGCCTGTTCTATTACCGCCTTCCGCCACTACTTCCGGTGGCCACGGTCCTAGGTCATGAGCGTTTCCTTGACCTTTCTTTTCTGTCGATAAGTTGAGGAAATGTCCTACTTCATGAGCTGCGGTGGTATCAGCATAACTGAGATTGTTCACAAAACAAAAAGTT
>JANXMQ010000206.1 GCA_025354565.1 Akkermansiaceae bacterium
GGGCCTCAACCTGCGGATCAACCTGTGTATGAGAAAAGCCTACGGTTACCGCAGTTTCCATCTGCTACAAACCTCTCTCTATCACACACTTGGAGATCTACCCGAGCCAAAGTTCACCCACAGATTTTGCTGAAGAGCCAAAGAAGAAGCGGAAACCGCGTTCGCGTAAAATCGTAGGCACGTCGGCATCGTATGGTTTTCGGCTGTGATTACAAGACGCGCGTAGCAATGCCTAACGACCCCAAGCTCAGCGACTGGCGGTTCATTGCATCGTGCCGACATAGTTCGAATGAATCCAACCCAGAATCGCGATTACCGTCCAAGGCAAAGTGATGATGCTCGCCACAAAATAGACCAACGCCGCAAGCCAAGTATTGCGATGCCAAGCCACTCGCGTGAGCCAGACGGCAGTGGAAAGGGCGAGCATGACGCAAGCCGAACCGATAACTGGATAAAGCTTTGCGACGGCGAGAATGAGGCCGAGTGAAACCATCCAAAAGAAGGACGCTAAAATGAAGTGAATGAAAAGCGCGGTAGCGATGAGGGCGCGGGGGCCAAAAAGGCGGGGCAGATTATTTGCGGGCGTGTTCGAGCTATTCATAACAGACGATTACAGGACGCGTGGGGAGTCGCCTAACGACCCCAAGCTCAGCGACCGCGGAGCACGGCGCGGCACCTGGATGGCGGGTGGGAAGGCGGCGGTGGAAGCAGGTGCCGTGACGTGCGGAGCGGTTCGCTGCAGCTCAGGAGGCCACGGGGTGTCTCTTGTGTCTGAAAAACAACGCATAAATCACTCCGAAGATGCCGGCCCAGATGGCTGTTTGCAATGGCACGGTAATCCACCACCAGTGCAATACACGCATGTCACCGAGCAAGTAAGCGCTCGGCAAATGTGTCATGATGCCTGGCAAAGGAGAGGATGCTGGACGGAACACACGCTCCCTCCTGCGTCGAAACACCGTAAGCGAGAATCGCCTCAATGATGCCCGCTGGAAGCAAGATGAATATCAAAGCTCTCATAGCGTGGTCGAGTTGCCTAACGACCCCAAGCTCAGCGACCGCGGAGTGCGGCGCGGCACCTGCATGGTGGGCGGAAAGGCGGCGGTCATTGCTGGAGAAGCTCGACACGATGTCCGTCTGGGTCGGCGACGACTGCGCGGCGACCCCACTCCGAGTCCTTGGGCGGTGAAATGATGACTCCGGGAAAGTCGCTGAGTGCTGCGACTACCGAATCGAGGGATGGGACGCTAAAGCCGATGCGAGTGCCGAGCGTGGATGGGCCATCGGCTGCGAGTGGATAAAGCTCGAACACACCGCCGCCAAGCTCTGCGGCGTAGTGCTGAGGGCCGCTGTCGTGCTGATGCTGAGAGAACTGCAAGCCCAACCGAGAGTAGAACGCCGCTGCCCGTGCTAAGTCGGGAGAACGTAGGACTACAAGATTGAGTGCGACGTTATTCATCGGGATGCGCTAGCAACGCCTAACGACCCCAAGCTAAGCGACGGCGGAGGCTGGCGCGCTGGCTGCATGGCGGGGGCAAGGCGGAGGCCGGAAGCAGCCAGCGTGACAGCCGCGCCCGTTCGCTGCAGCGCAGGAGGCGTTGCGGGAATTTCGGTTGTGGTGTCGAGGTAGTGAATAATGCAATCGCGGATGAGTGTGTAACAGCGGTCGAATACAACAGAACCTTGGTTCATTGGGTCTTCGATTTCGTCGCCGCGGCGTTTCGGGTCGAAGCTACCGAGAAATGAAATGCGCTCTGGCGATACACCGTAATGGGTCACGAGGCATTCGTGGTGTTGGCGCTCCATGACGAAGAAGCGATAAATGGATGACATGGGAAGCTCGCGAACGAATGTCGAAACGTCCTTCTGCGGTGGGGTGTTGTTCTGGCAGCAGGTGAGCCACGTTGGGATGGCTGTCGGCGTGGCGGAACAGTCCATCGTGCCAGCGGAAAAAACCGCGACAGGCCAGCCGCGACTTGCAAGCTCAGGAACGGCGATGGCATGAGCCATAACGCTGCGACACAAGTTGGCTGTGCAGACAAAGGCAATCGAAAACAGTCTGTCGAAAAAGGCTAACTCATACTCGGCATCGCCTGACTCCTCCAAGGTGATGATGCAAGTGCTCGAACCGAGCCTAATCATCTTGAGAGTGTAGATGTCGCCAAGACGCAATTCTCGTTCTGCGTTCGCAATGAGATTGGTCGCATGAAAAGGGTGAGTGCCCTTGTAGCGGAGCTTCGCACCGGGCCTCGGCCAGCGACCGCTTAACAGTGTGCCCAGATACTCTCGGTCGTAGTAGTCTTGGGTTTGGTCCATCATGGATTTAGAAAACGCGAGAAACGCCTAACTTCCTACTATACGACTGGCGAAATTTTCCAGTCGTTTAGCCAGGAATGCAGAAAGTGCCGATCTGCAAGGGTTGGATAGAGGTTGGAGGGGATAATCAGGCACGGGCCAGTCTTATAGCAGGGGAGCAAAAAGGGCGAGGAAATGTTACCAGGAAATGTTACCGGGACCGCATGACAAAGGAACAGTCGCTCAGTCACGCCCATCGGGCACGGCTGGCCTCCTGCTTTTGGCGGGCCGAAATTGGGTATCCGGCGGCTTTCCATGAATTTACACGAGTGTCCCGGAACGTTGGGCGAGGCAATACCCACTTGGGAATTCGCGTTTTTCGGGCAATGGGCCTCATTTGGGTTCCTTGTTTCCACGAAGTTCTGAGGCCAGCGACTGGATGGAGGGTGGGCGGTTTGCGGTGATTATGGTCTTGCACGGTGGCGGCAGGGCACGAAGCCTGAGCGGGTGATTTCGCCGGGGCACGTTATCGCATCGGTACTGCCGGTGTATTTGTTGATGATCACGGGAGCGGTGTGTCGGCGGACAGGACTGGTCCCGCAGGAAGTCGATGTGCCTGTGATGGCACTCATCTATCGCGTGATGCTGCCGTGTTTCATGTTGGACAAGATTCTCGGCAGTCAGGCTTTGAAAAGCGGGCAGGTGGTGGCGTGGGCGCTGTCATTGGGATTCGGCCTGATCATGGCGGGAATTTTGTTAGGATGGGTCGTGGGGCGAATGTTAGGCTTGGAACGCGGGACCGGCATGCGGACATTCGCGCTGAGTTCGGGTTGTCAGAATTTCGGTTTCACCGCAGCTCCGGTCATCGAAATTCTGTGGGGACCGGGGGTGCTGGCCATGCTTTTCGTTCACAACATGGGAGTCGAAATGGCGATTTGGTCGGTAGGCGTGATGATGATGAGCGGTGAACGGCGGTTTTCCTGGCGGAGACTACTGAATGGTCCGTTTGTCGCGGTGACCCTCGGGCTGTTATTGGTGGCTCTGGGAGTGGACGATAAGATCACCGGCGCGCCGAGAGCCGCCCTTTCCATGCTGGGAATCGGCGCGTTCCCGGTGGCCATTTTTATCACGGGCTGCACGATGATGGATCTGGTAGGCAAGGAACGCCCCGACTGGCGGGTGATTTCCGGTTCGGTGGCGGTGCGCCTCTTGTTGGCCCCGGCGGTCATGCTGTGTGCGGCGAAGTGGTGTCCCATTTCGTATGATTTGCGGGAAGTCCTGGTCGTCCAAGCGGCGATGCCGGCCGGGCTCTCGTCGATTCTCCTCGCCCGTTTGTATGGCGGACGACCTGCGGTGGCGGTGCAGGTGGTCATCGCGACGACGGTGCTGAGCCTGCTCACGCTGCCGTGGATCATCACGTGGGGGAGCGCGTGGCTCGGGCTGAAACCTTTGTTGCCATGAACGGGCTGGCTGGCATTCAATCACGGCCATGAGAGCTATCGGCGCGCGTCAATTTCTTCCGGTTAGTGATCCGGACGCGCTCGTGGAGTTCGTGGCGGAGGTGCCGGTGCCGCAGCCTAACGACCTGCTAGTGCAAGTGCTGGCGGTGGCGGTGAACCCGGTGGATACGAAGGTGCGGAAACTGCTGGGCGCGGGGCCGTGTGAGCCGCCGCGCGTGCTGGGCTTCGATGCCGCGGGAGTCGTGGTGGCGGTCGGCACTGCGGTGACGGGCTTCGCGGTGGGGGATGAAATTATTTACGCAGGCGATGTGACGCGGGCGGGCAGCAATGCGGAGTATCAGACGGTGGATGCCCGGCTGGTGGCGAGGAAGCCGGTTAGCTGGAGTTTCGCGGAATCCGCCGCGCTGCCCTTGGTCGGCCTAACCGCCTGGGAGCTGCTGTTCGAGCGAATGGGGATTGACCCTAACGGCGCGGACCGCGGGCGAGCAATTTTGGTGATCAATGGCGCGGGCGGGGTGGGTTCCGCCGTGATCCCGCTGGCCCGTGAGGCCGGCATGCAGGTGATCGCGACGGCCTCGCGGCCTGAGACGGTGGCATGGTGTATGTCAATGGGAGCGGCGGCGGTGATCAACCATCGCGAGCCGCTGCGTCCGCAGGTCGAGGCTTTGGGAATTTCGGAGTTTCCCTACATCGCCAACCTTTTCAACACCGAGACGTATTGGGAGACGACCGCTGATTTGTTAGCGCCGCTGGGCACGCTGGGGCTGATCGTGGAGACGGCCAAACCGGTGGATATCGGCAATCCGTTCCGCTTGAAATCGCCGCGCATCGTGTGGGAATACATGCCCGCGCGGGCGCGCTTTCAAACAACGGACATGCACCGGCAAGGGGAAATTCTCACGGACCTCGCCCGGCGCTGTGATGCGGGGAATTTTCCGAAAATCGCCACGCGGAACCTCGGGGAAATTTCCGCCGCGAATCTCCGCGAAGCCCATGCGGCGATGGAAACCGGCTCGGCGCATGGCAAATGGGTGCTATCAGGTTGGTAAATTTTCATGATCGCACACACCGGCACATTCACTGTTAGGACTCATGGCAAGGGGACGACCGAGATCACCCGCGAGGTCGCGGAGATCGTCTTGCGTTCGAGTGTTAGAGATGGGGCCGTCACGGTTTTCGTCCGCCACACCAGCGCGAGTCTGGTCATCATGGAAAATGCCGATCCGAGCGCGCGTCGTGATCTTGAGATGTTTTTCGAGAAGCTCGTCCCTGAAAACACCCCATGGTTCATCCACACCCAGGAAGGTCCGGACGACATGCCGAGTCACATTCGCATGTCCCTCACGCGGACCAGTGAGGTCATTCCTATCATCGAAGGACGAATGGCGCTTGGAACTTGGCAGGGGATTTTCCTCTTCGAACACCGGCATGATCCGCATCGCAGGGAAATCGCCGTGAGCGTCATCGGTAATTGAAATTTCACATGAACGACCATTCTGATTTGCTCATTGAACTCGCGCTCGCCGAAGACGTCGGTGAGGGCGATGTCACGGCCGGCTATTTCATCCCCGAGGAGCGGCGGGCCTGTGCTTTTGTCGCGTCGCGCGGAGCGGGCGTGGTGTCGGGAGTCGGCCTTGCCGCAAGGGTTTTCAGCACCATCGATCCCACGCTGGAGGTGGAAATCCTCATCGCCGATGGCAGCCGCGTGGTGGCGGGAGCGTTGCTGATCCGCGTGGTGGGTTCGGCGCGGTCCATTCTAACTGCGGAGCGGACAGCCTTGAATTTCCTTCAGCGCCTCAGCGGCGTCGCTACTCTAACCGCGAGTTATGTCGCGCGCGTCGAAGGCACCGGTGTCCGCATCCTCGACACGCGGAAGACCACTCCGGGTTATCGAATGTTAGAAAAAAATGCGGTTCTCGATGGCGGCGGTATGAATCACCGGTTTGGCCTCTACGACCGCGCGATGGTGAAGGACAACCACCTCGCCGCCGAGGGTGGGACGCCTGCGATTCAAGCGGCGATTCATCGTTTGAAGCACGAGCGTCCGGCGGTCGAAGTGGAGCTGGAAGCGGACAACCTCGATCAAGTCCGGTCCTTCCTAACTCTGGATGGCATCGCCTATATCCTGCTAGACAATATGAGTCTGGAGCAGCTCCGCGAGGCGGTGGCCCTGCGTGGGGATCGTGCGAAACCCCTGCTCGAAGCCAGCGGCGGAGTCACCTTGGAAACCCTGCGGGAAATTGCGGAAACGGGCGTAGATTTCATTTCCGTCGGCGCGCTCACCCACTCGGCCCCCGCGCTCGATGTCGGCCTGGATTTTGAAACACTCTAACCGTCGATGAGTCTAGCAGAATTTGCCGCCGCAGCTGCGGATTTCCCCGAACCGTTCCGGCTGTTAGTCCGCGACTCGGTGGCATCCACCAACGACGAGGTCCGTGCCCTGGCCCAAGGGGGCGCGGCGGATGGCTTGATCGTCCTCGCCGGGCAGCAGACCGCTGGCCGCGGACGGCGGGGGGCGGCGTGGTTTGCTCCGGCGGGAGAATCGCTGGCGTTTTCCATCCTCGTGCGGCCCACCGCCGCGAAAGCCCTCTGGCCCCGACTCGCCCTCGTTGCCGGTCTCGCGGCTGCGGAGGCACTCGAAACCTTCGGCCTGCAAGCAGGCATCAAGTGGCCGAACGATGTGTGGCTCAGCCAGCGGAAAGTTGCGGGCATCCTCGTCGAGGCGGGGACGGATTTCGCGATTGTTGGCATCGGGCTGAACGTTTCGACCACCGATTTTCCGCCCGAGCTTGCCGCAACCGCGACCTCGCTCCAGCTCGAAACCGGGCGTGACATTTCACGGGCGGAGGTCTTGGCGGCGCTCGTAAGCAGGTTTTCGCGTCGGCATTTACAAATCGACCATGACTTCGACGCCGTGGTGGCCGCCGTGCGCCTGCGCTGTGTGCTGACAGGAAAATGTGTGTCGTTGACTACGGCGGGCGGCCCCAGAAGCGGCAAAGTCGATGGCATTGCCGCAGGCGGGGAGTTGCTGCTGCATACGGCTGGCGGACTCGAACGCCTGATCCAGGCCGATGAAGTGCGCTTGTTGTCGCCGTGAAATCCCGGATTTCCAATCCGCCAAATCGACGCTAGGCTGCCCTTGTGATAAAGTCATCCGCCTGCGTTCTCTCGGCAATCCTGTGTGTTTGCGGCTCCTCCTGCACGGCCACCAAACCGGCGAAACCTGAGACCGAAAAACCAAAAATCGCGGTCGAGGAAGCGAAATTGGTTGGACGAATCGCCTCAATTCCCGCCGATAAACGCTTCGTTCTGATTCAAAGTTACGGTAAATGGACTATCGAAAGCGGTCAAATTCTCACCACCCGGGGTCCCAATGAGCGCTCTGCAAACCTGCGGACGACCGGCGAAACACTCGGGGAATTCGCTGCCGCCGATCTCCAATCCGGGGCCGTCGAGGTGGGCGATGCGGTCTATTTCCAACACAGTCCCGCCCCAACAAATCCCGAAGTCATTCAAAATCAAAGCGCGGCACATCCTTGAAAACGTTCAAAAATTTAATTAACTTTTCATGAATTCTTTGCTTTTAAAACCTCTTTGGTTTATGTATTTTCAAAAAGTCCCGCTTGAGAAATCAGGCACAGTCATAAAATTTTAATTTTAGAGTTGATTACTATTTGGGTAACCGGGTAGCTTCTCTTTCGCAATGGCTGTGCCCCCTTACATGTCCCGAAACATGAACACTACAACCAGCCATAATGAAAACAATGAACGCCCCGGGCGCTTCGGTGAAAGCCGACGCGGACCGTCTTGCTGACTTCGTCCTATTTACACAACGAAGCTGCATCCTAAACCTGTCAACAGAACTCAACAAAGGGAACATCTCGTTTCCGCAGTTCTTCCTCCTAACCTACCTATCCAGCGAAGAATATCTAACGATGTCCGACATTGCGAAAAAGATGGGCCACTCGACCGCCGCTGCCACCGGCTTAGTCGATCGGTTGGAGAAACTGTCCTACGTTGAGCGTGTCCACGCCGCTGAAGATCGCCGTAAAATCATGGTCCGCATCACCTCAAAAGGAGTCGAACTCGTTTCGAAGATGCGCACGGAAATCGCGAACGATCTGGCTGGCATCCTGTCAGGAATGGATGAAGACCAAGCCGAAGCTGTCGAACACACCAAGCGCGCCATCCAAGGCCGCTCCATGGCGTGATCCTCAGGTTCGCCTCTGAATCAATAAACCAGCTTGGCGAATCCTCAGCGCCTCCGTTACCGTCCCCGGGTGACGGAGGCGTTCCCCTTTTTAGATGATCTGAATTCGCTCCCCGGGGTCCGCGCCGGGTGGGTGGAACGTGTGCCGGATTTGCCGATCACCGGCGACCGGGATGAGGCGATGAAATTATTGCGACCTTGCCACACTGGAGCGGTGGAGAATTTCGCCGGCCCCGAGTCCGAATGGTGGCGGGCCGAACAAGTGCATGGCATCGGTGTCGCCGTGGTCCCTGGGGTCTCCCGGATTATTGCTGCGGACGGGTTGCCTGTGGTTCCCGGTGTCGATGGCCTGGTCACCTGCAAGCCGGGCATCGTCCTCGCGATTTATGTGGCGGACTGCGGGGCGATCTGGCTGGCGGACCGGAAAAGCGGTGCAATAGGCCTGTTACACTCCGGGAAAAAAGGCACGGCTGGTAATATTTTTCAAACCGCGCTCGAGTTGATGGCGGCGCATTTCGATACCCGCCCGGAAGATGTGACCGCCGTGCTCAGCCCATGTATCCGCCCGCCCGACTATGAGATCGACTTTGCCGCCGAAATAGGCAGACAGGCGAGCCATGCGGGCGTCGGAAGTTTTCTCGACTGCGGACTCAATACCGCCGCCGATCCCGCGCGCTTTTACAGCTATCGGCGGGAACTTGGAAAAACCGGCCGCATGATGGCCCTGATCGTCCGTGATTTTAGCCCATGAATCCCATCTCTCTCAACGCCCCGGCCAAGTTGAATCTATCGTTGCGCGTGCTCGGCAAGCGTCCGGACGGGTTTCACGAAATCGACACGCTGATGGTGCAACTCCCGGGCTTGGCCGATGAAGTTGAATTCCGCGAGAACGGCGGATTTTCCTTCCAATGCAATGATCCTGAGATTCCTGGCGATGAGGGAAACCTCGTGATTAAAGCCGTTCGCGCGTATGAAAACGCCGCCGATATCCGCTGCGAATGTGCGATTTTCCTAAAAAAATTCATTCCCCACGGGGCCGGCCTTGGCGGTGGCAGCAGCGATGCCGCTACGACCTTGCTGGGTCTGAATCGCCTGCACGGTGACTTGCTCGGGATGGATAAACTGCACGAAATCGCCGCCTCGCTCGGTTCGGACATTCCGTTTTTCCTCAAAGCCGGGGCCGCCCGCTGCACTGGGCGGGGGGAAAAAATCGAGCCGTTGACTGACTTGCCAACTTTACCGGTGCTGCTGCTGAAGCCAGCTTTCGGCGTCCAGACTCCTGAGGCCTATCAACGGTGGGGGCAGTCGCGGGAAATTCCGGGCATCCGCTATGCCGCTCAGGACGTCCGGGGACTCTCTCTGACAAACGATCTGGAACGCCCAGTTTTTGAAAAACACCGGTTCTTGGCGGAATTGAAACAATGGCTGCTAGAGCGCAGGGAAACCGTTGCCGCGCTGATGAGTGGCTCGGGTTCGACCGTGTTTGCCGTTTTGAGCGAAGGCGAAAACGGAGCCGCGCTTGCCGCCGCCGCGCGCACCGAACTCGATCCCGGCCTTTGGAGCTGGGCTGGTTCCACCGCCGGGCACAGGCGTTGAGAGTGGTGTTAGATTGAAGTGGTCGTTACCGGGTTTCTATCTTGGCGCAGACTCACTCGCCAACCATCGAACTGATAGCTTGTATTGCGCGACTTCTATCCCTTAGCAATCGACCCGTGCCTGAGTCCGACATTCTCCTGATTCCCCGTCGCCGCTGGCTGGGGCGCATGTTGGAAAAATGTCAGGCCGTCGCGGACATCGGTGGATGGTTCTCGAAAATGCAGCGGGTGCGGCGGAAAAATTTCCTAGCCGATCTCAAAAGCCCACAGCATCGACCGATTGTTAGCGAGGTTTGCCGCCATGAAAGCGGTCGTGAATTCCAAGCTGCGCTGGAACAATGGTTGAGCAGGCCAGGCATCACCGTTGATCTTCCGCCGTTGCGGAGAGAACCTGATAGAAGCAGCGAGCCGGACCTGCGATGCTCGGTCATTATCAACACGCTGGACCGGGCAGACGATCTGGCCCTGACCTTGGCCGCGCTACAGCCGGAATGGCTGGCACAACGGGATGAGTTGATCATTGTCCTAGGTCCTTCCGGCGACGGCAGCGAGAAGGTGATCCGCCAGTGCGGGCTCCCATGCCGCGTAATCCATTGCGCGGAAAAAAATCTAGCAATCTCAAGGAACCTAGGCTGGCGGGCGGCCCGCGGGCGCTACCTCGCCTTCCTTGACGACGACGCATCGCCGGATGACGGATGGTTGGACGCCTTGTTGCGACCCTTGGAACAGGATCAAAAAGTAGGAATTTCGGCAGGCTTTGTGTTGAATCGCCAAGGTGATCAATTTCTCAACCGGTATGTCCTAGCCGACACCCTTGGTCGCGCTTTCTGGTACGAGGAAGCCGCCTCAGCCCACGCAAAAATCGCGTCAATCGGCGGCGATCGCGCGTTCATCACCGCGACGGGCTGCAACATGGCGGTCCGTCGTTCGCTGCTTGACGAAATCGGCGGATTCGATCCGTTTTACCGCTACTTTTTAGAGGAAACCGACGTGGTTTGGCGGGCACTTATTGTAGGCGCGGGATGCGTCGTTGCCCCGGAAAGCCGGGTGCGCCATCGTCTCGCAGCGAACCTCGCCCGGAAGCCCGATTTCGACCCGGCAACCCGTGCCACCGTCATTCGCAGTCAGATCCACTACATCGCGAAGTTCGGAAAAGCGACTATTCCCCATGAGGAAATCGCGAGTTGCCTGTGGGAGCGGGTTCTCCGTGACCTCGAAAAAATCGCCTGGGACTGTGGCTCGGGCGACACCTCCAAGGACTCATGCGCGAAACTCCAAAGCCGCTATCTGCAAGCGGTGAGTGATGAACTGCTAAACTGTGATTCCACGTAGCAAGGTCATAACCCAGCCTAACGGGCGGTACGCGGCTATTGGGGTGTTAGAGCGTTTGTGAAAAAGTTATTGCCGGAAATTAGCGGGAATATCGGCAAGGAGCATCTTTACGTTGACTGCTCACAGGCGCGGCATTTGCTAACTCGCTGGGCCGCCCCTTTGGCTCATTTCCGGCGAGGGCGCTTACGCTCTCCAGCAAGCGGTGCACTGCGCCCCAAAATCCACAAATCTTGATGTGCGCCAGTATGAAATTCTCCTGCAATCCACGGTTGGCGAATCCGGGCGGCGGCATTACATTCTCTCCGTGGCCGCTGATCCATCCAATCCTGACCGACCCATCCAGCTCCAAGGGCAGTTGCTTTTGGCGGACCCGTCGTTGCGGGAAGGCACGTTTCACCGCTCGGTGATTCTGTTAGCCGAGCACCAGGCGGAGGCGGGGGCTTATGGCTTGATCCTGAATCATCCGACGGGAAAAACGGTGGGGGATTTCCTGACGGGTGGCGAATTCGCTCCCCTGCGACAGCTCGCGGTCCACGAAGGTGGCCCGGTGGCGCGTGACCAACTGACGTTTTCCTCGTTCTGGTGGAGTAAAAAACAAGGTCTGCGCTGGGCGCTTCGGATTTCCGCCGAGGACGCAGTCGCGCACGCCCGGCGACCGGGACGGATCGTGCGGGCCTTCGTCGGCCACTCGGGATGGTCCGCCGGGCAGTTAGAAAACGAACTGCGGCGCAGCTCATGGATCGCCGCCCGCCCACAGCCGGATTTGCTCGGTCATGAGCATGATGCGAGTCTCTGGTTTGGCCTCATGCGCCATCTTTCCCCACTCCACCGCATCTTGGCGGAGGCTCCTGATGACCCGTCACTCAACTGATTTTACCATTTAATCATGTCAGAACTGCCGCTTGTTTTCAGCACCATCCCGGAAATCATCAATGAATTTGCCGCCGGTCGTCTAGTGATCGTGGCGGACGATCCAGCTCGTGAAAATGAAGCGGACCTCGCCGGTGCCGCCTCACTCTGCACCCCGGAGATGGTGAATTTCATGGCCGTCCACGCCCGCGGGCTGATCTGTGCGCCACTCACCGCCGAGCGGGCAGAGGAGTTGGATTTGCCACAGATGACCCGCCGAAATCGCGAGGGCCATAAAACCGCTTTCACCGTCAGTGTAGATGCCGCCACCGGCATCAGCACCGGCATTTCCGCCGCGGACCGGGCGCTGACGATCCGACTGCTGGCTGATCCCGCAGTAAACGCGGAAGCCTTCGTGCAACCCGGCCACGTTTTTCCACTGCAAGCCGTGCCGGATGGAGTGCTTCGCCGGACCGGCCACACCGAGGCGGCGCTGGATCTGGCAGGTCTCGCCGGGTTGCCTCGCGCGGCGGTGATTTGTGAAATCATGAACGATGACGGCACCATGGCCCGCGTCGGCCAGCTCGGTGACTATCAGATCCGCCATGGCCTCAAGGCATGTACCATCGCCCAACTCATCGAATATCGCAGACGCTCGGAGAAGTTGGTGCTGCGTGAACAGACGGTGAAAATGCCCACAGATTTCGGCGATTTCGACTGCCATCTCTATCGCATCAAAACCGATGCCAGTTACCACCTCGCCCTAACAAAAGGCGTCATAGATCCAGAAAATCCGACGCTAGTCCGCGTTCACTCCGAGTGTCTGACGGGCGATGTTTTCCACTCCCGGCGCTGCGATTGCGGCGGCCAGCTCGCGGCGGCGTTGGAACATATTTCCACCGATGGTGGGGTCCTGCTATACCTCCGCCAAGAAGGCCGAGGGATTGGTTTGCCGGCGAAAATTCATGCCTACAAGCTCCAAGAAGAAGGCATGGACACCATCGAGGCCAACGAAAAGCTCGGCTTCGGATCGGACCTTCGGGACTACGGCATGGGGGCGCAAATCCTCTACGATCTCGGCGTCCGCAAGATGCGCCTGCTGACGAACAACCCGAAAAAAGTCATTGGTCTGGAGGGTTACGGACTGGAAATCGTCGAGCAACTGCCGATCCGCCAGCCCTCGAATCCGCACAACGAGAAATACCTCGAAACCAAGAGGATGCGCATGGGGCACATGCTCTGAGCTAACAGATAGCTGGCGGGGTTCGTCCATCTCATTCATCCGCAGTCGAAAAATCGGCGGCTCCCATTCTCGGTCAGTTCCAGCTTTTTAGAGTGCATCTCAGCTAAATATGTCGTTCAGTGTCGGTCACGAATACTCACACGGCATGATTCGTCAGGCACCACGTTTGGTGAACACCACCATTCACAAATTCATGAAACTTAGACCTCATGCCGTGTACCTGCTCCTGGCCTCAGGGCTCGTCTCCTTGCGAGCCGGACCCGCCATGGTCAGCATCGGCTCCTCGCCGACAAACACCGCGTTCTCAACCGAAACCACCCAGTCCCCCGCGTCCAACGACGCGGCCACCGGGGCGACTTTCAAGGTCATCGCCGGAACACCGGACTCTAACAGCGCTCCACTGGCGGCGCTGCATGACGGAAATATCCCTCGCTCCGATGACGACCCGGCCTCCAATTTCTTTTTCTCTGGAGGCGGACGAATCCTTGTGGATTTGGGAAAACCCATCGATGTCGCCACCATCGCCTCCTACTCATGGCACAATGGTTCGCGCTCGGCCCAGTTCTATCAGGTCTATGCGGCGGACGGTTCGGCCAAGGAATTCGTCCCGGAACCGGGTGCCGGGGTCGATCCCGAAAAAAGCGGTTGGAAACTGATTGCGAAGGTGGACACCACCGCTAACAAGCCGGGCCAGCACGCCGCATCTATTGCGCCAAACACGGGCCAGTCGCTCGGATGTTTCCGCTACGTGCTATTTGACATTCAGAAAAATCCGAAGGAAGCACGGTTCAACGATACGTTTTTTAGCGAGATCGACATCACAGATGCCAACGGACCGACGCTGGAGCGCATTCAAATTCCCAAAATCATCAAGCAGGTTTTCGCCTCCAAGGACAAGCAATTCCACTACACGCTCGATGCCTCCGAAGCTCCTGATCTTCAGGAATGGAGCAGCAAAAACCTGATCCCCGTGCTCGACGAATGGTATCCGAAAATCATCGCCATGCTTCCAGTTGACGGTGTCGTGCCATCGCACGAAATCACATTCACCCTCAAGGACACCACCCGTGTTCCCGGCATGGGTGGCGTGCCAGCCTATGCAAGCGGGAACTCGGTGGTGTTCAATGCGAATTTCATGCGAGCCCAGAAATCCGGCGAAGCCATCGGCGCGGGAATCCACGAGGTCGTCCACGTCGTCCAGTTCGGCGGACGCAGGGAACGACAGGCTCAGGCAGTCGGCCATCTGCGACCGCCAACTTGGGTCACCGAAGGCGTGGCCGATTACATCCGCTGGTTTCTGTACGAACCCCAGAGCAAGGGCGCGGAAATCACCCTGCGCAACGTTCACCAGGCGAAATATGACGACAGCTACCGCGTCACTGCGAACTTCTTCGACTGGGTCATTAAGAACCACGAAAAGGACCTCATGCGAAAACTCAACCTCGCCACCAACACGGGCTATTCGGAAAATCTCTGGAAAGAATGGACCGGCAAAACCTTGCCCGAACTGGGTGCCGATTGGAAACAGGCCAATCTCGCACGCCTTGGGTTGAGAGAGTGACCCGTTTGGCCAGAGATGGGTTTGCCAGTCATATCCGCCAAAGTCTTTGTTGCACTTTCCCCACCTATCCGCAAACTACCGCCATGGAACTCGACCTTCTCGACGTTCAATTCGATCTTCGCAACATCAAACCCCGTGAGCTTGAAGAAGCTTTCGAGGATCCTTTTGCCGTCCGTTTCCTGCCCGACAACGAGCGCGCCGACGGGGCATCCCGCTATTACGCGCTAGGTCGCACAGTGGCGGACCGCTACTTGTTCCTGTCCTTCTGGACGGACGGGAAAATCACCCGCGTCGTTGCAGCCCGCGAAATGTCCGAGGCCGAACAAAAATTTTACGACCGCAAGTATGCGGAATTCCGCTGATACCCCAATTTCACCACCATGAACGCTGTCGCCCGTTGGTCTGATATCCCTGAGTTTGCCGATGAAGCGGCCGAAGCCCGCTATTGGGAAACGCACGAACTCGATGGTCGTTTGATGGCGAGCTCCGTCCACGAGACCGATTCACGCGAATCCACCACCATCACCCTGCGCTTCGATCCGCGGATGCTGTCGCGCATCAAGCGCATCGCCCGCTCCCGTTACCTGAACTATCAGTCGATGATGAAACAGTGGTTGGCGGAACGGCTTGAGGAGGAAATGCGCAAGTTCTGAGCTGTCGCCATGGACCGGTGAAACCGAATCACTCCCGTGCTCAAAACCCTCCTCGAACAGTTCGGCCACACGGCTTTTCGTGCGGGCCAAGAACCGGTGGTCCGGGCCTTATTGGAGGGTCGCTCCGCCCTTGCCATTTTTCCCACAGGCGGCGGTAAATCCCTGTGCTACCAGCTCCCTACGCTTCTGTTAGATGGCCTCACGCTGGTCGTCTCGCCGCTCATCGCCCTGATGCGCGATCAGGTGGAGGCTCTAACCGCCAAAGGAATTTCCGCCGCCAGGCTCGATTCCACGCTGGATGCCGAGCAGCTCCGCGAGGTTTATGCGCGACTTGATGCGGGCACCCTTAAGCTCCTCTACGTCGCCCCGGAACGCTTTGCCAACGAAGCCTTCCGTCAGCGCCTCAAGCGGCTGCCGATCCAACTCGCCGCCATCGACGAGGCTCACTGCATCTCCGAGTGGGGCCACAATTTCCGCCCGGACTACCTCAAGCTTGCGAGAATCTGCCGCCGCTTGAAAATCCCCCGCGTCCTCTGCCTTACCGCCACCGCCACGCCCAAGGTCGCCCGGGAAATCCGCAAGCAGTTCCGCATCGCTACCGCCGACCACGTCCAGCTCAGTTTCCATCGCGCCAATCTTGATCTCCGCGTGACCCCCTGTGCTGCCGCTGCTAGAAAATCACTGCTGCTAGAAAAACTAACCGCCATCACCGGCCCCGCCGTGGTCTATGTGACCCGTCAGGAAACCGCCGAGGAGGTCGCCACGTTTCTCGCCAAAAACGGTCTTGCCGCGCGCGCCTATCACGCCGGCCTCCCCGCAGAGTTCAGGGCCGATGCCCAGAGCGCCTTCATGGCCGGTGATACCCGCATCATCGTCGCCACCATCGCCTTCGGCATGGGAATCGACAAATCAGACATCCGCGCGGTCTTCCACTACAATCTCCCGAAAAGCCTCGAAAACCACACCCAGGAAATCGGCCGCGCTGGCCGTGATGGCCTGCCCGCCGTCTGCGAGATGCTTGCTTGCGGGGACGATCTAACGGTTCTTGAAAATTTCATCCACTCGGACACGCCATCGCCCCGCGCCATGGGCAATCTCATCGGTCGTGTGCTCCGCCTCGGCCCGGTTTTCGATGTCTCACCGTACGAACTCTCCACCGTTTGCGACATTCGCCCCGGCGTCGTTGCCACGGTCATGACCTATTTGGAAATCGCCGGTATCATTGAGGCTACGGGCACATTTTACGCGACCTACCGCGCGAAGCTGCTCAACACGCCGGAAAAAATCCTCGCTGGCCGCCCTCCCGCCGAGCGGAAATTCATCCAGCGTCTCCTCGATGCCGGCGAACTGAAACGTTGGTGGCTCTATTTCCAGCCGACCGAGCTGGCGGAGAAATTTCAGACCCGCCGCGAGAAAATCGTCGCCGCTCTCAACGACCTGCACGCTGCGGGTGACATCATTCTCAGCGTTTGGGGTGTCCGCCACGGCTACAAGCTGAAGCATGACCCCGGCGACCTCAATCAACTCATCAACCAACTCGTCGAAAAATTCCAGTCCCGCGAGAAGGCTGATCTCGCCCGCCTCGGCCAAGTGCTGAATCTATCCGCCTACCGCGGCTGCCTTACCGGCTACTTAACTAAGTACTTTGGCGAGACCTTGCCGCAACCCTGCGGCCACTGTGATCGCTGCCGCGGTGTTCCCGCGAAAACCATCAAACGCCCGAAATCCCGTCGCGCTACCGACGGGGAAATCGCCGCTGTTAGACAACTCGTCGATGAAAAACACGCGGCTCTCGCCACGCCGCGCCAGCTCGCCCGGTTCCTCTGCGGCATGGCCAGCCCCGCCGCTACCCGCGCCCGCTTGAGCCGCCACAACGCCTTCGCCCTACTCGCCGACCTGCCCTTCGCCGAGGTGCTGGCCATCGCCGACGCCGCGTGACCGGCGAGCACCCCGCCGACGGACGCTTGCCCTGTGCCACGGAATTTCCTATATCTCCGCCATGAAGTTGCAACTAACAGACGAACCCGCCATCGGAATCATCGGTGGCAGTGGGCTCTATGAGATGGATGGCTTCGGGGAGATTACGCGGCAGGCAATTCCCACGCCCTTTGGCGAGCCTTCCGACCAGGTTGTTAGTGGCCGCATGGGTGGGCGACGGGTGTGTTTTCTGCCACGCCATGGAGTTGGCCATCGCCTGCTGCCACACGAGATCAATCACCGGGCGAACATCTGGGCGCTGCGGTCGTTGGGGGTGCGATGGCTGGTTTCCGTCACCGCCGTCGGCAGCCTGCGCGAGGAAATTGCCCCGCGTGACATCGTCGTGCCGGACCAGATGATCGACCGCACCGGCACGGCGGCGAAGCACACGTTTTTTGGGAATGGCATCGCCGCGCATGTTGGTTTCGCCGATCCCTATTGCGGCGAGCTCCGGGAAAAACTGCTCGCCACGGCGCGTTCGCTCGCGCCGAAAGTCCACGCTGGCGGCACCTACCTCTGCATGAACGGCCCCGCCTTTTCTACCCGCGCCGAGGCCGCTTTCCACCGTCTGATGGGTGCGGACATCATCGGCATGACCAACGCCCCGGAAGCCCGCCTCGCCCGCGAGGCGGAAATCGCCGCCGCCGCACTGGCCCTTGTGACCGATTACGATTGTTGGAAAGCCGACGAAGCCGCCGTCGAGGTGGATGCGGTGATCGAAAATCTCCACGCTAACAGCGTCATGGCAAAGCGTATCATCCGTGACCTCGTGGCCACCATTCCCGAAACCTCTAGCAGCCCGTCCCATCGCGCACTCGACACCGCCATTTTCACCGACCGCAAGATTTGGCCTCCGCAAACCGCAGAAAATCTAGCACCCATCCTCGCTCGCTATCTGGCGGAGTCCTGAATTCTAACCAGGCTACGACAGCAGTTTCACCAAGGCATCCGGGTGGATATGCCAGCCCATCAGGCCAGCGAGGCCCATGATAATCCCAAAAGCAGTGGGCACCATGGCGACCCAGAATAGCCAGTGCTTCCGGGTGAGCGCAGTCACCGCGAGCATTGAGATCGCCAGTGCGACCAAGGTATCCGACAGGTCGAATTGGTCGTCACGGTAGTTCAGTGCATCATAGTTGGCTTGGTCGGCTTCAGCCTGTTGCTTCAGCTCATCTTTCTTGGCGGACTGGTCGCTGGCTTTCTTTTCGTAGCGCTGAATGGCGGCGGTGGATTCCGCGCTGGGAGTCACAGCGGCAGCGAGTTTCATCTGGGCGAGAGTCGCCTCATCGATTTCCTCGCGGATATTCCGGGCTTGATAGAACGACCAATGATCGAGCCTATCGGCCTGGGCCTGCTGCATGCCTTGGCAAATGTTGTCGTCCTTCACCTTACAGATGCCGATAAATGTGGCCAACATCGCCACGGTGATCGCCACCCAGTTGTTTAATCTCGAGTTCGAGGACTTCTGGTTTTCATCATCATTTTCCTCAACGGCAGCCATCGGGTCGATATCCATGATGGGTGTGATCGAAAGACGGATGCATCCGGCTGTCAATTCAATAGCGGGCGTGGCGGAAGTTCCTCCCACGAATCGGTTGACCCGTCGCCGCTGTGGGCTTAGTCAGTGGCGAACAATTTTCCCATCATGGACCTTACCACCACAGCTTATGGAACTTGGAGCGGCGGTCGCTTCATGCACTTTGGAGAAACGTTATCGGAGGCGCGCTTCATCGGCTGCATCGAGACGGCCTACGAGGCGGGGATTCGCACGTTCGTTACTTCCGACGTGTATGGCAATGGCAAGGCGGATGAGTTGTTAGGTGTGGCGTTGAAAGGCATCGACCGCAGCACCTACAGCCTCGTCGGTATGATTGGGCACGATTTTTACGAAGGTCAGCGGCAGGGGAGCCAGGGCTATCCACGCTTCACATCGCCTGCACTGCGGGGGCCGGAAGGTTATTTGGATTTCGTGAAAATGGCCACCAGCAAAGAGCTGGAACGCTGCGGAGTGGACCAATTTGACCTGCTGATGCTGCACAATCCGGATGAACTCGGCTACACCAGCGAGCCACTCTGGCAGGCCCTCGCCGCTGCGAAAGAACAGGGCCTCACCGCCCGCCTGGGCATCGCACCCGGACCTGCGAACGGCTTTTCACTCGATCTCATTTACTGCCTCGAAAAATTCGGCGAACTCATCGACTGGTCCATGCTCATCCTCAATCCCCTAGAGCCATGGCCTGTCGGATTGACCCTGCCCGCCTGTGAAAAACACGGCGTGAAGGTGATGACCCGCGTCGTCGATTACGGCGGCGTTTTCCACGATGACATCGGCGGCCCCGAGCACAGTTTCAAGCCCGGCGACCACCGGACGTATCGCCCGGAAGGTTGGGTGCAGCACGGCATGGAAAAAGCGAACCGGATGCGCCCGCTCGCTGAAAAATACAATCTAACACTGCTGCAGTTCGCGTGCGTTTGGAATCTCAGCCACCCGGCCGTCGAGAGCGTGGTGCCCACCTTCATTCAGGAAGCTGGCGAGGGTGCGCGTCTCATCGAAGACAAGATCCGCGACTTCGCGAAACTGCCGGATGTTCGGTTCACTGCCGAGGAAGTCGAGTCGATCCGCCAGATCGGCGATAACACCGGCTGCATGACTCTCAAAGGTGCCAGCAAGCGCCACGCCACCAGCGAGCGCCCCGACGAATGGCCAATGCGTGAGGATCTGCTAGAACTCGCCGGAAGAAACGGGCTCGGTAGCGAGTGGTGATCACTCAAGGAGAGTGGACGTCTCGTCCACCTGCCAATGAGAAGCGAAGAAGTAGCGCCAACGGCACTTGGTCCATCACATTCCATGGCAAGCCGCACAGCAATGTTCCGCCAACCTATTCGTCACTGCGACCGATGGTGGCCGCTACGGTGATATGCCAAACCAAGGCTCTATCAGGGAGTCGGCAGGACATCGGCGCGGACAAAGACGAGGATCTTGCGGGAAACCTCCGGCACGGGCGCGTTCACCTTGGGCGTGAGAGCGGACACCAGCTCGAATTTTCCGGGCTTCACGGTGATGGCGGTATTGCATCTCAGGGCTTCAAAGATCGGCATCCGCATCGACCCGTCGCCCCATTGATCCACGTGCTCCATCCACGTCTCAAGGCGCAGCCGCGTGACGATTTCGGGGACCAGTCGAAGCTCAATCATGCCACTTGAATTCAAGAGAGTCCCGACTTCGAAAGTGAGGCCAGTGTTGCGGGTAGAAAATGCTGTAGGTGCCCGAAACGCTGGATTCATGGGTGTATCGAGCTGCGTCCGCGCAGGGGTGGATGAGAAACTGCCGGGCAACCCCGGCGGCTCGTATGCCGTCGGATAGATTTCCTCACGGATCGTCTCAAGCGTGGCCTTCTCCCCGCTGCGACAAATCACCATGCAGGTTTCCATGATTTTCGCCTGATCTTGTTTTGAGAGGGCCAATGCCTTTTCATGTATGGCTTCACCGTTTATTTCAGGCCCAGCAAGCATTTCCGTGAAAGCGGAATGCGGCACCTCGATGAACTGGAGGCTTACACGGATTTGCTTCGGGTGGGGTTGATCGGCGACCGCGATGCCGCCTGTCAATAAACCGAGCGCGATGAGCAGTGATTTCATAGTCTCACTATCAGTTAGGGTCCGGTGGTGATCACGTCCGCCTTCACGAAGATCATCAGCTTACGGGTGAAATCCGGTTTGCCCTCCTTGCTTTTCGGAGAAAGCGCGGCGGTCAGCATGTAATGCCCGTTGTCGAGGGTGACGGAAGTGTTCGTGCGGATCGCATAGAACGTCGGCATCTGGACCGGGGAGTTTCCATGTTCGCCCTTCCATTCGCCCCAAATCTCGTTGCCAACATGATAGACGATTTCAGGGATGAAGTGGAGATCGATGGTTTTAAGGTCATCCCGCAAGGTGGGCTCGATTTCCAAAGTTGAGCCGAGGTTGCGGGTGCTAAAGGCGGTGGGCGTGGGACCGACGGCGGGGTCAGGGCGAGTTCCTTCGGTCTTGCCAGTTGTGTCCGTGGGCTTGACGTCGATTTTATCCGGCAACGTGGCAGGCTCATATTCGGTTGGATAGATAAATTCCTCTATCGACTCCGAGGTCGCTTTCTGGCCGTTGCGGGCGGTGCAGAGCAGGGTCTCGACGACGGTGGCCTTGCCGTCTTTGACGAGCTGGGCCACCTGCTTGCGGAGTTCCCCGTCATTGGCCGGAGGCTTGGGGCCGAACATCAGCTCGGTGAACTGCTCGTGGGAAACGTCGATGAATTCGACTTGGACGCGGATCTGTTTCGCCGGGGTTTCTTTCTCTACAATTTCTACTTTATTTGGATCGAATGGATCATGCGCGGCGTTGTCGTTTTGGGCTTGAGCCACGGTGATAAGACCGAGGAAGAGGCAGGCGGTAACTTCTCGCAGTAATGATTTTTTCATGGGGATTTCTAAAAGCTGGTAGGTGCGGATACGGAAGACGAGGAGAAATGTTGTGAGGGGCTTCTGGGTGCAGTCGTTGCTACAGTTGACGGGCTGCCGCAAGGAGCAGTTTCTCAGTCGTTTCCCAATCCATGCAAGCATCCGTGATACTCTGCCCCCAGACGAGTTGATCCAGTGGCTGAGGAAATTTCTGCGCTCCGCCGACGAGGTTGCTTTCTAACATGGCACCGATGATTGAAGTGTCACCCGCAGCGCGCTGGCGGACGATTTCCTCGAAAACCGCAGGCATCAGCTTCTCATCCTTCCTGCAATTTCCATGGCTCGCGTCGATCATGATGGCGGGCTTGAGTCCGTGTTTGACTAACAAATCGCGAGTTGTCGCTACGCTCTTCTCGTCGTGGTTCGGTCCGCTATCACCGCCGCGCAGGATGATGTGGCAGTCGGGATTTCCGGTGGTGGTGACGGCGGAGGCTCGGCCATCCATGCCGACACCGAGGAAGGTTTGTGGATGGGTGGCGGCCTTGATGGCATTGATGGCGGGTTCGAGATTGCCGAGGGTGCCGTTTTTGAATCCGAGCGGCATGGATAAGCCACTGGCCATCTGGCGGTGGGTCTGGGACTCGGTGGTGCGGGCACCGATGGCGGACCAGCAGATGAGGTCGGCGATGTATTGCGGGGTGATGGGGTCTAGCAGTTCGGTGGCGGTTGGTATGTCGAGTGCGAGGACGTCCAATAGGAACTGGCGAGCGACTTGCAGGCCTTCCTCGATGTTGTTCGTCCCATCGAGATGGGGGTCCATGATGAGGCCCTTCCAACCGACGGTGGTACGCGGCTTCTCGAAATAGACGCGCATGACGAGCAGCATTTCGTCTTTCACCTGCTCTGCGAGCTTGGCAAAGCGTTCGGCGTATTCGAGGCCAGCGGCGGTGTCATGGATGGAGCACGGACCAGCGATGACGAGGAAGCGCGGATCATTGCCGAAAATGATCTCACGGATTTCCTGCCGACTGCTGGCAACGAAATTTGCCGTAGTTTCGGAGGCTGGCAGTTGCGCGAGGAGTTCGATGGGCGAGGGGAGTGCCAGATTTGAACTGACGTGGATGTCACTAACAGAATTCATGGGTGAAATTTACGGGTTATATTTAATCAATTCTGCGGCGGTGGATCGGGCTTCTCATACCAAGGAATGCCAGCAGTGGAACTGCTTTGAAGGTCAGCGATCACTTGTGCGCCTAACAATAAAATCAGGGCTACCGCCTCTAGGGTTAGCAAAACTATAATAATGGTAGCCATTGATCCATAGATGACGTTCACCGGTGAAACATTGGTGTAATAGGCAACGAGAAGATGGCGGACGATTTCCCAGAGAACGGTCGCGGTGAGGCCACCGATCATCGCCCGCTTCCATTGAATGGTCGCGATGGGCATGATTTTATAAAAGAGAGTGAACAGCAGGACCAGGCTCAGGACCCCAGTTAAATAAACAATCTGGCCGAAGTGCTGGTGAAGCATTAGCTCCATGCCTGCCGGAGTGGGATTGCTGATGGATCGGGCGTCGATGAAGGCATTGATCGCCGTGATGACCATCAGTCCGGCGGCGACGATGAGGATGAACAAGTAGGGCATGAGCGCGGAGATCCAGAACTTGCGTTTCAGGGTGGGCAGTGGCCGATGAAAGATAATGGCGATGGCATCCTCCAGCACGCGGAAAGCGAAGGAGCTGAAGACGAGCAAGGAGCCGAGTCCGACCCAGCCGATGACTTCACGAGTCTTGAGAAATCCGGTGAGAACTTCGTTCAGTGTGGGAGCGAAGCCGGGCGCGATGAGGGAGACCTCGGTGGAGATGGAGCCTATCAGCTTTGAGGGATCAATGAAGTGGGAGAAAATAACCAACAGCACCGCCGAGAGCGGAATGAGCGAGAGCATCATATTGTTAGCGACGGCTGCCGTTAGGAGGAGTCCGTGGTTCTTTAGGAAAAAATCGCGCAACACCCTGGCAGCAAACCGGATGATTTTCGGCAGTTGTTTGTCCATCTGGCGGGAGTCTGCCCCTGCTGCCCGAGTCATGCAAACGCAAAGCTTACGGGCTATAGTTGGAGCGACGTGTCGATGAGATTCAGGAAATCCGCGCGGTCGGTGGACAAGGTCGCGGAGGCGATTTCCCGGGCGAGGGCGGCGAGGATTTCCTTGTCGATGTTGCCGACTTGTTCGCCAGCGAGCCATTGGGCATACGAGCAGACGAGAGCGGCGAAGCGGGCGTCGTCCGAGGGGTCGGCGTCATTGCGGTGGGCGACGGAAATCGAGGGTGCGGGGTTGCCATTGGTGGACCATTCCAGCGTGCCGAGATTGCTGTCCGGCTTGGCGGGTTCGATTTCGATGGCAATGGTGGTGACGGATTTGGCGGCCACTTTGGACGGCAGGCTGCCGGTGGTGCGGCGGGCACCGGACGCGTATCCTAGCAGCCGGTAACGGAAGACGTTTTCCGGGTTCGCATGGAAGGCGATCCTAACATCGCAGTCAGTTAGTGCATTGCCATGGATGGAGACGAAGAGCAGGTTGGCGGAGGGTTTCCACGGGCAGGCGATGATCTCGGTGGAGAGCGTGGCGACGTGGTTGGTCATGCCGGTGTCGCGGTTATCGGGGTGCCAATTGTTCGGAACGGCGCGTGAAATGGCCGCGACTCCACTGAGGCGGAGGGGGAAGGCGTTGAGAATTTCCTCAAGGCGGACATCGGTGTTCGAAGGAAGTTTCCGGTCGTCACGGATGGTTTTTGAAATCAGGGGGAGATTTAATTTCCCGGCATGGACGGGCAAGTCAAGGGTGGGGAAATCCGCCGGGGCCATGGCACCGTGCTGGGCGATTACCACCGGAAGATCTTCGACTGGCGCGGGACTAACCGACAGTGGTGGCGGGGTGATGACCGAGGGGGTGGGGAGTTTGACGGTGGCCGGTGGAGTGACTTTGGGGGTGGGAGTTTTCACCAACGGTGGAGCCTTATCCTGCGGCATCTTCAACAGGATATAGGATGTCAGAGCAAGGACGGCGGCGGCGCAGGCGGGGATGAGCAGGACTTGCAGGGCCTCACGCAGGGCTGAGAAGCTGAAGCTTCTGCCACCACGATCCAATTCTCGGGCGCGGCGAAGAATCATATCACGTTGACTCTGGAGTAGCGTTTCCACAGGGCCACTGAGGTGGCATGTTAGAATCTGTTGGATGGCCTCGGTTTCCCGGATCACCGTCTGCAAAGTGGGATTTACCGCTGCCGCGCGGGTGACGGCGGCGGCATCCTCCGCGCTCAGCTCGCCTAGGACGCAGGCGGTGAGACGGGGGTCTTCAGGGTGGAGTTTCATTGCTGGGGCGAGTGTGTTCGGCGGCTTTAGAGGTGAAGATCGGCAGGAAGTATTTCGCGCAGGCGCTTGAGTCCGGTATGGATGAGGAAACCGATGTTGCCGGTGCTGAGGCCGGTGATTTTCTGAATTTCCTGATAGTCGAGGTCTTGTTGGAATTTGAGGATGATAACTTCGCGTTGATTGGCTGTTAGGCGATCCAGATAGGCGTGCAAACGGGTAAGGCGTTCTTTTTGTTGGGCCTGTTCGTCGGGTTGGAGGCCGGGGCCGGCGACTTTTTTCCAGCGGATTTCCTCGATGGGTTCAGTGCGTTTGTCCTTGCGGAGCACGTCGAGTGCGCGGTTCCGGCAGACGGTGAAGAGCCACGACTTGAGGTTGGCTTGGACTTTGGCGGGGTCCTGCTGGCAGAGGCGGATGAAGGTGTCCTGCACCACGTCGCGGGCGAGATCAAGATCGTTGAGGATGGTGGAGGCATAACCGATGAGCGGGGATTCGAAATCCACGATCGCCTGTTCGATGAATTTTTCCCGGTTGAGTGGCTGGGAATTTTTTTCGATCAAGGGCGCGGTGTTCTTGGTAGCAACGGGTGGCGCGGCCTCATCATTAGGGAAATTTTCAGAAGCTTCCGGCATTTCAACGGATGAAGTAACTGAGGTGTTCGAGTTCCAATGCGAGATCGACGTTGTTGACGGTGACGTCCGGGGTGACTTCGAGCACGATCGGCGAGAAATTCAGCACGCCTTGGATGCCGGCGGCGACGAGGCGGTTGACGATGGATTGAGCGAACTCGACGGGCACGCAGAGGATGGCGAGTTTGACGGATTTTTCGGTGATGAAATTTTCCAAGTCCGCGACGGGCAGCACTGGAATATTGATGCCACGGGCGCGGGAGGCTTGTGGATCGGCATCGAAGGCGGCGATCACCTCGAAGCCTTCTTTTTCAAAGCCGTGGTAGCGGAGCAGGGCAGAGCCGAGATTGCCCGCGCCGACGAGGATGACCGGCTGGAGGCGTTCGCGCCCGAGCGTTTCACGGATGATCGAGGCTAGGAGATCGACCGGGTAGCCCAGGCCGCGGGTGCCGAATTGGCCGAAGTAGGCGAGGTCCTTGCGGAGCTGCGCAGGCTTCACCCCGGCGGCGCGGGCGAGGGTGGTGGAACTCACGGTATCCAAGCCGTTGCTGTTCAATTTCTGCAGACAGCGATAATAAATGGATAGCCGGTAGATCGCCTTTTTCGGGATGTCCAGCTTGCCGGATTTATCGGTAGAGTCCACAGTTGGGTTTAGCGAAATGTTAGAGCGACTCCGGTTTTTGGAGCAGGGCGGAAACCCGGTTGAGCAGGACGCCAGCGCCGCCGCCATCGACCACGCGGTGGTCGAAGGTGAGCAGCAAATCGGCTTCCGTGGCGGGTAGGAAAGCCTCGACCTGCGTGCTCCAGACCGGCTTTTTCACACCCGCGCCGATGCCGAGGATGAGGGTTTCATTTGGCAGCGGAATCGGCGTGCCGGTGGTCAGGCCGAAGGTGCCGAAGTTGGTCACCGTCGCGATGCCACCGCTGCAATCCTGCTCAGTCAAGCGGCGGCGGCGGGCGCGGTCCACCAGATCGTCGTATTCGGAAATGAGGTCGCGCAGGGATTTTTGGTCCACTTTTCTAACAACAGGCACCACCACGCCATCCTCCACCTGCACCGCCACGCCGATGTCGAACGAGCGCGGGTGGACTACTTTGTCGCCGATCAAATAGCCGGCGGTGGTCGGATTTTCCGTTAGGGCAAGTGCGAAGGCACGCAGCAGATAGAGTGTTAGGCCAGCCTTGGGCGAACTGGCGCGGCGGTGATCCAGCACGCGATCTAGCAGGATCGGCAGGCCTACCGTCGCCAGCGGGCGGGTCCAGCTCCGGCGCATGGCATCGGCCACCGCGAGGCGCATCGGCGACGCTGCCGAACTCGGCCAAGTATCGAGATAGTTGAGGAAACGCTCTAGGTCTTCCACCGTCACGCGACCGCCAGCTCCGGTTCCGGCAATAGCGGAAATGTCGGCCTCGCGGATGCCGAGATCGTTCATCCGCGCGCGCATTCTGGGAGAAATGTAGTGCGCGCCCATCACGCCGGTCGGCACGGGCAGGCCTTTCACGCTCGGCACCACGGCGGGGGCTTCCTCGTAGGCATCGTCATCGAGCGCGAAATGCAAATTCGCCTCGGTTTGCGCCGGGCTGTTCGACTGGCTGCTCGCCGCGCGTTTCGCCTCCAGCGATTCCAGCGACTCAACTCCAGTGCGGGCGACCTCGGCCTCGGTCACGTCGAGCAAACCTAACAGCGTCCCCACCGAATAGGAAACTCCCTCCTGCGCCCGCAGCTCGGACACCACGCCGTCACAAAGCGTCGTGACGCCCATGACCGCTTTGTTAGTTTCCACCTCGATGATTTCCTGATCGGTGCGGACCGTATCACCCACCGCGATGCCGAGGCGGATGACGGTGGCCTCGGCGATGGACTCGCCGAGTTGGGGCATGAGGATGGGAACCGTTGGCATCTGGGAGGAAATTTGAGATTTGAAATCTTTAGAAAGATAGAAGTTTTCGAAGCGCCTCGCAAATAGATTCCGGGGTCGGGCGATGGGCCGCCCAGAGTTTCGGGTGATAGGGGACCGGCGTGTCGCGGGCGTTCAGCCGTTGCGGCGGCGCGTCTAGCAGGTGGAAGCCTTCCTCGGTGACCCGGGAAATCACCTCAGCAGTGACGCCGCCCCACGGGAAAGCTTCGCCCACCGCGAGTAAGCGCCCGGTCCGTGCGACGGAGGCCAGAATGGTATCCAGATCCAAGGGTTTCACCGAACGCAGATCGACCACCTCGATTTCCCAACCGTCCTGCTGGAGTCGCTCGGCGGCGCGGACCGCTTCGTGGACCATCGCGCTATAGGCGACGACCGTGGCATGCTTGCCGGGCCGGGTGATCCGGGCTTGGCCGATGGGCAGGTGATCGCCGTTGATCGACTTTGCCTTGAGCCAGCGATAGAGAAATTTGTGCTCACAATAAATGACCGGATCGTCCAGCGCCACGCCATCTAGCAGCATGTGATAGGCGTCGGAAACAGTCGCCGGTGTTAGAACGACCAGCCCCGGATATTGGGCGTAGATACCCTCCATGCTCTGGCTGTGAAATGGTCCCGAACCGGGAGTGCCGCCGGAGGGCAGGCGCACCGTGATCGGGATTGGCACGCCAGTCCGATAGAAATGCGTGGCCGCTTGATTGACGATTTGATTGAAGGCCAGCGACGAGAAATCCGCGAACTGCATTTCTACGATTGGCCGCATTCCCTCGATCGCTGCGCCCACCGCCATGCCGATCATCGCGTCTTCCGAGATCGGCGCATCGAAGACCCTGTTAGGAAATTGTTCCGCCAGTCCCTTGGTCGCCTTGAACGCCCCGCCGAAGGTGGCGATGTCCTGGCCGTAGAGAAACACGCGGTCGTCCTCGCGCAGGAGCTTTTCCTGGGCCTCGCGGATGGCGTCGATGTAGGTCACACTCACGGGTTTATGAAATAGATGCTGCTAGAGAAGCTAGAGGAAATTGGGTGGCCAGCGCGGTCCAGTTTTCCCGGTAGGGATCGGGCGTCGCCTCCTGCTGAGCCTGCGCCACGGCCCGCTGCACCTCGTCGGAAAATTCATCCTGCCAGGCTAAAATCTCATCCACGGTGGCGACTTGGTTTTCCACCAGTTGCCGCATTGCCACTTCGATGCAATCCCGCCCATAATGCCCGCTGCGGATCTCAGCGGGGACGTAGGAACCATCGTCATGCTCGCCATGGCCGGACAATCTGAGCAGTCGTGCCACGACCATCTGCGGCCCACCGCCCTCACGCGCCCGTCGGACGGCCTCGCTGATCACCGACGCGCAGGCCAGCAAATCCGTGCCATCCACCGAGAACCCGCCGACGCCGTAGCCCCGCGCTTTTTCCACCAGATCCACACAGGCGAATTGCCGGTTGTTAGGCGTCGAGTAGGCGAACTGGTTGTTCCCCACCACCACCACCAACGGCAGTCCCTCGACCGCTGCTAGATTGAGACCCTCATGAAACGCGCCGGTCGAGGTCGCCCCGTCGCCAATGCACGTCGCTCCGACCCGTCCGGCCAGCGTGCCTTGCAGTCGTTTGGCGAAAAGCATCCCCGCCACCAAGGGCACCTGCGCCCCGAGGTGGGAAATCATCGCCGGCATTCCCACGCTTGGCCGCCCGCGGTGAATGTTGCCGTCCCGTCCGCGCATCGGCCCCTCGACCGAGCCGAGGTAGGTCCGTGTGCAGTCGATCAGTGGTTCGCCGAAAGCCGTCCGGCCCGCTTGGTCGCGGATCAGCGGGGCAAAGAAATCCGTGCCTTGGATCAACGCCGTTCCCAGCGTCGCGCTCACCGCCTCCTGACCACGCCCCAGATAGACCCCGCCGACGATTTTGCCCGCCTTATAAAGGCTGGAGAGCTTGTTTTCCAAGATCCTCGCCCGCAGCATCGAGTGAAAAACCGACCGCAGGAAATCGCGGTTCATCACCACTCCATCGGCGAAAGGTTGCTGGTCCATGTGCGGCACGGCCCGAAGCTAAAACGATGCGCGGGAAACCTGCAACCGCTTTCCCGAAAACTCACCACCCAGCCGGAGGCTGTCGCCGCAGCGCATCTCAGGTGCCGTTCATGATGGTGGTATCGTAGTGCCGGAAAAGATAACTCAAATACCCGACCAACTCGCGGGGTGCGGAATATACGTCGCGAATCTCGAAAAAACGGGCATGAGCCGAATAGACAATAGGAACACCGAAGCGTTGGAGAGCTAGGCGGGTGCGCGGAAGATGGAAATACTGTGAAATCACGAAGATGCTTTTGAATCCTCGCTGGCGGCCAATTTGGGTGGCGTTTTTGGCGCTGGCAAAAGTTGTCGTGCCGCCACTATCCACGATGACGTGCTCTGTCGGGATACCGCGTGCCACGAGGTAATCTCGCATCACGGTCGCCTCGTCATAGCCCTCCTTGCCAGTGCCGCCGCTGGCGATAACCACAGGGAAATAACCGGCTCGGTATAGCTCAATGGTTCGATCAAGGCGGGCGCATAGACGCGGAGAAGGTGTGCCATCGGGATTGACCTTGCTGCCAAGGACTAAAGCAACATCCGCGCTGCCGAGTTGGTCGCGCAAGCCGGAGCAAACGAGAATGACGGTGCTCAGAACAACCAGTCCAACCGCCACGCCGACGATGAGCAAGCATCGGCGCAATTGTCGTTTCATGCAGCGTGGCATTTTTTTCCTCCCCAGATCCGGCGGACTCCCGCACCTATTCCGCCCACTAACAGGGCAAGCAATAGACCCACAATCACGCTCTCTCCAACCATCCACCAAGTCGGCACTTCAAATTTTGGCTCACCAGTCGCCCCGATTCGCGCCCACCGATCATCCACAAGAAAGTGAACCACACCTGAAGCAATTCCTACGAATGCCGCAATCGACCAAGATGCTCGTAGATAGATATTCATTATTCTGCGCGAGATATAGTCCATCCACGGCTGGGATGGAAGCCCGAATTCAAATTGAGACGATTCCCGCCGTCGTATGAGCTACTGTCCCGTAAAATTCACAATGACGGATGGGGAGGTGGCGAAGCATCGTTGGGGGGCACACGCGCCTCGCGTGTTGTCTTTGGCGCCCTCGCCGAAGACGGGCGTTGCAGGCCATTCCAAGCTGTTTTCGACGAGGGCGTCGAAAACCACACGCGAGGGCGCGTGTGCTCCCCAAGATTTTGAACCTTTGCGGCATCCACCAATTACTACTTTACGAGACACTAGTTGGTGTGTGTCCAGTATTACACATTGTCCGTCATTTTTTACCTGTTAGTAACGGGATCTTTGTCTGCGGGCTTGGCCGCCGGTTGGTCAGCGCCCGCGTGTTCGTCATGTCTTCGTGTTGCTAGGACACGCTCAGCTAGCGCCACGAGATCCTTTGCCCCTTTCATTGTCGGATGCATGTCATTAAGCCCGGCGGATAATGTAAAAACTCCACATGCAGTTTCAGCAAACCAACAATACGGGCACCATCCCTTGCAGTAAATAGTCTCTCAAGTTCGCGTTTGAGGAAATCGTCAATTGATTTGGCTTTCTCGCCCTTAGCACTTGCTGCCCACTGGGCGTATTCGTACTCATTCTTGGCGATACTTGTGATCTCTCGCGCAAGATCAGTCGATCCAAACTCAATATACTTGATTAGCGACTCCCTTCGGGCATTCAAATCGCTAGGTATCAGTCTATAGTCACGCACATCGACGACTGCATTAGGCCGGACTTTGAAAGCGGCGATAGCCTTCGCATCTGAAGCAGGATTGAATTCGATTCTCTTCCCTGAATCGTAAACGCAGATCCGGACAGGACAAGTCGCTGGAGGGGTGATTCGTTTGAATACCTCGATCTCAAAAAATCACACGATATGTATTTGGTAATCTCGCACGATGACAATTTGGGATTTAACACGTCAATGCTCGATTACCGGGACTGACCCTACCGACGTCTGAAGCTGCCATCCGGCGGGGTTTTCTACCCGCTTTTTATTCGGAAATATCAACGATCAACCGCCTTAAATAAGCGCCATTCAGGACTGACCCTAAAGAAGCCTGTCTTACTGAATTTAGGATTTAACATCTATCCCGATTTATTCTCCATAAGGTAAACTTTTCTCACTTTTTTTGAAACTATTGCATTTAGTTCGATTTTAGCTCCTTGAATTGATTTTGAAAAACTATGGTATGAATTCCCACCTTCAAATGATATTTTAAATGCTAAATTATTAAAGTGATCTTTTGGATCACCGGATAATCTCGCCCAATTACATTTGAAAATTTTATCCAATTTAATCTGATTTTCCAACATCTCATCGCCCGAAATAACAATTACTTTAGCGAAATCTCCATTAATATCTGCAGTGGTCACATCACCAGAAAAAATCACAAAATATGTGGCATCTTTCGAAAAATTATAATTATCAATGTAATAATGATTACCGATTTTACTTTTGAATTCGACAAATTTGCTGATATTTGCTGGACGATATTTACATGCTGTAGCTAGGGCTACAATAGCCATTAAAACTAAAAATTTCAAGAAAGCCCTCATGACATTAGTTAGTTTCCGTTATAACTCATATCATAAAATGCCCAGTTACCAGTTAGCATACATAGCCATGTTTTATAATTCCGACTATTTTCCATAGCCTTTGCTACAATAAAGGAAGGGAAATCGGAGCAATCACGCGCTAATATTACATACGGCCCTGTTGACTTTCCCACATATGAACTAACAGTTTTTTCAATATTATACTTAAGCCATTCTTCATTGATGCAACAATCATCTATCCAAAGCCTTCCGAAGCGATGGGACTTTGGATTCCACCCGTCACCTTCACCGGTCCAATCAAGATCAGGCGAAACAACGATATCGGTTGTAGCAACTGGACTTAAATAACCTTGTCCTGGGCCTACTCCTGCACTTTTGCCGTAAAATTCTAGGGATGCGTGGAAAGGAGTCAATATGCCAGTCGGGTCTACATGCCCTAATCTAGTGCCTCGATGTCTTATGTATACATCAACTGCATGCCATTCATTTCCCAGAATATCCCACCGATTAACCCCATCATTCCCAACGAACCCATACAGATTAATCCCCCCTTTTTCCTCAATTGGATCTCTAGATGGCCACCTTCCGAGTTCGGGATGGTAATAGCGGTAGCCGTAGTTGTAGAGGCCACTGTCCGTGTCTTGGAACTCGGCGTGGAACAGGAAGTTCCAGTCGCAAACACTGGTGGTCCGGGTGGCGAAGGCCGGAGTCATCAGGTTGAGCTTGCCGAAGGCGTCATAGCCGAAGCGTTCGTCCACCGTTGCGCTGCTGTCGATGATCGCCGCTGGGTCGAGGTAGTCCTTGAGGATGAAGCGGGTTTCATCGAGTGAGGTGGTGACGGTCCGCTTGCGCCGGATCAGCGTCCAGCGGTCGAGGGGACTCCAAGTGTATTGGCGGTCCACTGTGATGGCGGCTCCGGCCACCCGCTCTTCCACGGCCCGCCATTGCCGGTCGTAGTAGTAGTGGCGGGTTTCGCTCGTCGCGCTGTTGGTTTTGATGGTCCGGCGGGTGAAGGCGTCATAGGCGTAGGTGATGTTGTTGCTGCCTTCGGTGAGTTTGACAAGCCGGTTCCAGGCATCCCATTTGAGGGTGTTGCTGGTGGTCCAGTCCCCGGCCTTTGGCATGGTGGTCATGTTGCCGAGGGCATCGTAAACCGGTTGGATGATGCCGCTGGGATTGGTCAGGCTGGCGATCTGGTTGGCC
>JANXMQ010000240.1 GCA_025354565.1 Akkermansiaceae bacterium
GCGCGCCTCCATTGCAGCCCACCTTCTGCGTCCCCTTTCATCAAGCTCGGAGTAGATAGTCATATACTTATCATGGAGCCACGACACCACTTGTTGAACAGGCATGACCAAACCATAGACAAACTATTTAACTTGTCCAAACAATTCGGTAGTTTATTGTTTAGCGCCGCCTTAGGGTATCCAGCTCCGGCCGGAGATAGTAACTGAACAGCATCAAGGGCATTTTTTTCTCGGTCAAAATGTTACTAACCGAATAAGTCGGTGAGGTGACTACTGGGAATTCCTTGCTAGTGTCGATGCCGTTTAGCGGGATGATCGTGCCTTGTTGGTACGCTGGGTCGGGGGACCGTGATCCAAACCAATAGGTGATGTAGCCGTCTGCCCTCAACGCCGTGGGCTGAAGGGTGACTTTGACGGTGTCGCTGGCTGACAGGGCTGTGGGAAACGAGGAGGAGGAGAAAACCGCGCCAGTGTTGAAGTCCCATCCAGATTGAACATCCACGTTGATTTTAGCGGTGCCGGTAGCGTCCGCAGCGGGCGAGAGAACCCGGCTTTCTCCTGGGCGCAGGATGATTTTTTGAACTTTGCCGACTTGTGCGGAAATTCCATTCACATTATTGAAGAAATTTATAAATGGAACGGTTATGGTCGTGGATCCCGTGGTTGTCTTCCAATCGAATTTGCAACTGTAGGGTAGGGTCGAGAAGCTGACGGAGGTATATCCCCCGACCTGATACTCCAGCGCGACATTGTTGGGATTCCAGAGCACGATCACCGGATCGACCGAGAGTCGCACGTCAAACTTGCCGGGTTGCGTGGCATTGGGCCCAGCCGCCAGCGAGAGGATGTATTTCACTTGCGAATACACTTGTCGTTTGTAAACAAAGAAAGGGTCGCGGATCACATCGTCACGGGTGTTCGCGGAGACGAGGGTGGGATAGCCAGCCGGGATGATTCCGACCTTGGCATCGCTGCTGGAAGGGCGGTTGTAGGACACCTGCTTGTAGAGGTTGTAGTACAGCCAGAGTTCCTCCATCGTGATACCGGAAAATTCGTCGAGCTTGTCCCAGAGGGCCGAGTTGGTGGAGTCGGGGGAAAAGTTGACGGTGGCAGCACTTTGGACCGTGTAGAGCGGTTGGCGGAGACGGCCTCTGGCACTCGGCGCATAATCCTGTTCGAGATAGAGGGAAAGATCGCGCTTTAGTTGGCCGTTTCGCACGTCGGTAAGCAGCCCCGAGGAGCGGGTGGTGATGTCATGGAAGTAGGCACCCAAGTTGCCGGAAACTCCCGGTATGAATTTTGCCGTGGGAAGAGACAGTGCCTTGAAGCGCAGATTGTCTCCCATTTCCCAGCTCTGTCGGCCAGCAACGTTAACACCGGCGAGGGAATCGATCAATGCGAAGCCGGTTCCGGAAGCGGACTGAGCCGTGTGTTGGGCGAGCAGTTCATCGGACACCGTCGTCGGAATATCGCGCCCGGCGTTGACCATGGCCTTTGCATTGTCGTCGCCGATCCACCAGGCGCATTGCCCGAGCGACTTGCCGCCGGGACTGGTGAGCGGGACGAGTCCAGCCTTCACTCGACCATCTGTTGTGCCTGCGCCGAGGGTTCCGGTCGAGACCAGCTCAATGGATTGGCCGGGTATCGCCGCCTTTGCGGTGTCGCGTTTCTGGAGGGTCGCCCGATCCCCAGAGACGAGATACCGGCGAAACTGTTTCAAGGCATCTGGGCGGTCCATCGCATTGGCATTCCAAGCGTCGTAAGAAGCTAGCCAGTTCCTGTTTTCGGGCAGTGCACCCTTATCGATGCCAGCCTGACAGTTGATCCTGCGGTCAGGACCCAGCTCGACTTGCAGATCGCCGATGGCCAGCATGAGTGCCAACCGGGCGTTGGCACGCGCGATGGCGCTAGATTCCGCTTGGGCTGACGCGCGGAGGGAAATACTGGCTAGCGTCAACAGTCCGACGGCAATAACCGTCAGCAGCATCAATAGTGAGAGCGTTACAATCAAGGCGAAGCCGCGCTTGTTTCGATGGAAATGTGATGCCACAGCAATGTTACTTTTGAGCGAGTTCATAGGTTCGGAGGGTTTTACAAAGTAAATTAATTTATCTCTTTTGGGAATCTTGGTTCAAGGATGCGAGCAACGCAAGGCATGAATGAAATGAATTGAAGTTCAAGTGGTCGAGGAAGTGGTGGGCAGGATTGAACAGACCTTCATTTTTTATTATTCCTTTGAACACCTGGCTATCATGGGGCGTCGATGAGCGAATACTACCGCGCCAATCGCGCGACAACTCACTTCGCCGTGCGCGCAGATACCTTCACGATCTTTGCCTATGGCGGTGCCCGGCTGATTCGTCATGCGGATTCATTTCCTTGCATTAACCCCTAGCATGAACAAAAGTTCTCCTAACCCATCGTCGAATTTGCTTTGTAAAAGCATCTCAAACCCATGAGGCTATCAAAAACTCCTGCTGGACGGCTACCAAGTTACAGCCGAAGTCGTCGCGGCTTTGCCTTGATTGTAACGCTCTCATTGTTGATTTTGCTGACAGTGATCGCCGTCAGCCTGCTGACGCTTTCCAGCATTTCCCTACGCGCGTCAGCTCAGGGAGGATCCGCTGCCATCGCGCGTGCCAATGCCCGGGTGGCCTTGATGATGGCGATTGGTGAGTTGCAGAAGGAGATAGGTCCGGACTCACGTATTTCCGCTCCTCCTGACGCGGGGACGCCCCCCGCGGGAGGCCAGCCCCACTGGACGGCCGTGTATGACGCGTGGAAATGGAATACCGATCCGACATTGCCGGAGACCCCACAAGCCAGAGTCCCGAAGTTTCGCGGTTGGTTGGTCTCTGGAGCGAATCAAGCGACTGGCGGCAGCGGTGGCGTAGGTGAGGATGTGACTCTTGTCGGCACTGGCAGTTTAGCAACTGGTGCGAAGCCCGTGGATCAGATCAAAGTGCCGATGCAAGGCGTCAGCGTGGGCAACCAGAAGGGACGGTTCGGTTGGTGGATTTCTGATGAGAGTACCAAGGCAAAGATCAATACCGGAGCGATCGCCGATCGTCTTGCAGCGGCGACATCCCCTTTGTTTGACAGCCAATCGCCTCCTTCCATGGGATACAAGGCTGTCACGGAGTTGAAAGATTTCGTTTGGAAAAAAGGCGAGCGTTCCATCTCTGTTAGTAATGGCATCGTCAATCTCGCCGCAGCACTTCCACTGAAAGGTCTTGGAAGCTTGAACCATGACATCACCGTGCATTCGGCAGGAGTGTTGAGCGATGTGCGTGCGGGAAGGCTCAAGCGAGATCTTTCCAATCTGCTGACTCGGCCTGTCACCGAACTGGAAAACAAACCGCTTTACCTCGCCGATGGCCGCATGAACCGCTTCGATATCACGGACGCGGGTGGGGCCTCTAACATGGCAAGCCTCCCGGCGAACGCATTCGGAGCCGCACGCTGGGGCATCAATCTAGAGGAACTCCACTTGTTTCACCAGATCCCCCGCGAGATTGACTGGAGTAACGGAAAGCCGCAACTGGTCAACAAAAGCAGCAGGTCGGCGATGGTCAACGATCGCTTCTTCATGTATCGCAAGCCGACCCTGGAGGCCGTGAGCCAGATTCTCTCCTTCATCGCGTCACCCGAAGCGGGAACTGCTCCGACCACCTATCGCATCGATGCCAACATGGACACCATCGTCGCCCTGTCAAACCCGAACGACATCCCGACCGTGTGGCCGGCCAGCGTGTATTTCCGCGTGGATACGGAGGGTTTTCCCTACAGGCCAAAGTGGAACATCATGAGGGGCAGCACCGTAATCGTCAGCCTAGCGGTTCAACCGATCAACAGCGGTTTCTTCCTATCCTCCATAAAGAGCGGCTTTACCCTCGAACCCGGGGAGGCCGCTGTGTTCGGTGCCTCCACTACCGACACGCAAGCCTCCCAAGTCAACCTGACACGGGGTTACGCGCCGCGCGGCGGGGTACGCATCGACGATGGCGCGTGGGATGGAGACAATAAGCCCGATCCCGGCGACGGTCTCCATGCCACCGGCCTCCAAACAACGGACAAAATGGACTTCTCGATGATCCCCATTCCAGCGGGCTTCGGGAATACGCCCAGCGGATGGATCACTACCTATGCAAGAATGAGCGACGCATCCGGCGGGACGACTACCGGTATAGCCACCCACGAGTTCGGGGGCGGAGGAGACAGCTTGCTAACCACCGCGCCGACCAGCACCTACATGCCGAGCTCGATCAAGCCAACGTCCACGCCGTTGATTGACGCTTTCATCGGAAAACCGCTGCCAGTGATCATGGTCACGACGATGTCGAATACCGAAAGAAGCCGCACTAACTTTCAGCCACCGAATGCCCTCCCTTCACGCCCTTATATGATCCACGAGCCAGCTACCGCCAATATGACCGCCATCACGAATCAGGCTTCAAATACCTTACTGACAATGCAGAACTCGCAGTTGGTGACCATCGCAGAGCCAATGGACTACTCTTTCGGCAACGACCGCACCATGCCTGACAGCTCCGGGCGGAATCTCTATCATGGTGCAGCGCGGGATGTTGGTCTTGGCGGGAGTAAGAATGTGGTCAAGCGCCGAATCCCGCTGGTTGCTCCTCTCTCAATTGGCGCATTTGAAAACGCAATCGCCTGTGGATTTTCCAGTCGTTTTGCAGGTGGTACCGCGCTCAGCGCCACCACTGGCATCCTGCCCACCGTGCCAGCCCAACGCGTATTGGGAACCGGGTTAGAGCCACAGGCGACCATGGTGACAATGGCGAAAAGCATCGGCAACTCTTGGTCGAATCCGTTCCTGACCTCTGACAAGGTTTATGATGGCACCTACCATGATCCCTCGTGGATGGTGAACAACGCACTGTGGGACTCATGGTTTCTATCGGGAATCGTCGATGGTAGTTCGGGGGCTTCCTCTTCTTGGGCGAACGACTCCCGCACCCCACTTGTGCAGTTCCAGGAACTCGCCACGGGCAAAGGCCTGCTGCGCAACAAGCGCCTCCTGTTTTACCCATACCAATCCCCGGCTGCCGCCGTCACCGAGCTCTTCAGTGGTGATAATTTCAAACCCGAGGCGATCAACAAGCTGCCGAAATACCTTCTAATCGATGGCGCGTTCAATGTGAACTGCACCTCAGTCGTGGCGTGGAAGGCGTTTCTAACAAGCGTTCGCGATCAAGAACTGCTTGATGCCACGGGTGCAAAGCAGAAAAAAAACCTCCCTTTTGGCACTCTCGGATATGCCGTGAAGTCCGCTACCAGCGGCAGTGAAGGGGATTGGAATGGATTTCGCGATCTCAGCGACACTGAAATGGACGGACTTGCCAACGCGATCGTCACTGAAGTTAAAGCACGCGGGCCCTTTCTCAACATGGCAGACTTCGTAAATCGTCGGCCAAGCAGCACCGATGCCTCTCAAAGGGCGTTAGGCGCACTTCAGGCGGCCATCGACAAATCTGGACTCAACAACCGCTATAAAACAGCCGCTCGGACACTGATCGCTCCTGATGTGGTACCGGCAGAAAATTGAACATCATCTCCTTCCGTTGGCTGAAAGCTGAGGAAATCTGATCATGCACCGTGAAAATCCACTCACTTCAGAACCTCATCGCACACTCATGCCCAAACGCTTCGTTTTCCAATATCAACTCTTTGCTGTTCTTTTCTTTGCCGGAATCTGCCATGCGCAAACCCAACCCGCTCCTGTCTCACCAGAAAAGAAAAATGAGGAAGGCGCTAAGGCGCGTATCCTTTGTGTGCAAAGTTTGATAGAAGGCGAAGATGACGTGATCTTGGCCACTAAGACCGAAGATGGGAAATGGAAAGAGCAAGGAAAGCTCGCTCTTCGCTCACCACTGATTACCGATTGGATGCCAGTGCCTATCGGATTGAATCAGATTGTTAGGAAAAAGGGCGACCAAATGATTCCCCTCGGCTCTTTTGACGTTAAGGAGGGATTAAAAAGAGTCATACTGGTCATGTTGCCAGATCCAAAAAATAGTATCTATCGCATCCAAGTGATTGACCCCGGAAATCTTGGGTTTCAAAAAGGTAAAGCACTCTGAGGCGGCCCCAGAAAATCAGGCCATTGGCTAAGCTATGATTGTGGTGTGTGGGAGCGGCGTTAAAACCGAACCGAACACACACAAAAAAATGAAAGGCAAACGAAGAAGACACGACCCCGAATTCAAGGCCCGCGTAG